>NC_015216.1:1892917-2238335 GCF_000191585.1 Methanobacterium lacus
TCCACAAAATACGCATTTCCAAATAAAAACGGCATAATTACTCTTAAACTTAAATATGTGGATGATTATTATTTATTATACGTATCAGATAATGGAATAGGGTTACCTGAAGATTTAAATATCCATGAGTCATCAACCCTCGGTTTGAAACTCATTAACAGTTTAGCAATACAGCTTGAAGGTGAACTTGAAATAAAATCCAACAACGGAACATCATTTCTTTTAAAATTTAAAGAATTAAAATACAACGAACGATTGTGAAAAGACAGTTAAAACATATTTGCCCACTCTAAACTGCCATAATCAAGGATATTAAACCATCATTACACGTTGAGGGATATTCATAAATTAAAGTTATTATTTTAAATTTAGATAGTTTTTAAATAGTAATCCGGTTCGAATTTGTTAATTGATACTTGTAGCTCTTCCCAACAACCATCTACACAAGGTTTAAATAACAGTAACTTGAATTAGTTATATCTATAATTTTTATTGTTTACAAAATAGTTTACATACTTTTATTCTTGTTTACACCTTTGTTTAAAATGTTCTTGTAAAAACAAGTCATCATATCCATTTTATTGATTTTTACCAAATGTATTAGAATTGAAAATCAACGAGGTGACCAAATGAAGGTAGCGTTAATAAATCCAGCTCAATTGGATTCAAAATATAAATTTATGGGAGTGGTTGCACCCCCTTTAGGACTGGCATACATGGCTGCAGTTCTGGAAGAAAATGATGTTGAAGTCATCATCATAGATGCCTGTGCTCTTGAGATGGATCTTGTATCTGTTGGTAGACAACTCAGGGAGTTCTCACCAGATATCATAGCACTCACAGCACTGACACCAACCATAGCAAAGGCACTTGAAACTGCAGAATACTCAAAAAGTGTTTGTAAAGACTCTTTGATAGTGATGGGAGGTTACCATCCAAGCTTCAACTACAAGGAAATTTTAAAGTACGACTTCGTGGACGTGGTTACCATCGGTGAGGGAGAAGAAACACTCCTGGATCTTACACGATCACTGGAATATGACCTACCATTAACATCTGTTAATGGAATAGCTTTTGATGATGTTGTAACACCTCCAAGACAGTTGATCATGGACCTTGACAGTTTACCACTTCCAGCCAGACATCTACTTCCCATGGACAGTTACAAACTTCTAAACATGGACACTAAGATGTCAACCATGATAACCAGTCGGGGCTGTCCAATGCAATGTTCCTTCTGTTCATCTGCAGCCCTGCATGGATCCAAACTCCGTATGAGATCTGTGGATAAGATTTTAGATGAAATGGAGTACCTTGTTAATGAGATGGGCATCGAAACCATCGCATTTATGGATGACACCTTTACCATAAGTAAAAAACGTGTGATTGAACTCTGTGAAGGTATTGAAGAGAGAAATATCGATGTAATGTGGGGTTGCACATCACGTGTTGATTCCTTAAACAAGGAACTTTTAAGGAAAATGAAAAAAGCAGGGTGTATCACCGTGTTCATGGGAGTTGAATCTGCAGATCAGCAGATGCTTGACACAGTGAACAAGCAAACCACCATAGAAAGGATCAAGGATGCATTTGAAGTGTCCCGTCAAGAAAAAATCAGAACCATAGCATCGGTTGTTCTTGGAATGCCTGGTGACACCCATGAGAGCATTAAAAATACCATAAACTTTGTGAAGGAACTCAATCCCTCCTACGCCATATTCTCACTGGCCACACCCTATCCAGGAACTCGGTTCTATCAGCAAACCCTTGAGAAGGATCTCATAAAGGTTAAGGACTGGTCCAAGTACACTTTGATCTCCCCAATTCTTGAGACAGTTGATTGTTCCTTGGACGAACTCAAAAAATTACAGGCATCTGCATTTAAAAAGTTCTATCTGAGGCCAATGTACCTCATCAGACAAGTAATCATGGACGGACCCATACTTGTTAAAACCATATCTGGTGTGATGAGAAACATCATGTTCCCTGCAAAGAAGAATGATGATGTTCCAATGAAATTTCAAAAAAGAATGGTGGATCTGGATTAAATCCAATTCACCGTACCATCTATTTTTTTTTATTGAGTGCCAATTGCACTAATTTCCCTTAACTTACTCACTATTTCGTTTAATGCATCTGCCATGGCCCCAACATCATCCATGCTATTGAAGCGTCCGAAGGTTATCCTGAGTGATCCATGGGCCCTTTCAGGATCTCCCCCTATTCCCAAGATAACATGGCTTGCTTGGAGTGAACGGCTGAAGCATGCTGATCCCGTGCTCACTGCAAATCCCCTCATGTCCAGGTGGAGTGTGATTGATTCTCCCTCAACGTAGTCAAATGTTATGTTGGCATTTTGAGGAATTCTTTCTGTGGGATGGCCGTTTAGTGTGGTGTGGGGTATTTCATTTAGCACACGTTGCATGAGGTGATCCCTCATTTGAATGAATTTATCATTCTCTTCACTACTTGTGAGTTCAACTGCCTTTTTAAAACCTACTGCTCCGGGGATGTTTTCCAATCCACCCCTCTTGTTAAATTCCTGGAAACCTCCATCCAAATATTTGTTGAATGGTGTTCCTTTTTTCAAGTACAGTGCCCCAATTCCACTTGGTCCGTGGAGGGTGTGTGCAGATATTGTTACCATGTCCGCTTTTATCTCATGAAGGTCCAATGGTAGTTTGGTAAATGTGTGGGTTGCATCTGTATGTAAAAGCACATTTTTCTCGTTACATATCTCAGCTATGGTTTTTATATCTTGGATGGTACCTATTTCCTGGTTTGCATGCTGTACTGATACAAGACTGGTTTCTGGTTTGATGAGTTTCTGGATCGTTTCAGGATCCACCATCCCATACTCATCCACATCGAGGTAGCTAACTTCGTATCCCTGTTTTTCAAGGGATTTAAAACTATTTAAGACCGGAAAATCTTCAATTTTAGATACAATTAAATGATTTCCTTTTTTATTCTTTTGTGCTATTGCAGCACCTTTAATTGCTGCGTTACTTGATTCAGAACTTCCAGATGTGAATATGAGCTCACCCTCACCTGCACCAATGTAGTTTGCCAAGTAGTTTCTACTATCTTCTAAAGCCTCACGGGCCTCTATACCCATGGAGTATCCTGTTTCAGAAGTTGGAATAGCATATTTTTCGAAGAAATATGGTTTCATGGCTTCTAAAACTCTTTCATCCATCCTTGTAATTGATGAATTATCCAGGTACCTGTACTTAACTTCCATAACACATTTCCCTCCTGTTTTTCAATATTTGTCTAGACCCAAAACAAAGAGTTTTTGTTCATAAACGTTTTGATCATATGAACAGTGTGATCTTGGAGTTCCTTGCTTCTTGAACGTAGGTTCCAACAGCCCCATATTCAGTTATCAGATCCTGATCAAGGTCTTCCTTTGAAATTCCCATTATTTCCATGGTCATTTCACAGGCAATGACTTTCCCTCCGAGTTCTTTAAAATCTTTTATTAAACGTTCAAGGGAAGCTACATTGGCTTTTTTCATCCGACCCTTGATCATCCATTTGCCCAGTCCTAGGAAGTGCATCTTTGATAGGGGTCCTTTATCCAATCCTCCCTTTTGAAGTCTTTGTAAACCCCAAAAAGTGAAAAATAATGAGGCTTCCATTCCCATGGATAGGGCTCCGTTTGATACTATGAGGGCACTGTAAATTTTGTCCATATCTCCACTGTGAACAATTATTGTCGATTTATCAACCTTACTGGCTTCATCAACCATAAAATCACCTATTTACGAATTTTAATTTTCCAGACACCGTTGGTTTCTTGGATGTCCACAATTTCTGATCCCAATGCCTCAACTGCCATTGGAATTTCCTTCTTGGATGCTGGATGGGTTCCCTCCACCTCTATTATTTCTCCTTCAGAAGCATTTTTGATGGCTTTTCTCATTTCTACTAGAGGTACAGGACATGTTTCTCCTTTAACATCTACTTTGACTTCGGCCATTAAATCACCCCGTATTTTTTTGCCTAAACTCGTAAGTTTAATACTATATTTGTTGTTGAAACAACATGAAATTTCTGTTATTAAGACTTCCAATTTTTTATCACCCGATATATACGAACAATAAAATAATATAACAATTGTTATATTTATTGGTTTGGATCACAGAAAAGAAATTGTAATCTATTTACATCTACAAACCAAAAGTTTAAACACGGTGATAATGAATGAAAACAGTAATTTTATCCTACCCAATAGAAAACAACTCTCCACATTACATAGGTACCACAGAACCATCTCTGGAACCTTTAACCCAAATAAAAAATGGAGATGATTACAACACCTACAAGATTACCGTTGGAAATCACAGCGGAACCCATATTGATGCTCCAAAACATTTCGTTGACACTGGAAGATCTATATTAGATTACAGTCCAGAAGAATTAAGCTTTAAAAATCCCATTGTGCTCGACTGTCCCAAAAATCCCTACGAACTCATAGAGATCAAAGACATTTCAGACGCAGACTTTGATAAGTGTGAATGTCTGCTCTTTAAAACCGGGTTTGGAAAATTCAGAGAAACAGACCTTCAAAAATATCTGACTAAAAGTCCAGGGATAGCAGTGGAAACAGTTGATTGGATCAGGGAAACCCATCCACAAATCCGCTGCCTTGGAATAGATACCATATCCATGTCAAGATATCGAGATGCTGAAAATGCAAAACAAACCCATATTACAGGCTTTAAAACCAGCCCAAACTATGGAGAACCCCTCCTCTTCATCGAAGATATGAACCTCGACATGGATGAAGAACTAACCATAAAGGAAGTTATGGTTGTTCCATGGCAGATCAAAGGAGTTGACAGCACACCCTGCACTGTGATCGGTTTTTTTTAATGAGATTTAGGCCCATAAAATACAAAAGATTGTATAAAAAACGCTTCGAACCTTCCAAAAAAAATTAAAGGTTTTTCCAACGGTTATAAGCAATGTTTAATAGGGTTATAAATTCATTGGTTGCTTTTTGATTACCTAGTGCATTTGGGTGGTCATCTCCATCATGATAGGGAGATATACCATCGTAATCAGAGGCATAGACATGTTGAATTACTCCGTTGTAGTATCTGTGATGGGAGTTGGTTTCTGATAGTGTACCATAAAAATCATAGACCAACACATTTTTACCAGTGTATCCTTTTAACCATCCATCTTTATCAACTAACCAATTACAGAGATCCTTGGTTAATTTGTAACTACTTACCTGTGTTTCTCCAGGTGGAGTTATGAGTACGAATAACTTGTTTGGATGTGCTGCAAAATATGTTTTCAAGCTGTTGTAGATTTCTTTTTCATCATCAATGCTGGAACCTACTTTGCTGTTTGGGAAGCAAGATTTGAATATTATGATATCGTTTTCGCCCCCGGGATTGCCTATGGTGTTGGTATAGGCAGAGTGGTAATTGTTTTGATATACATGGGACATTTTTCTATCCTTAAACCATTCAGGCCAGTTGACTGTATCTGTACGGTCACCTAAATTATCACCATCTTCAGCACTCCACCCGTAGTCTGTTTCTGTTACGTAGTAGTTGTTGCGGTTAAGTGCTGCCCCTAAATTTCCATTTCCATTTGACAACCAATTACCCCCACTTGAATGATGAATGAAACAAATTTTCACCGTGGATAATGGATGATTAGTGTTTAAACCAGAAGATGTTACAAAGTAGGATTTGTAATAGGCTACTCCGTTTCCAGATATATCTTTTAAGCTGTTGGTATGGAAGGTGAGGAAATATTTGGTGCCACTTGAAAGAGACTGAGGCTTTATATATAAAGCATTTCCTTTGATCATTTTAGTGAATGAAACATGTGCACCATTTGATTTAACCAATTCAATTTGGTTATTTCCAAATTTAATTGCTTCTGTAAATTTTAAGCTTATTGTTTTGTTTAAGTTCACATTAAATGCATTTTTGACAGGATCAATTGATGTTAATTTAGGTCCGGTACTGTCTGTTGTAAAACAAGATTTGAATATGGAGATGTTGTTGCCTGAAAGATCTTTAACACAGCCAGTGTGTAGGTATAGAACATATTTAACTCCTCTAGAAAGGTTTGAGGTTGGTTTGATTGTTAAAGTATTTCCACTTATAATCTTTTTAAATTGAACAGATGTTCCTTTGCTGTTTTTTAGTGTTATATAATTATTTCCAGCTTTAACAGGTTCTGTGAATTTTATGGTGAGATTATGATAAGTTGGTACATTAAAAGAGTTATTTGTAGGATTGATACTTTTAACCTTTGGTTGAAGAGTATCTGACGCACTGGCACTTGAAACTGTTCCAATTATTAGAAAAACAAAAATTAACGCTGAGACAAATATAAACTGTTTTTTCAAATTACTTCCCCCCCCAATTGATTAAGATATAATGTTATCTTAACGCCTTAACTGTAAATTTATTCCACATATTTATAAAACTTTAATGTAAAATTCCAACAAATATTTTTAGTGTAACAGGAATTCGTAGATAAAAAAATAATAATAGGGAATAGGGCCACATTTATTCATTCAATCTATTTTTTTAACAAATAGTTTTGAAGTAAAATTTTAGATGTTGATTTTATTGATGTTCAAACATGAATTTAGGAAATAGTATATAATATAATCCTAAAAAAATGATGTGATGAAAAAAATTCTAGCAATTATCGGTTTTATACTCATTGTATGTTCTTGTTTTATCTACATTTTTACTAAAAGCGGAGATTATATTTTAGCCCTAATTTTGTCAGTTCTAATTGGTACACTAGTGCTGGTTATGGTGTATACAATTTCAGTCCTGAAAAACGCATCAATAAGCAATTATTATGAACGTGTCATGATTTACCTATTCATAATTGCCTTTATTTTTGTCATAATATTAACCACTGGACTGGGAATGACATGGATTCCATCATACTTCAATTCAGTCTACTTGTTACTGGGTTCCATGATGGTAGCAGCAATAGGATTCTATCTAAACAATCGTTTAGAAAGGGATCGGGAATCTAGAAAAGTTAAAAGAATAATTTACGTCGTTAATGATACTATTAAAACCAATCAAAATCATGCTGAAAATTTATTGTCAAATGGTTGGGAATCTAAAAAAACAGACACATTAAACAATGGTTTCTGGCCTATTTTCATGGGCAATATTATTGATTTTGATATTGACCCCCAATTGGTTAGGGATTTGATTGAAATTAAAGAATTGACCTACAATATCAATGAGCAAATAAAGGGAAGAAATGAGTATCTGCGCACATTGTACGTGAGCATAACACCTGAAATTGATCTATTTGAGGGTTATGAAGACACTAATCAATTAAAACGACTTGAACTGCTAAATAATGATTTGTCCACAGAAGTGGAAAAATTGATCCATGATTCAAAACTTTATTTAGATAAGTATAAAGAGTTCATGGACATAAACTGAGTTAAAATAAAAGGGTGCTAATACTCAGTTAGAAGTGAATTAAATTATTAAAATTAGTATTTTAGGTTTGAATGCTCCGGCCGGGATTCGAACCCGAGTCTTCGCCTCGAGAGGGCGAAATGATTGGCCGGACTACACTACCGGAGCAACTGTACTTATTAAGTTGTTTCATTGACCACTTATAAGTTTTGCGGATATATTATTTTGATCCAAAAAAAACATACACTTTTTTTAGGAAACTAAACATTGGAAAGTAAGGCTTGAATGTTATCAAAGGTTTTATTCTTATTATTGTAGCTCTGCGGACGTTACTTGTGTACAAAATTCAACTCATAAACACCCCTTAGGGAATATTCTAAAAAAATAGTAATTGAAGATATAAAATAACGAGAACAAAATTTAGTAGGATTATCTGTTATTTTTTAAAAGAATTTTTTAATTCTTTAATATCCTTTGTTAAATTAGATATATCTGTTTTTATTTCTGTTATGTCAGTTTGAAGATTTTCTAATTTCTTTTCTTGACTATCTTCTTCATTGTTTTTGGATTTACTTATTAACCAGGACGCTAGGGATGCAGTTAAAATTCCTACGAATGATATCCCAATGAGCATCATTAAAACAGAAATTCCTTCCCCATAATATGTGCTTGGAACAATATTACTATTTCCAGAAATCATTGTGGTTACAGTAAACCACAGAGCATCCCAAAAAGTATGGACCTCTGGATTAACACTATGCTCAACTAAATAAAAAAGAATAGTTCCTGCAAACATTGTGAATAATAACATTCCCATTGCAAAATTAATATGTGTTTGTTTAAAAAAGGAGGATATATATTTCCATTCCCTTCGGAATAGAGCTATTAATCGTGTGAACCTAAAAAGCCGAATAATAAACATATAATTTGGAGGAACAGTTATTGGACTGAAATATAAAATGTCTAACGGAGCCATTGCAATTATATCTGTCCAATTCTTCCTGATAAATGCCTTTTTATTATCACATTGTCTAATTCTGTAAATAAAATCAGCAAAAAGTATAAAACATACTAATAAGTCAAAATAAACTATTGTTAAAAATATAGGTTGACTAACTGTGCTAAATGTGATGAACATAAGCAATACAAGGTCTACAATAATTAAAACTATAATAAAACCTTGAAAAATATTTCTTTGATTTATATTTATATTCATTTTAGGACCTGCCAAAAAAATAGAAATAATGAATTAATTATCAATCAGTTTCATAGAAACTTATTGTTGTTTTAATTTTGTCTGCATGATTATAGATGTCTTTGACAAACTCAATAGGAATTTTTTCCTCTTTTTTTTGTTCGTCGAATAATCCTAGATATTTTTGTTTACCGTTAAAATGAAGTCTGCATACTGGTTGTCTATTAGAATTATCAAATAAGATACCACAATAACTTAAAGTATCTCTTATTGTGACACGATCAGGATCTACAATTTCATTTAAATTGCTTTAATAATATAATATCCTTCCCACTCATCCTCAGTCGTTATAATACCTTTTTTACTTTCAACATGTACTTCAATTTCTTCTTCCTGTTTCACATCTGAAGCATCTAACGCTGATTTTAATCTAGAACTCACTTGATCTTTAATAAACTGATTTAATGCTGTTTTTGTAATACCTGTAAATTTCAGTCGTACACGTTCAGTAACAGGTCCAGAATATACTTTTTTTGTAAAAAATTTAACAAAATCTTCAGATGGATCATTAATTTCGCTGGCCATAATTTTCTTCATTTCACCAGTATATTTTAATTCGCTAGCTGTTGTTAATATTTCATCTAAATCAAAAGAAGCCTTTGTAAACTTTTTAAGCTCGTTGACATGAGCTTCTTTAACATCACACATGTCTATCTCTAGAAATGGTTTAGAATCCATTTTATTAGGTTCTTCTATATCTGTATAAAATCTATAAATTATCCCGTTAGTTAAAACACCAAAACGAGCAGGTGTTACTGAAAAATATCTGAACAACTGTGAAGCATGCGCTTCATCTAAATTAAAATTACATGGTTTGCATTCAATTAAAATTGATGGTGTGCCATCCATCATTATTGCATAATCTACTTTTTCACCTTTTTTTGTACCCACATCTGCAGTAAATTCCGGAACTACTTCAGTTGGATCAAAAACATTGTACCCCAACGCATTTAAAAAAGGCATTATAAAAGCATTCTTAGTAGCTTCTTCTGTCTCGATTTTATCAATCTGTTTTGGTATAGACTCTGAAATATTTTTTAATTTATCAATCAAATCCATATAATCCCCCCATAAACAATTTCAATAATTGAATAAATGTTCAATCTCTAATCATTTAAATTTTTATAAAAAATGTTAATCATCAAATTATCCATTAATTTAATCTATATACCGTATTGGATTGTATGTTTTGCAATTTAATACACTACACATTGCTATCGTATTACATCTTTATAGACCATATTATAATCTCAAAGTCTTCAGAATTTTCGTAAGGACAAAATATAATTTGTGCAATAAGAAATGCTATTTAGATATGAAAGAAAAAATAAATTATAATATTATTTTGTATATTGAGGAACATGGTTAACAACTTGATTGTTTGTAAACTATCTGAGTTTGTTGGAGGGGTTTGAGTCATGGGGAAACAGTTGGAAGATCTTGGTGAGAGATCTCGATTTTTAAGAATTTTATGGATTGATAATGCTAACATGATACGTTCGAAGGCTCTTCGTTTGAAAGTTGATGATGATGTTTCAGAAGCTGTGGTTGGAATATCTCGTGCCCAGCAGGGAGTTCCTGTGGTTTACGATGGTGTTGTTCCAGGTGCACCGCTGGATCCTGTTGGAGAGGTTTATCTAAAAGCAGACAACTCAACAATTAGGAAAGTACCCTATGCCCCTGGAAATTCCTTGGCAATTGGGGATATGTATGTGGATGGAAGTCCATGGGACTTTTGTCCAAGGAACTATTTAAGAAAGATATTGAATCTAGCACGTGATGAAGGGCTTGAAATAAAAGCATCGTTTGAAAACGAGTTTTATCTCCTAAATAAGGATGATCCATTAAACTGTCATGAAAATACCGCCTTTGGATCCACCAATTCCATGAATTTGAATAATGACGTTATCATGGAAATTGCAGATTATCTTGAATCACAGGGTCTTTCTGTGGAACAGTACTATTCTGAATCTGGTCCATGTCAACATGAAATTACTGTACACTACGATGATGCAATGAAGGCAACCGATAACCAGATCATTTTCAGAGAAACTGTGCGAGGAGTTGCATTAAAACATGGAATGGTGGCATCATTTTTACCCAAACTGTTTGCTGATCATGCTGGAAGTGGATGCCATATCCATCTTAGCCTCTGGAGAGACGGTGTAAACATCTTGCATGACCCTGATGAAAACTTTGAACTGGGAAACACTGCCCATCATTTCATTGCAGGAATACTTGAACATTTAAGTGCCCTGATGGCCATCACAACACCCACACCCAACTCATACAGGAGAATTCTTCCCAGTTCATGGGCCGGTAAATATGGTTGTTGGGGCTTTGATAACAGAGAAGCCAGTATAAGAGTAGTTAAGGAGCCAGATGGAACTATTAAACACTTCGAAATCAAAACTTCTGATGCAACTTCAAATCCCTACCTTTCCATTGGATCAATCATATTTTCTGGTTTAAATGGAATCAAGGAAAAATTGTCCCTCCCAGAACCTGTTCAACTGGACCCTGCTAAACTTGAAGAGGATGAAAGGTTGAAACTCAACATAAAGGATTTACCTTCGTGTGTAGATGATGCAATAAAATCCCTATCCAAGGATGAGGTGCTGATGAATGCCATGGGAGATGGACTTTCAAAGGCGTATATCGCTGTCAAAACCGAAGAAAATAATTATTTAAAGAATTTAAGCCTTGAAGAAGAGGTTAATCTATTGTTGGATAAGTTTTGAATTTTATTGTGCCTTTGGAAGATCTAATTAAATTAGTTTTATTTTTTTTGTAACTTTCGTTTGTAGTTAAATTTATAAGACAACACTAACAACAATCAATATATCGACATATATAGATATATCAATTTAATATGATTGAAGGTGTTACAATGGAATCTAACGAAATTAAAGAACATATTAAAGATAGATATTCAAAAATAGCCATAAAAAAGTCTGATAATGATTCGTGTACTTCTTGTAGTGTCAATTCAGTGATTGAACAGGCCAAATCTGCAGGTTACTCAGTGGAAGATCTGAAGAGTATTCCTGAAAACGCAATGTACGGACTTGGATGTGGAAACCCAACTGCACTTGTGGAATTAAAACCAGGTGATGTTGTTCTTGATCTTGGATCTGGTGGAGGAATTGATGTATTTCTCGCGGCTAACAAGGTAGGAGAATCTGGAAAAGTAATTGGAATAGATATGACCGAAGAAATGGTTCGAAATGCCACAAAAAATGCTTTGGAAGGTAAATATGAAAATGTTGAATTTAAATTAGGGGAAATAGAAGATTTGCCCATTGAAACAGATTCAATTGATGTCATAATAAGTAACTGCGTCATTAATTTAACTCCAGACAAGTTAGTCGCATATAAAGAAGCATTCAGGGTACTGAAACCCGGTGGTAAGATTTTAGTGTCGGATCTGGTAACAGAGGAAGAGCTTCCCAAAAATATCATGCAAAAGTTCCAAGCATGGTCAGAATGCTCAGCTGGAGCTGTTGAATTAGAAAAATACTTGAATACCATAAAAGAAGCAGGTTTCAACAGTATTGAAATTGTTGAACAGCACTACTTCACAGACACCAATCTGGACGAAAGATTGGTTGGTAAAATAATCAGCATACAAGTTAAAGCAACGAAATAACGGTGGAATATTGATGAAAACTTGTCCAATACCAGAAGAAGGAAAACCTGATTCTGAGCAGATACTCAGAATGAAAGAAATATTAGCATCCCTACCCGATGATAAGAAATTAGAAACACATTCAAACAAACTTAAAGCATTATCAGATGTTACTAGACTTAAAATTTTATATTTGTTGACTGATAAGGAATTATGCGTTTGTGAAATAATTTATGCTTTAAACAAGCCACAATCCAGTATTTCACATCATTTAAACATACTAAAAAATTCAGGATTCATTACAGGACGTAAAGAAGGGGTTTGGATCCATTACAGGCTGACAGATCCTAAAATTACAGATTTAGTAAGCGAATTGATCGCTACAATTGAATAGGTGATAACTATGGAGAAGAAAAAATATGCTCTGGCCCCATGTAGTGGAATGAGCCCATATGGTTTAATAACAAGGGCCGCAAGTAGCGATGTTGTCAGGGAACGTGACGATCTTATATCCATTTGTATGGGTGCAACATCTGCTGACAGAGAAGGATTTAAAGAATTAATCAAAAAGTATCCAATTATAGCAGTCAATGGCTGTGAAGGAGCTTGTGTTGATAAAATATTACTACAAAAAGGTGTGAAAGTTTCAAAGGTTGTTAATGCCCAGGAAGAATTAAATTCAGCTAATCTAAAACCAACAGACCCAGTAAGACTCGATGAAAATGGTGAAAAATGCGTTGAACTATTGAAACAGAAAATTACGAAACTCATAGACTAAATTAATATTCTTTGCGACTTGAAATGTAAATTTAACAGGTTAAAGTGAGTTAAATGGTCAAAAAAAGAGTTTTATTCATGTGTATCCATAATGCAGCCAGATCACAAATGGCCGAAGGATTGTTCAGGCATTTTTATGGAGATGGTTTTGATGTTTACAGCGCAGGAAGTGAACCTCAAGGGGTAGACCCACTGGCAATAAAGTGTATGGATGAAATTGGAATTGACATTTCTAACCACAGATCTAAGAGTTTAAAGGAATTCGAAGGCCAAAACTTCGATTATGTAATAACAGTTTGTGGAAATTCATACAATGCCTGTCCATTCTTTGTAGGAGGTATAAAATATTTCAAACAAGCATTTGAAGATCCATCATCCTTTGAAGGAAACGAAAAAGAAAAATTAGAGTTATTCAACAAAGTCCGGGATGAATTAAGCTTCTGGTTAAATGATTTGTACTATTCATACTTGCTGCCTGACGATGAAAGAGTTGTTGAAGAAGATAAGGATGTTTGCTGTGGATCAATTGATAGGGAATTCTCATGCAGATAATTGGAGTTGATAACCGTGTTAAATGTTGTAGTAGTTACAGATGGACCATATGGTGAAAGAGCATACGAAAACATAAAAGAAAAGTTTGATACTGAATTTGTTGAGCTTGAAAAACCTGAATCAATGTTTATGGATGAAATAGACATACCATTATATGAATTAAATAAAATTAAAGAAGCTAACATCTTAATAACTTACACACAACATCCAGACCTTACATTGGACATTGTAGATTTGGTGAACAAATATGTAGATCACATCATCGTTGCAGCATGGAGCGGTGAAGGATTTAAAAATCAGTTAGAATCTTATGAAAATGTTACTTGCCCATATATCATGTGCGAATTGGAAGAAAATGGTAACGAAGTTTTCGATTCATTCACATCTAAAATTGGGAAGCCCAAGGTAGATATAACCCTTGAAAATGGTAAAATTGCGATTATTGATGTTATTAGATCTTCTCCTTGTGGTTCAACTAAATTTGTTTCGGATTACTTGTCAGAGAAATATTTCGGCAGCGACGATCTAGAAAATGTTCCTATCGAAGCTGGGCTTAAATTACAGCACTATCCATGTAGAGCTGCTAAAATGAGGCTATTTACAGACGAAGAATGTAAAAAAGAAATGGCATCCGGTCTTCATAGAGATGCATTTGAAGAAGCCCTTAATAAGTAAAAGAGGTTGTTTATGGCCAAAGACATTACACAACAAGTGACCGACCAAATTTGTGATACACCTAAACTTGGATTTCTTGATAGATATTTAACCCTCTGGATTTTCATTGCCATGGCAATTGGAGTGTCTATAGGTTACTTCATCCCCACTGTAGAGTTGTTTATTAACAAGTTCCAAGTTGGTACAACAAATATTGCTATTGCAATCGGATTAATATTAATGATGTATCCTCCACTTGCTAAAGTGCGCTATGAAGAATTAGGAGAAGTATTCAGGAATACAAAAATATTAGGGTTATCTTTATTCCAAAACTGGATAATTGGCCCGATCTTAATGTTTGCCCTGGCCATAATATTTTTACATAACTATCCAGAGTACATGGTAGGTTTAATTTTAATAGGTCTTGCTCGTTGTATTGCAATGGTAATAGTTTGGAATGAACTTGCAAAAGGAGATACAGAATATGCTGCAGGACTCGTAGCGTTTAACAGTGTTTTTCAAGTGTTTTTCTACAGTGTGTATGCTTGGATTTTCATAACTGTACTGCCACCTATATTTGGAATTTATGGAAGTGTTGTAGATATTAGCATTGTTCAAATTGCTGAAAGTGTATTTATTTATCTTGGAATTCCATTTATTGCAGGAATACTTACCAGATACATTTTAGTGAAAAGAAAAGGCAAAGAATGGTATCATGAAACATTCATACCAAAAATTAGCCCAATCACCCTTATTGCACTTTTATTCACAATAATTGTGATGTTCAGCTTAAAAGGGAATTATATAGTCCAGATACCATCTGATGTGGTATTAATCGCCATTCCATTACTGATTTACTTTGTGATAATGTTCTTTACAACATTCTGGATGGGATACAAAATAGGTGCCGATTATTCCAAGACTTCAGCTTTGTCATTTACAGCAGCAAGCAACAACTTTGAACTAGCCATTGCTGTTGCAGTAGCAGTATTTGGAATAGGATCTGGAGTAGCATTTGCAGCCGTAGTAGGGCCTTTAATAGAAGTTCCAGTACTTATCAGCCTTGTAAATGTAGCATTAATATTCCAAAGGAAATATTTTAATAAATAAATCGATTTGAAAAAAAATTAAAGGGGAAACAAATATGAACAATAATAAATGTGGATGTGAAGAAGATAATTTAGATAAAAAAACGGAAGAAAAGATAAAAGAAGATAATAAGTGCGATTGTGGCTGTGATAATGAATCTCCAGAAGACAATCATTATGCCGCAGAAACAGAAGACTGTGGCTGTGGTGAAAATTCTGCAAAACATGAAGAAGATACAGGATGTGGATGTGGTGAAGAACATGATGAATCACATGAAGAAGGTGGTTGTTGTGGAGATATTGAGATACCAGATCTATCACGCGTAGAAAATCCTGTAAATCCAAAATTTCTAGCTGAACCTAATTTTTTTAAAGAAATCGAAGAGTATGCACATTCATTGGGCATCAGTAACATAGGGTACACTTTACTTACATCTGATCTGCTAATCAAAGATCAATTCATCCAATATCCATTTACAATTGTTTTAACTATGGAAATGGATAATGAAATCCTGGAAACACCCCCTGGAGATGATGCAAAGGATCTTAATGATACCGCATATGTAAGGGCGTTTATTTTAACTACCAAAATCTCTGATTACATTAGGAAGGAAGGTTATGGCACAGAAATAGCTGATCCAATGAAAAGTAAGGTTAACCTATCGTTACTAGGTCAAAAGGCAGGTTTAGGTCATATAGGAGATAGTGGTTTATTAATAACTCCTGAACTCGGCCCTAGATTGAAGGTTTCTGCAATATTTGTGAGTATTGCAAATTTACCTATTAAAGAGAACAACGAACATGCTTGGATACCTGAATACTGTGAAATATGTGGTAAGTGTGTTAAAGCTTGCCCTGAGAATGCATTGGTAGAAGTAGATTCCTGTTGTGGTAGCGAAGTTGAAATTGTAAAGAAGAACTGTATAGGGTGTAACCAAGGCTGTACCTACTGTATAGAGGCTTGTCCCTTTGAAGAAAAGGGTTATGAACATGTGAAAAACAAATTTGACAAAATTAATGCCAAATTAAAAGAAAAACAAGCTAAATACTTCGATGTTAAATTGTGGAACAAATGGGTTATCGAGAACACAGAACTGTTTAAAGACCTAGTTAACGATTTTACCATGGCAATAGCAGTTGCTGATAATGAAAATATGCTCCAGATAATTAGAGTTGATAATGATTTGAAAGTAGATTTAAAACCCATAGATGAATTAGAAACATGTAATGCTGATCTACTATTTGTAATGGATGAAAAAACTGTAGAAGAACTGTTTAAAGACTTCACTACAGATAAATTTGCTGAATTACTCTCTTCTAAAGAAATAGATGTATACGGACTTAACGATCAGTTAGAACTAAAGACTAAAGGATATATTGCATTTTTAAATAAGTTGGGTATCAGTCAGGGTGATGGAAGCTGTTGTGGTTAAATCCAATTTAAGTCGTTTATGTGGAGAATAATGGTTGTGGGATAATTTATGAAAACGAAAATACTCAAAAATCTGTTAAATTCACCTGAAACTCTCGTTATGCCCGATGCATACGACCCCATAAGTGCTAAATTAATAGAAAATGCTGGTTTTAAAGCTGTACAGTGTTCAGGTTACAGTTTTTCAATAGCAGCGGGTTACAACAATGAAATTGATGTTACTCTAGATGAGAATCTTGAGTGGACACGTAGAATTGTAGAATCTGTAGATGTTCCTGTTATGGCTGATGCTGAAGACGGTTATGGAGGTCCTGAAGTTGTGATGGAAACCGTTAAAAAATTTTTACAAACAGGTGTTGGAGGTCTCAACCTTGAAGACCAAATCCCGAGTAGAAAGAACGGTATTTCTGTTGTTGATGCGGATTTAATGACAGAAAAAATTAGGGTTGCTAAGGAAACTGCAGAAATTGAAGCTAAACCCGATTTTATTATTAACGGCCGTACTGATGCATTGAGATCAACTGAAGATAGATATGAAGGGTTGGAAATTGCCATTGATCGTGCCAATGAGTACATTGAAGCTGGTGCAGATTTAACATTTATTACTTATGTTGCCACACTTGATGAGGTTAAACAAATCAAGAAAGAAGTTAAAGGACCTGTAACTATTGCAGCAGGACAACCATACAACATAAATGAATTTACAATCAATGATTTAAAGACTTACAATGTAGAAAGAGTTAGTTTACCAACTTTACTCATATTCACAAGTCTCTATGGAATTAACCTTGCTTTAGAACATCTCAAAAAAGATAGTCTCTCAGAAATGTTTGAAGAAGAATTAGTTTATCCGGCAGATGGTTTAAACAAAATCCTTTAAACTAACTATTCAGCTTTAACCTCCATTTTGAGGCACACAATTTTAATGTACAAAATATTCCATTCAACAATTGGGTAAAATATTTAATTTTAAATATTTTTTTATAAAAGATTTAAATAATACTTTTTCTAAATAGTTTCTTAATATTTTGGAATATCACAAGAAATTTTGGAAATAAAAGCTTTTTATTTAAGGAATCACTAGTAATGATTAACTTGTTACAAATGTTCCTGAGATGTGTGAGTTAAAATGAAGTTAAGAAGCAAAACTTTGATTTACAGTGGTATTATCATAACACTGCTGATATTGATACTTCTATTGATCTCACAGTTTGTTTTTTTAAGCACATCACAAGATTATGAACAACGCTACAGTAACCATGTTCTTAAAGATGAACTTTCTGGGTTAAACCAAACCATATTTGCAATGAATGAAACTGCAAGGGATTGGTCACAGTGGGATGATGCTTATGACTACCTCAATGGCAACAATCCAAGCTTTGCCACGGATGATCTGAATCCTCAAACCTTCAAAAGACTCGATCTTAACTTGATCATGTACGTTGACACCAATGGGAACATCAAATATGGAAAGGCCTACAACCTTGAAAACAATGAATCTATGAGTTTGCCAGAAAATCTAAGTAGTTTCAGTAACGAAAGTCAGATTTTACAATCCAACAATATGCAAGGTTACTACGGACTCCTTAGCCTGCCTGAAGGCCCAATGATAATTATTTCTAAACCTGTTTTAACTGGCCATGACCAGGGACCATCTCCAGGGACACTTATAATGGGAAGGTACCTCACCCAAACAGAACTCAACAAACTAATAAATATTCCAAACAGCACACTATCGATCCAGTCCTACAGCTCTGCTAATACATCTCCAGAATATAAAACTATTTTACCACACCTATCCAATGCAACTCCAACCTCATTCAAAGTACTGGGAGGAAATTCTATTGCAGCCTACGGACTTTTAAATGACATATATGGAAATCCTTCCATCATTGTCAAGTCAGAAATGGCCAGAACACTGTATCACTCCTACCTAAACAGTGTGTTTTACTTCGTTGGATCCATTTTACTGGTAGGAATATTGTTCGTTATCCTTGCACTCTACGTTTTAGATAAAAATGTTTTAAACCGTCTGGATAAGTTAATAGGAGAAATAGTAGATATTGGAAAAGCTGGAGACATCAAAAGGCGTGTAACTGTTTCTGGAGATGACGAACTCAGTGCGTTAGCCAGTTCAATAAACAGCAGCCTATTCTCACTACAGAAGTATGAAAAAGATCTTGAAACCAGTGAAAAAAAGTACAGAAATATCTTTGAAAACACAGGCACAGCAATGTTGATTGCAGAGGATGATCTTACAATATCCCTCGTTAACAAAACATTTGAGAACATGCTTGGACTGAAAAAGAGTGATATAATTGGGAATAACTGGATAAAACTCGTTGTTCCAGAACAGAGGGCAGAAGTTCAAAGGTATCATAGCACACACTCCGATGATAACACTGAAATGAGTTTAAAAACCTACGATGTTGAAATCAAAGTCAATAACGAAGCTAAATATTTCTTTGCCACCTTTGATTTTATACCTGGAACCAAAAAGAGCCTGATATCTCTCATAGACATAACTGACAGAAAAATGGCCGAAACTCTGTTAAAATCATCGTTAAAAGAGAAGGAACTGTTGTTAAGGGAGATACACCACAGGGTGAAAAATAGTTTACAGATAATAGCATCACTCCTCTCCCTTCAAGCATCTGAGTTTGATGATCCAATTATCAAGGAAAGCTACAGCGAAAGTGAAAATCGTATACACAGCATAGCCCTGGTTCATGAGATCCTGTACAACTCCACAGATATCTCTGAAATAAACATCAGGGAATATATTGAAGCCCTCATAGAGAATATCTTGTATTCCTACGATGTGGATACAAACAATATAACCTTGGATGTGGAGGTTGAAGAACATGATCTTGGAATAGAAACATCAATACCTTTAGGACTCATAATAACAGAACTGTTATCAAATTCCATCAAACACGCATTCAAAGATGGAAAAGGGAAGATAGAGTTAAAACTTTCAAAATTAAACGATGAATACGAGCTCATATTAGGTGATAATGGTGTGGGATTACCGAAAGGATTTGATATTTCCAGCACAACCACCCTTGGAATTTTATTGGTAAACCAATTAGTTAATCAACTTGAAGGCAACGTAGAAGTTAATATTAACCAAGGCACCCAGTACATAATTCATTTTAAGGAATTAAAATACAAAAAACGATTGTAATTAGTTTAAACTACAATTTCTATGCCTTAAACCACTAATAAATGAATTTCATACGTATTAGTTTATTCTTTTCATTCAAGTTTTTGAATGCGGCATGAATTTGTAGCAAAGTTTAAATACTAAAACTTTTAAAGTATAATGTAAGAGGCAGAGGGCATGCGACTTAATAAATCTCCCTTATAAATTACCCCCCCCAAAAATAATTTATGAAGGGTGACGCCTTTTAATCACGTCCACCTAAACTTATTTTAACGCATGCCCATTGAAACCCCTTCAAATATCATATTACTTATTCTTACTTAACAATTTTATTATGATAATTATAAACTGTTCTCTCTAGTAACAATTATCATTGAATCATTATTTATTTTTCTAAGCAAACTTTTGTTAAAACCTATTATGAACAAGTATAATTCTGTTTTAGCCATTATTAAGCCTTATAACAAGATTAATATTAGTTATCCATAACATATTAACACAAAGTATATAAGATTAAACTTTTACACTATAGTGTAAGAAGGTGGAAGGCGTGCTGCTTACTCCTTAAATTTTGTAATACCCCCCCCAAAAAAACCAAAATTTATTATCATGGTCAAAATTTATGACCATCCGATTCTGTTTTTAAGCATGCCTCATGATACCTTCGTTAAAATTCAAAATAAAGCAAATAGCAGAGAATAAAATAAATATTTATGATTTTTACACACTACCAAATTTGAAAAGGGATTTAAATGAAAAAAATATTCCAAAAAAAATGCATAAATGAAGCCCTTGACTGTGCCAAGAACGGTGATACTCTAAAAAGATCCATAGGACCTTTAAATTTGACTATAATGGGTGTTGGCGGAATAATTGGTGCCGGGATTTTTATTGTTACCGGCGTGGCATCGGCAAGTTCTGGACCGGCACTTATAGTGTCCTTTATAATTGCAGCAATAGCATGTACATTCACTGCGCTGTGTTATGCGGAGTTCGCCTCGATGATACCAATTGCTGGAAGCGTCTACACCTACACTTACATTACAATGGGCGAAATATGGGCATGGATAATGGGTTGGATACTGATACTCCAATACTTAATAGCATCTGCAGCAGTAGCAATTGGATGGTCATCATACGTTGTTGCATTGGTAGGCTCATTTGGAATAACACTACCTGCAATCATTAGCGGCCCAATGGGTGTTAATGGATCCCTCATAAATCTACCCGCAGTACTGATAATTTTAGCTTTAACAGCCGTTCTTGTGAGGGGTGCGGAGGAAAGTGCAAAGGTAAATGCAATAATCGTCTTCGTAAAGGTTGCAGTAATCCTCTTGTTTATAACCCTTGGAATATATTTCATAAATCCTGCAAATTACCATCCATTCACACCATTTGGAATAACAGGAATATTTGAAGGAGCTGCAATGGTCTTCTTCGCATACTTAGGATTTGATGCAATAGCATCTGCAGCAGAAGAAACTAAAAATCCTGGAAGAACAATTCCAATCGGAATAATAGGTTCACTTATCATAAGTTCCATACTCTACGTAGCTGTAGCAGCTGTGATGACTGGTATGGTGCCATACAACTTACTAAATACAGCTTCCCCTGTTTCATTCGCACTTCAATATGTGGGAGTTCAATGGGCGTTCACAGTAATAACCATAGGTGCAATAGCAGGTTTAACCACTGTTGTTCTTGTAAATATGTTCAGCAAGGCCAGGATAATATTTGCAATGAGCAGGGACGGTCTGCTTCCAGGTGTATTCTCAAATGTTAAAGACGGCTGCCAAGCTCCAGTGGCAAGCATACTTCTGGTTGGCGCCATGGCAACCATTATAGCTGCGTTCTTTTCACTGAACAGTATCTTTGAACTTGTGAATGTGGGAGCATTAACAGCATTCATGGTGTTGGCACTTGCTGTGATAATTCTCAGAATAAAGGAACCTGAACTGGAAAGGTCATTTAAATGTCCTTTGGTACCTGTTATACCAGTAATGTCAATAATATTCAGTTTAGTCCTCATATCCCAGTTAAAAATCCACATACTACAAATATTCGCCATCTGGTTAGCTGTAGGAATAATTGTTTACTTCGTCTACGGTAAATATCGTGGATTATTCACCAAACCAGTTTGCGGAGTGGATGATGAAGCTGAAGGATTTGAACCTGTAGATGTTCCTACATCCAAATAAAATTCCCTTTTTTTAATTACTCTATATTTTTTAAAAGATCAAACATTCTAGAAAGGAATTATCATGTTTAAAAAACTGTTTCTTAAAAAATCTATCGAAGAAACATTGTCTCACAAACCCGACCGAAGTCTGAAGAGATCCATTGGACCCACAGGACTCACACTGCTTGGTTTGGGAAGTATTGTTGGTGCAGGGATATTTATTGTAACTGGAGTAGCATCTGCAAAATTTGCAGGCCCAGCAATAATAGTGTCATTCATAGTTTCAGCAATCGCATGCAGCTTCACAGCCCTTTGTTACGCAGAGTTTGCATCCATGCTACCAATTTCAGGAAGTGTTTATACCTACACCTACGTTACAATGGGCGAAGTATGGGCGTGGATGATTGGATGGGTGTTGATATTTGAATATTTAATATCTGCATCTGCTGTTGCTGTGGGTTGGTCATCATACGTTGTTGAACTTCTAAGTTCCGTTGGAATAAATTTACCACACATGATAACTGCTTCAATATTTGCAGGTGGCCTCATCAATGTACCTGCAGTTCTCATAATTTTAACCCTTACAATGATTTTGTTCATAGGAGCCAGGGAAAGTACGCGTGTGAATGGGGCTATAGTTCTCATTAACATGGCCATTATAGTGATATTCATAATATTTGGATTGAAATTTATCAACCCTGCAAATTACCATCCATTCACACCCTACGGTATCACAGGAATATTTCAGGGTGCTGCCATGGTGTTCTTTGCATACATAGGTTTTGATGCTGTGTCCACAGCTGCAGAGGAAACTAAGGACCCTCAAAAAAATCTTCCAAAGGGTATAATAGGGTCTTTGTTAATTAGTTCTGTGCTTTACATAATTGTGGCAGCTGTTTTAACTGGTATGGTTCCATACAATTTATTGGACACAGCTGCTCCTGTTACATTCGCATTGAATTACGTGGGTCTTGAAACCGTAGCATCCATAGTTGGTGTTGGAGCTATTTTTGGAATTACAAGTGTTCTTTTAACCAGCCTCTTTGGTCAGACCAGAATATTCTTTTCAATGAGTAGGGATGGATTACTTCCAGGCCTATTTTCTAAGGTTCATCCCAGGTTCAGGTCACCGGTAACAAGCATTCTGCTTGTGGGTTTTGTTGCAAGTTTCATTGCAGCGTTGGTTCCACTTGCTGCAATCATTGAACTTGTGAATATAGGAACACTTTCAGGATTTATCTTCCTGGCAATTTCCATAATAATCCTTCGAAGACAAAATCCAGATCTAGAGAGGGGTTTCAAATGTCCCTTCGTACCAGCTGTTCCAATACTATCCATCATTTCATGCGTCTTCCTCATAACACAGCTATCATTAAAAACAGTAGAATATTTCATAATTAGCCTGATCATAGGATTCTCAGTTTATATGGTCTATGGATTTAGAAACAGTAAAATCCAATCCACAACCAAATCCATTGAAACAATGAAAATAGAATCTGATAATGTTCTGGACACAGACGTTGAATAAAAAGAAAGCAGGGTACATCCCATCAATCATTATTATTATTTTTTACACATTAATTACCAAACTAAACAGCTGTTTTATTGATCCTTTCATTTTTTTGGGGAATATTAATCTAAAAACAATTTTATGATAAAATAAGGGATGCCCAGCATCACCTTAAAATGTTAGACTGAATAGTTAGTTTGATATGAAAAAAAGTAATTATAAGAAGTAAAATAAAAAAAATGTTTTAGAATTCTGGTTTATCAACTTCTAAACAGATTTCATCCCCTTTAGGATAAATTAAAGCTTCACCAGCATATCTTTCTAGGTAGTTAAATGCGATTTTGCTTAAAACTTCGGAAACATCCTGTCCATCCGAGGTTTGTTGGTTTCGGGCTGCAGAAATGTACAGCTTGCTGGTACCAACATCAACACTGACTTCCACTTCATCATAGTAGGATCCCATC
Organism: Methanobacterium lacus; assembly: GCF_000191585.1. Classification (NCBI taxonomy): domain Archaea; kingdom Methanobacteriati; phylum Methanobacteriota; class Methanobacteria; order Methanobacteriales; family Methanobacteriaceae; genus Methanobacterium; species Methanobacterium lacus. The sequence goes on from NC_015216.1 coordinate 1,917,059, forward strand.
AATATCTTCTTGAATGGTTTCTCATTTTTATTTATGAAACTGGTTGTTTCTTTGTAGATATCTTCGAAATCGAAGGTTTCATCGTTCTCTGATTTTTTTCGGTAGATGGCCATTTCAATGTTTGCCTTTAGCTCTTTCTCCTTGTAAGGTTTCAGAATGTAACCATAGGGTTCAGTTCTTGCAGCACGTTTAAGGATTTCATCATCTGCATATGCTGTGAGATAAATTACTGGAATTGAATAAGATTTATTCAGCTTTGCAGCTGTTTCTATCCCATCCATCTCCCCCTTTATGACTATGTCCATGAGTATCAAATCAGGCACATTAGCTTCTATCTGTCGGAAAGTTTCTTCTCCAGAATCTGCCATTCCTGTAACAGCATATCCTAAGTTTTCTAACTTCTTTTTTAATCCCAATGCTAGAATGTTTTCATCCTCAACCACCAGAATATTTATTTTTTCCATTTTAATCTCACCCATAATAAATTTATTCACGTTTAGGGGTTATTAGTTCGAGACATACTTTTTCGCCCTTAGGGTACATTGTGATAGTAGCCCCATAGACCTTGATAAAAAGTTCTATTACTTTGGCAAGAATTGGATAGGATTCTTCAGTATTCTTTGCACACAAATATGTCTTTTTAAGTCCTACATCTAATGTAAAATCTTCTAATTTGTCGATTGCCTTGGATCCTATTATGGAGATTCTTATATGTTTCTCGAGATCCTCAAGAAATTTATCTACTTCTTTGGATAGGGCACCAAGGTCGAGTTCTTCTTCTACACTAACAGTTTTTTCTTCGTTAACCATGTTCATCACTCATCCTCGAGTAACTGATCTTCGTCTAAAAGCTTAATTCTTTCCCGCTGGCACCAATCAAATATCGCTTCTGTAGCTCCTCTAGAAATTTTCCCCTGCTTTTCACCGTATTTAAGTCTAACCAACCTTCTAAAAGCTATTTCTAATTCATCAGATATACATATAGTAACGCAGCCCATTAAAATACCTCGTTTTTTTGTTAAGAATATGTTCCAATGTAGGATATCACTACTTTATAATGTTAATGTAAAGTGTATAATTTGAAATGGAAAAACTAAATCAATTAAGAACATACAAAAATTGAATTAACAACTTTTTACAAGATTATTATTATTTATAATGAATTTAATCTGTCTAAATCTGTTTATAACTCTTAAAATTTAGTGTTAATAATATTAAAAGAAAATTTAGGATTATCTAAAAATAAAATTAGTTTAATGGTCATCCATGAATTTGTTTAGCAGAGAAATTGGGGTGGACACAGTTGGTTTGTTGATCTTGATATTTTCAACTTCGGTGAGTGGTGTTATGTCCTCAATAATAGATTCTATGTACTTGGGATTTTCAAATTCATCCTTAACAACGTATGCAGATACCAAGCCCGTGAATGGGGTTCCATTCTGTTTTTTAAACCGAATCTTCTCATTTTTTATATGACCATACTTAAGAACCTTTTCATCGAATTTAAACTTGTCTTCACCGTCCAGATAAAGATAGGATGCTTTAATTGCCATTATTTCAGATTTTTTGTAGTGGAACAATTTAAGGAGGGAATTGTTTGATTCAACCAATCTGCTGTTGGGTTCGAGTGTGCACTTGTAAACACCTACGCTGATATTTTCAAACAGATTACGGTACTTCTCCTCTGAAGCCACTCTTTTGGTTATGTCCACTGCTATGCCTGCTATACGTTGAATGCTATTTTCATCATCTTTGAGAGGGAATGCCTTCCCATGTATCCATCTGATACTCCCATCAGGTCTTATAATTCTGTAATTAATTCCCTCGTTTCCAGATTTTACTTCATTGGGAGTCCTGAATATGGTGTCTATTACGTTCTTCCTATCTTCAGGATGAATGGATTCTATCCATGATCTGGGATTATCAAACAGACTTTCCCTACTGCAGCCCCAAATTTTTTGGTAGCCCGGACTTATGTAAACTATCTGACTCATTTTCGGATCTATGATCCAGAATACTTCCTCAATATTTTCAGTCATCTGTCTAAACTTTTCTTCACTGCTCTTGAGTTCGTATTCAACCAGTTTCCTTTCGGTTATATCCCTTATTATGGAGGTTGTGTATCTTTCTCCATCAATGTCCCATGCAGTTATTGATATTTCAATTGGAAATTCACTTCCATCCTTTCTAAATCCGTATGATTCGAATAATTTTCCTGAAAGAAGATGTCTTCCAGTTAATTTGAATTGTTCCTGTTTTCTGATGAATTCATCATGGTACCTTCCAGGGATGATTTTGTTCACGGATTTGCCAACAAGATCCTCTTCTTTGCATCCGAAAATTCTTTGTACACTGTTGTTGCAGAAAACAACATTTCCATCATGGTCTGTTATGATTATTGCATCTACAGCTGAACTTGCAACGGTACGGAACCTTTCTTCACTCTGTTTGAGTGCAGTGTCTGCTATTTTCTTCTGGGTTACATCGTTAACTGTCATTAAATATTCATTGTTTTTAAGTTTGACAGGGATGAATTCTATGATCTTATTGTCACCATTTTTACAGACCACTTCAAATGTTCTTGGCCTCTTTTCACCAACATGGGCCGTTTTAAAGTCATTTTTCCAGGCTAAAATAGCATCAAGTCTTCGGTTAGGGTCTGGAAACGCCTTTTTAAACCATGCCCTTCCATCTGGAATTTCGGATGGTTGGTAGCCGAACATTTCAATAAATTTGGGGTTGATGTACTTGTAATCTCCATCAACATCTATGAAAACCATTCCCAGTGGTAAATTTTCTGTGATATTTTTCAGACGATCCTTTTCCTCGGCCATCGCCCTTTTTGCCATTTTTATTTTGGTAATGTCCCTTCCTTCAGGTATCAAATATTTAACAGTTCCATTTGAACCATAAACAGGGTGCATACTGTAATCGATCCACTTCAAACCATTTTTGGTTTTTATTTGTATCGCGTGATTCAAGGTTTTTCCAGATGCACAGAGATCAATATCCCTTTTAATCATTGCCTTAATATCCGGAGAATAATTCCACCACTCAGTTTCATGGAAGAACTTACCCTTCACATCATCAATCTTAATACCGCACAACTTAAGTGGAGTGTTGTTTACGAAGATAACTTGACCTTTCGGATTTAAAACCGCCACGTAGGTGTGCATATCGTTTAGTGTTCCAGATAAGAAACTTTCCCTTTCCAATAGATCATTTTCAATGTTCTTTTGTGAAGTTATGTCCCTTGCAACTATCTGCACACTTCTAAATTCACCATCAAAATCTTTAATCGGCTGAATTTTTGTGGAAAACCATTTTTCTTGGGTTTTTATCAGAGTTCTTTCTACTTTGACCGAAGTTTTTCCAGTTGTTATTGCTTCTCTAACAGATTTCATCTGGGAATCTGCGTAGGGCTGTGGAAAAACATCCCACATGGTCTTTCCATCAAAATATTCCGGTGTGTTTCCGAAGTACTCTGCTGCCACATTGTTAACCATCTTGAAGGTTCCATCTTCACCCAGTACTATGATGGGGTCATCAGCATTTTCAACCAGCAGTTTGTATTTTTCTTCGGCTTCAATTAATGATTTTTTCATCTGATGTTTGTAAGTTGCCATTTCAACCGCAAATTTAAGCTGCTTTGCATTGAATGGTTTTTCTAGATGATTAATTTCGTACGATAAATACTTATTTTTGTTAATTCCCTGTTTTGAGAACCAGAGAACTGGACAGCCCTGACATTGCCCTATTTTTTTCAGGAGTTCGCTGCGATTAAAATCATCGTTAACAAGTAAATCTACTAAAATCAGGTCGTATTCCAATAAATTTTCATTAAAAATAGTGGATCCAAATTCCATAGTTTTTACAGGATAATCCCATGAATGCATCAATTTAGCTATTTCAGTAGCTTCCATGACATCTTCAGTAATTAATAATGTTTTAGGATCATGCATGATTTTACCATATGGATATGGCATTAGTAAAGACTTATTATTTGCTATTAAAATGAAATAGAAACTGATTTTAAACTAAAACTTTAAGGTAAAAATCTATATTTTTTTTGTACATCTGAAGGAGGTTTCCAAAAAAAAATTGCAGATGAAAAACCATGTTCTATGTTCCAACACAAAAATAGAAGCCATTATCGTAGTAATTATTAGAAAAATATTTTCAACTAGCTGTTAAATTATTTATTCTGGGATCTCGTCTCCAATTTCCTTTATTATGGCCTGGTGCATTCTTCTGATAAATTCGATTCTTTCTTCGTATTTAAGGACATCGAGGTAGCTTTGTGCTACAAGGTTAAATGCAAATGGGGATGGAATTTGGGTGTCTATTCTTTTAAGATTCATTCTTCCATCTTGTATCATTTCAAGTACTTTTTTCGCATTTTTAACATCCATGTAATCTTCTATCACTTCACGCCTTGCTTCTCGAAGTATTGAAAAGTTTTCATCCAGATCCTTAACAAATTTGAGTAAAATTTTACCCTTCACCTGCTGTCTTGACACGCTCTTCTCATTTCCCTTGTACCTTCTAAGTATCATGAGGGATCTTCCTGCACAGTGCCTGAATCTTGCTGCTAAAGTTTCTGTTTTATCAATGGCTTTTATAAGAATTTCTTCGATATTGTCGGGTGTGAGCTCTTCAAGCACATCTATGCCTCCCACCTTTCCATCTGAACTCAAATAAAATCCATTGTCTGACACTGAAATCATCACGTCCCTCTTATACTTCTCTGCTATGAGGTAGGCAACTGCCCTTGAAAGTGCGTCGTTAACCCTTCTTCCGAACAAGCTGTGGAATATTACAAATTTTCTTCCTCCGTATCCCTTGTAAAATTCTATGAGAAGGGTTCTTGCACTGGGTATGGATGCGTAGATGTACTGTTCCCTGAAGTAGCTGTAGATTGAATTGGCTGCATTTAGATCCACGTAGAGGTATTCATGGATAAACTCCACTATTTCCTTCTTCTTCTTTTTGCTGTTAAATTTCTGTTCCATGATGGCTCTGAAGTTCTGTATAGACATTGCTAAGTCAAATGCCAGCGGTAATTGTTCTGAAAACCATGATGGAATGGTTGGAGGTCCTGAGGAAGGTGTTACATTCACCATCATGCCTCGGGCGTAGTTGAACCTGTAAATTTTACCTCCCAGTACGAAGGTGTCTCCCTTACGAAGCTTTTCCATGAAGTCCTCTTCTATCCTGCCTATGACCTGACCGTTGCACTTAACCCTGGCAGCTGATCTGTCGGGAATAGTTCCAATGTTGGTTGAATAGAGCATTCTTGCGAGTTTTCCCCTTTTTCCGAACTGTTTTTCCTTGTAGTCAACCCATATCTTGGCATAAACGTACCTGTCTTCAAGGCTTGTGTAGTCACCTGCAAGGTAACTTAAAACACTTAAAAAATCGTTTTGAGAAAGGTTTCTGTAGTTGTAACTGCTTTTTATAACGTTGTAGCCCTCTTCAATATCCCATTTACCTTCGATGGACATGCCGTATATTTGTTGGGAGAGTACGTCGAGGCAGTTGTTTGGTATGTGTATTTCATCTATCTTACCTTCAACTGCATTTTTAAGTATAAGGGAACATTCTACCAGATCATCCCTTTCAACCACTATTATTCTTCCCTTGGATTTATCATGGAGTCTGTGACCACTCCTACCTATTCTTTGAAGTGCCCTTGACACTGACTTGGGTGAGCTCACAAGCAACACCAGATCTATAAACCCAATGTCAATACCCAACTCAAGAGATGTTGATGATACAACAACCTTCAATTCTCCATCTTTAAGTTTGTTCTCTGCCTCGAGTCTGAGTTCCTTTGAAAGGGAGGAATGGTGTGCCATGATGTTCTCACCATGGTAAAATTCAGGAAATTTCTTTTTAAGGTTAAATACAACACTTTCAGTTCCGCTTCTGGTGTTGGTGAATATGAGTGTGGTTTTATGTTCTTGTATGAGTTCATGGAGCATTTCGTACATTGCGGTGTTTACTTCTTCGGGATCTGATTCCACAATATCTTCAACTGGACACAGTACTTTCATATCCAGTTTCTTGATGTAGTTAACATCTACAATTTTGCAGTTTCGAACTTTTCCACCTTGATATCCTACCAGGAAACCTGCTATCTTTTCTAGGGGATGGACAGTTGCACTGAGCCCTATTCTTGTATAGCCTCCAGTTAGGTGTTGTAATCTTTCGAGTGTTAAGCTCAGATGTACTCCCCTCTTGTTGTCTGCAAGGGAGTGTATCTCGTCCACAATTAGGTACTTGAGATTGCTGAGTTTTTCCCTGAATTTTGGTGCGCAGAGCAGTATTGAAAGGGTTTCAGGTGTGGTTATGAGGATATGGGGCGGTGTCTTCAACATTTTAGAACGTTGGTACTGGGTGGTGTCGCCTGTTCTTACTGCTTTTCGAATTCCCAGTTCCCGGCCTGCTATGGCTTCAATTTCTTTGAGGGGTTCTTCAAGATTTTTTTCAATGTCGTTATCCAGTGCCTTTAATGGTGAGATATAGATACAGTAAACATTATCATCCAGTTCCTTTTTTTCGGCGAGAGTTGTTAGTTCGCTTATGATAGATAGGAATGCTGTTAAAGTTTTTCCTGAGCCTGTGGGCGATGAAACCAGAACATTTTCTCCCGTGTGAATATCCATTATGGCATATCTCTGTGCCTCAGAGAAGGTTTCAAATTTACCACTGAACCATTTCTTTACCCATGGATGCAGTACCCTGTAAATTTCCTTGTCTGTGTAGGATTTTTCCTGTTTTTCAATCATTTTATTTATTCCCTAAATTACCTAGTAAAATTTGTCTTTAACCTTTAGTATATTCTTTATACGTCCAAAATATAGTACTTCAAAGTTTTCTACGCCGTAAACTTCAAATTCATCAGTTTTGTTATTTTTTAGAAGTGGTGAGAGTGGTTTTTCATGGAGAATATCCGATCCTTCGGTGACAAAATTGAACGACGGCATCACAATCATATTTTTATCTTGGTAGCTGCCCTTCATGTAACATTTGATCTTTTCAAGTCTTTCACCGTTTCTAATTCCTATACAGGGGTGTTCGTGGCCTATGATTATGGTTTTAGAATTTTTTAAGGTTGTTTCATCAGGGAGTTTGTCTCCATGCATGATCACATGTTCATTCAGTTCGTAGCTTTCATAAACTTCCAGGCCAGTTTTTTCTGCTATAAATTTTGTGAAGTTGTCGTGGTTGCCTTTGATGAGTATTGTATCCTGGAAATTGGTCTTCAGAAATTCTATGAAGTCCTTGGATTCCTTCCATTCTTGGCTTGTAATCCTCCCAAATTCATGTTTGAGATCTCCGTTAACAATCACTTTTTTTGGTTCATATTTTCGGATAATTTCGTTTATTCGCTCCAGTATCTTTTTGTATTGAAATCTTGGAACCATTATTCCTTCACGATTGAGGGCTCCTTCGTAACCTATGTGAATATCTGAAATTATCAGATGATCATTTATTATGAGGCCTAGATCCGCAATTTCTGCGTTGTAAATCGTGTTAGTTTCCATTTTTATCTGTGTTAGAGTTGAATATTTTATGTTTAAAGTGCGTGAGTTAAATATTGATAAAAAAAATCCTTAAAACATCGATGATTGTAATGAGTACGAAGTTACTGCAACCCTGATTATTATTAATTTAAGGTTGTTCATGAAACATATATAGTTGATCAAAGTGGTCATGATCTTGTTTAGAACTAAACTGATTTCATTTGAATAAAGGTATATTTAGATTTTAGCGGGTTATTTACTGTTTTAGTGGTTGACTTCCATTTTTTTTGTTTGAAAAACAACACCAAATAGATAGCTTTATATAATAGAAAAACATAATATCGACTAATCGATATCGGACATTTGATATTGATACATGATCCAAGGATCATCAAAGGGTTTCAAACACAATTACTTGTTTGATCCCTATCACAATATAGATATTATTTCGCATAGTCGATAGGAGTTGAAGATTTTATGTGGGACTTTTCGAAACTTCATGAAAAATTTCATGAAAAAATAGGGGAAATGCAGAGACTCGGAGGTATGAGGATCTGGATCATCCATGTTCTAGATGAAGGACCGAAAAACGGTGTTGAAATTATGGACGCCATAGAAGAACATCACAAAATGATGGAACAACGTCACATGACTGATGAACGCTTCAGACGCCATATGGCAAAAATGAAAAGGCCATCCCCGGGCTCAGTATACCCCATGTTAAAAAAAATGGTAGAAGAAGATTTGATAATAAAACTAGAGGACGGTAAGTACAAGTTAACTGAAAAAGGCCAGAAAATTGCATCCAGCTTCTTTGGCAGGTTCAGACCAAAAGAAGCCAACATGGACAAATGCGAAATGGTTGTTGAAAATGTACTGGCAGAGATCGAAGGTCATGTAGCATTCCTTGAAAGCATAAAGCCAGAAAAACTTGAAGAGTACTGCCCTAGGATCAATGCCCTCAACAAGAAATTCGAAGGAATCATGAACTCACTAAACAACCCAGAGGAAGAAGATCATGACTGAAAATGCAATAGAAATTAAAAACCTCACCAAAGAATTTGGTGATTTTAAGGCTGTGGACGATCTGTCCCTAAATGTTAAGGCCGGAGAAATCTTCGGATTTTTAGGTCCAAACGGGGCTGGAAAAAGTACAACCATAAGAATGCTCTGCACACTTGCACAGCCCACATCAGGCAGTGCCACTATTTCAGGTTATGACCTGGTGAAGGATGCTGCCAAGGTTCGTGAAAACATAGGCCTGGTAGCAGAGAAAATGATAATGTACGATGCGCTGACAGCTGCAGAGAATCTAAGGTTCTTTGGAAAACTGTACAGAATACCCAAGGTTGAACTCGAAAGAAGAATTGACGAACTCCTTGAAATGGTGAATATGCAGGAGTGGAAAGATACCCAGATAAACAAGTTTTCAACTGGAATGAAACAACGAATCAACGTTATTCGGGCTCTTTTACCAGAACCCAAAATAATATTCATGGACGAACCCACACTTGGACTGGATCCCCAGACAACATTTTCAATACGGGAAATAATCCGAGACATTAACAAAAAGGGAGTTACAGTGATCTTAACCACACATGCAATGGTTGAAGCTGAAGCACTGAGTGATAGAGTTGCAATAATCGATCACGGAAAAATTGCTGCTTTAGACACACCGGAAAATCTTAAAAATATGATTTCAGACGAAAATACCACCATTTTCAGTGTGAAAATAACCAATCTAACAAGTCACCTCATTGAAAGTATCAAAAACCTTGAAAATGTGACTGCCCTAGCACAACAAGATGATCACACCCTAAAAATTAGTGCAACTGGAGAAAATGCCTTAAACATCATCATTGACTCCATCAGAGCAAAGGGAGGAAACATCTTTTCAATTACAAACAGCAATGAATCAACCCTGGAAGATGTGTTTTTAGCACTCACAGGAAAGGAAATACGGGATCATGCCAGTGAAAAGGCTGCCCCAACTTCCCATGGACACGGTGCAAAAGCCCAGGCAAGGGTCAGGTGAAGCTAATGGATTTAATAAAACTATTTAAAGACAGTTACCACATCATGGCCAAGGATCTGCTGAGCTTGAGACGAAATAAAATGTCTCTGGCAGCATTATTCATCATGCCCGTAGCATTTTTGGTCATGTTTGGATTTATATTCCCCAGCGGCGGCACCCAAACCAATATGCCGGTCGGTATGGTAAACTTGGATGGTGGGCAGGGTAGCACAGAATTTATTTCACAGTTAAATGCCCTGAACTCCAACAACAGCTACTTGAAAATTCAAAACTTCACATCCACAGATGCAGCGAAAACACAGATAAATCAGGGAAAGCTCTATGGAACCTTTATAATACCGCCTGGTTTCAGTTATAACATGAGCCATGGTCAGTCTGCAAACGTGATCATGTACGTTGATAACAGTAACCCTCAGATGGCCACACAGATGGAAAGTGTGACATCCAACACCATTACCATGATGAATGGTCAACAGGCAGTGTATAATGTGGTGAACATGAGTGAAACAACTGGGCAAACTGTAAATCCCCAGGCAGTGGTATTCCCATACACTCCAAACATTGCAACAACCATTCCCGGTCAGAACAACTACTTCAACTTCCTAGCACCAGGACTCATGATCATGATAGTGATGATGACTGTCATGACAGGAATCCCAGAGGCAATATCAAAGGAAAAGGAGATTGGAACCTTTGATGGAATGTTATCAGCCCCAATAAATCAGATATCCATAATTTTGGGTAAAACTGCAGCCCTATGTGTCAGAGGATTTGGACAGTGCATACTCATACTGGTCCTTGCAGTGTTGTTCTTCGGTGTGACAATACAGGGAAGCATACTCCTAGCATTTTTCATGCTCCTACTGGGAATTTTCAGCTTCGTTGGAATAGGAATTGTTGCGGTGTCCATGTCAGAAGATCAAGCATCAGGAACTATGATAGTGAACCTTTTAATGTTCCCAATGATGTTTCTTGCTGGGATATTCTATCCACTACAGCAGATGCCATGGTTCATGCAGGACATCTCAAAAGTAATTCCACTCACCTATGCAGCAGATGCAATGCGTAAAATAATGCTCTTAAACGCAGGATTAGGAGACGTGATCACCCAAGTGCTCATACTCATAGCATTTGGTGTTGTGACAATGGCAATTGCAGTGCCACTCTTTAGAAGATCAATGACTCGATAAAAAAAAATAAAAAATAAGGGTAAGTTAAGTTGAAATTTCCATGGAAACCATAGTAACAAGTTAATATCCATGGAAACTTAATTTTACACCTTAATTAATTAAAGGAGGATAAAAAAAATGTTATTAGAAGAAAAAGCCAGACAGATAATTGAAAATGAATGTGACGATTATTTCTTAGGATTTGGTGATCTTCAAAACACGGACGATCCAATGATCCAAGGATACAACACACTGTTTAATGAGTATCCAACATCCATTTCAATTGGAATCACATTACCATTTTACAACGAATATTCAACCAATCCAGAAATTTATAACAGAACCAACTGTCAGTTAAAAACCATAACCATGAAAATCTGCGACCTACTCGAAGATGAAGGTTACAACTCATTTTCCTTCCCAAAAACCAACGACACCAATGAATCATACTTATCATTACATGTGATTGCTGCAAACCATGCAAATCTCGGAGAAATTGGTGAAAATGGCCTGTTAACAACCCCCGAAGTTGGTTCCGGTGTTAACTGGGGCACAATTCTCACTGATGCACCCCTAAAAATCAGCACAAACTAGGTTCTAAAACCAAACCCAAAGTTTCATCCTTCATTCTCTTTCTTTAAATTTTCTCTGTATTCTTTAACAGTTGCCTTATAATCACTCTTTAAAATAGATACTGTGGTTACAATAAAAATAATCGCCACTACAAAAATAGTACATGTGGTTGGATCCCTTACAAAAATTAATATCCCGGGTGATAAAAGAATAAGAGCATAGCATGCCCATCCTTGCCAACTAATAGGCTTTGGAATCCCACCAACTTTAAATTTAAACCAGTACTCATCAAAGTCCAGTTTTGTGGAATAAAATTCATCTGGTTCATTTTCAACTTCAAATTCATTTTCTTCTTCAATATCCTTCGATATTTTTCTACGAATAAACAACATGCCTACAACTAGAAATAAAAATAAAGCACCAAAAGTGATTGAAACTTCAAAATTATCTATAATAATGGAAATTAGGCCAAAAAAACTTATTGAAAATATAATAGCTCCTACCCATGCTATTATTTTATCCCTTCGATCAATAACATTCATTGGTTTAAAAGAAAAGAAAAATGTTAAAACTGTCCCTACGCTCATAACAAAAAGAAGCACGTAAAAAACAGTGCTTTGAATATGTATCATGAAATATTCTAAACTGAACATCAATGCTAAAGTTACCAATGTAACTACAATAAATGCGAAACTATTCGGTTTTTTAGTATTGAAAAGATAGAATGAAGTAAGTATTATTCCAAATGCCAACATCAGGGGGCCAATATAACTATTCCCCATTGTCCAAATCAATCCAATTAAAATACTAATAATGCTAGAATACAGCATATTTTTACGCATTTTCATCATTAAATCATCCCAAATTTAATAAATTTAAATGTATAATTAATCCAATGTTAGTTTTAATTTAAAATATCACATTTTAACTATATGAATTATCTTCATAAACTTAACATCTCAATATTATTGTATTTAATCCTACAAAAAAATATATATTGCCGATTCCAACGACCGAAATATGTGAAATTAGATATGCTCAGATTGTAGTACTTCTGCAGATTATTAATAGTGTATTAATCCTCATCATGACTCCCTAATAAAAACATATTTTGACCATGCATATGTTAATTGGAATATAATACAAAATGGGGAATTAAGGAATGGTATAATGCAAATACTTTGAATCAATCATAGGATAGTTTAAAAAAATCAATTTATAAAAATATTAAATAGCTTAAATTAAAATTAATGTAGTTGAAGGAATTAAATTAAGAGAAAAGTGATGCCCAATGGATACTTTTTTTACTTGAAACAAAAAAAAATATTATGTGTAATATGAAGTTGGGTATCTTGTTTAAAAATTAATATCTAAAATTTTTGATTCACAAAAAAAATATGGTGTATGTCCATGGAATTTGAAGATTTACTAAAACAATTGGAAGATGATGATCCTGCAGTTCGTAGGGATGCAGTTGAACAGCTTGGTGTTGAAGGTGTAAAAGTCAATGTTGAACCATTGATGAAAGCATTGAATGATGAAAATCCTGATGTGAGATTTCAAGCATCCAAATCACTTGCAGAAGTTGGAGAACCTGCAGTAGACCCACTTATCCAAGCTTTAAAGGGTGATGAAGGTAACACTAAACGGTATGCAACCTTCGCCTTGAAAAATATGGGTGATGATAACGTGGTTGTTCACCTCATAGATGCCCTTGAAGACGATGATTGGAGTGTTAGAAAAACATCAGCCAAATCCCTCGGGGAAATGGGCAACCAAAAAGCTGTTGAACCACTCATAAACACCCTTCAAGATGATGATTGGGGAGTTCGTTGTTCTGCTGCCAAGGCCCTGGGAGATCTTGGGGATGAAACAGCAATTGACCCACTAAAAAAGGCCAGACGAGCTGCTAAAGGAGATAAAGAATTTAAAAAAGTTGCAACCAAGGCCATAAAAAAGATAGGTTAATAAAAGCCAAATTTTAGTCAATCATGGAAGAAATTTACTGTTAACCTTCCATATTTTTGTTTGAATTTATATTAATTAGTTCTTTATTCTTTTTTTATTAGTTCATAGATATCTTCACGTCTATTTTTTAAAAGTGGAAGTTCTTCACGTATTTTGTTAACCATATCTTCATTTATGGTTGCATAAACTATGGTTTCTTCTTCCTTAGCAGTTTCAACCACATCACCCCAAGGATCAACCACCATTGAATGACCATAGGCAACATAGGACAGTTCATCATTTTTTGCAGGTGATACAGCCACCACATAGATTTGGTTATCAATGGCACGTGTTCTAATGGTGGTTTCCCAATGAGCAGGTCCTGTTGTCATGTTAAATGCTCCTGGCACCACAACGAGTTTGGCACCTTCCATTGCCATCAACCTAAAGAGTTCAGGAAATCTCAGATCAAAACATATGGCCACACCAAACTTCATAAAAGGGGTTTCTACAACAGTGACCTTGTCTCCAGGAGTTATGGTGTTGGATTCTTTGAAACTTATTCCATCACTAACCTCAACATCGAACAGGTGGATCTTCCTGTGAACATCCAACACCTCCCCACGATCATCAAAGACGAAACTTGAGTTGTAAATGTTTCCACAACTCTCCTCTGGAATGGAACCTGCAACCACATAAACATTATTTTCATCCGCAGCCCTTGAAATTGCTTTTAAAGACTTACTAGTCTTTCTATTTTCTGCATACTCCACGAACTTATCATTATCATACGGACAGTTAAACATCTCTGGAAGTACAACCAAAGTTGCGCCGTTAACATTGGCTTCCCTGATCATTGAAACTGCCCTTTCAAGGTTTTCGTCCTTGCTCTCAACCACATTCATCTGACACAGGGCTATTTCAAAGCTTTTTTTCTTCAAGATCATCACCTTCCAAACATAGAGTAGACAAAGTATCTCACATCAAACCTGGCATTGCCTTTTTTCTGTTAAGTTCTAGTTTACATTACACCTCTAAACTAATTTTTGAAATAAAACCTAATTTTTGATTCCTAACACTTCAAAAATATAAACTTGCATCTGATGTTTCCTAAATAAAAACTTCCACATCCAATTTAAACTTTAAAAAGATTAAAAAAATCTATATAGAAATAATACCAAATATAGTGGTATGAATTCTGGAAACAGTGATGATAACCCAAAATTTTTAGTAGTTGTGGAAAGGGATAAATGTACCTCTTGTGGAACATGTGAAGATGCGTGTCCTGAACTCTTTGAATTAGACTCTGAAAGTCTGGCACATATTAAAGGTTCTAAAAGAGTGGGAAACAACGATGAACTTGGCGTGGAAACTGAAGATTGTAGTTTAGATGCTGCTGAGAGCTGTCCAGTTATGTGTATTCATGTTTACGAAGATGGTGAAGAACTCATCTAAATTAGTGGTGGAAAGGTTATGATGGAAGAGGAATCAGAGACTTACAGTTTGTTCATAAGCCAACTCGACGAAACAACCTACGAATATGACAGGTTAATAGGAAAACTGAGCTCAGTTGAGGATTTTAAATTTGAAGATCATTCAGTTCCAGGGAAAACTTCAAAGGAAGAACTTGAAGATCAGATGAAGGATGTTGATGTGGTGGTTATTTTATCCGGCCTTTATTCAACGGATAAAAGTCTCATAGAACGGGAAATAGATGTTGCAAAGACACTTCAAAAACCCATCATAATGGTAAGACCCTACGGAATGGAGAATGTTCCAGGAAAAATCGAAGAAGTTGCAAATGAAGTTATTGGATGGAACGCAGGTTGTATAATCGAATCCATTACCGAAACCCTTGAAGAAGAGGAAGATTTTTAAAATTAATAGCTTCAAATTCTTTGGCACCATTCATAATAAGCAGTACAATATTTTTTTTAATAAGATACTATTTTTTTTCTTTGGTTGTTTGCGAAATAAATAATTTTATAATTTCCAAAAACCAAATAGTGATCCATGAATACCCATGATCTCAGCATGGAAGAACTTGAAGAAAAACTCATTGAAAACAATTACATTCCAGATAAAAACACATTAATAACTGTTTATTTAGCATTTAAACTAAAAAAACCTTTGATTGTTGAAGGACCTCCAGGAGTGGGTAAAACAGAACTTTCAAAGGCCATAAGCAGAAGTTTTAACATGGATTTTTTCAGGGTTCAATGCTACGAAGGAATAACCTTTGAACAAATAGTTGGGGAGTGGAACTACCAGAAACAGCTCCTGCACCTTGAAATGAATAGGATAAAGGAGATAAAGGAAACGGATCTAGATGTTTTTCATGAAGAATTTTTTATTAAAAGACCGCTACTTCAGGGTTTTATTAACCCAGATCCATCCATCATCCTCATCGATGAAATTGATAAGGCAGACGAAGAAGTTGAAAGCTTTCTTTTACAGGCCCTTGGAGAAAGTCAGATCACAGTCAACGACCTTGGGACCTTCGAACTCAACAACGATCTCATGGTTATAATGACATCCAATTCACAGCGACAACTACTAGATGAAACCAAGGACAGATGCCTGTTTTTATACATAGATTATCCAACCCCAGAGAGGGAGATGGAAATTGTAAAGGCAACCCTTCCAGACGCGTCACAAAAACTGATTGAAAGTGTTGTAAAAAGGATAAATGAACTTAGAAACATGAACCTGGTTAAAAAACCCTCGATCAGAGCCACCATTGACTGGGTTAAAACCCTCATGAATTTCAATGAAACTGAATTGAACCAGGAAAATTTCAAAGACACTGTAACAGTTGTTTTAAAGAGTGAAGATGACAAGAAAAAAGTCATGAAAAAATACTGAATGAAATTAGTTTTTTATTATGAAGGAAATCGTAAATTTTTCCAAGGTTTTAAGGGAAGCTAACTTTCCAGTTAGTGTAAGAACTACACAGGCAGCTTGTGAAACCTATGAAATCTTTAAGGGTGATGATGAAAATCTTAAGGAAGCCCTTAGAGCAGTTTATGTCAAGGACAAGGTTCAAGATAAAAAATTTGATAAAATATTCAAATCAGTGTTTAAAGGGGAAGATGGTGACAAGTCAGAGGAAGTCAAAGGTGCTGATAAAGGATCAAATAAGACCCGGAAATTTTTAAAGGCTTACAACTACAAGATTCGGGTTCAAGATTCAAAGCCCATGAAGATCAACCTGAATGAATCTGATATCACGGACTACAGACCTCCCCTTGATGACTATCTAAAACCGCCATTAGATGACAATGAACTTATGAAACGGGACATTAAACATCTGACAACCTTCGAGCCGGAGCTTCTGGATCTCTGCCAGAGACTCGGCAAAAAAATTGCAAACAAGAGGGTTCGAAGGCAAAAACTTGCAAGTAACGTGCATCCAGACATTAGGAAAACCATAAGGAAAAACTTGAAAAACGGCGGTGCACTCATTGAAGTGGTTAAAACCAAGCCCAGAATAAAGAAAAGCAGACACTTCTTTTTAAACGATGTGAGTGGCTCCTGTGACTGGGTGAGCAACTGGTTTTTTTGCATGGTTTACGCAGCTTTAAACTCTTTCAAATTAGCAAGAACATTTGAATTTGATAATAAAACCATTGAAACCACAGCAGCCCTTAAAGAACCGAATATTCTGGATGCATTTATAAAGGTGAGGGATATGCGTCAGAAAAATTTGATGATACACGGAACCTCCAACATGTACAGGGCATTCAAAGAATTCGAAACAGTTGCGAAACTCAACAACAAGTCATTTGTTCTTGTACTAAGTGATTGTAGAGATTGGGCAGGTCCTAAATCCGAGGGCAAACCATTGAGTTCTGAACTAATGGAGTACATGGTTAACAAATCCAAGAAGGTTTTAATTTTAAATCCTGAACCCAGTAACAAATGGAACATTGCAGACAGCTGTGTTTCTGATTACGAAGCTGTTGGAGCACATGTTCATGAGGTCAGAAATTTGGAACAACTGGCAGATCTCATCACACTCATCTAACAAAAACCAACCCAGAATATACTCCCATGGGATCTTAGTTTAAATGAAAGTAACCAATTACATTATTAAAAGTTTGAGCTGACCATCCATAATAGTGTTAGGTAAATGTGATATAACGATTGTCCGACTCAAAAAGATTATTTTTAAACTGCGACACATAGGGTTGGACAGTTTCATACCATCAGTTCTCTGTATTTCCATAATAAGTTGGGCAGAATAAACTGTGAGAGGTTCTTTGTTTTGTAAAGTTTTAAATAAAATATGGAAATAAATAATACTGATAACTGTTAAAATGGATATTTGTTCATGAAAATGTTAAATCTTAGAAACATTAATACCAATGAGCCCTAGGAAAATGTTAAGATGAGCTTGAGCAAAATTTTGGCGATAATACTTTCTGTCACTGCTTGGGATTAGTTATAGCCCTGATTATTTTTGGATTGGAAGATTTTTCAACATTGTTCCAAAAGATATTCGTAGACCTTATCTTCGCAGTGATAATGGCAGTAATTGTGGGATTGGGTAATAGACAGAATATACAGGAAGTACTCACCCCAGTCTAAGATATTGAAGACCACCCTGAACATAGTCTCAGTAACAATGTTTCCTTTGCTAAATTAATCCTTCCAAACAACATCAACATCCTTGTTAATGTGCAGAAAGGGTTGTTGGAAGAGAAGATTTTGTTGGGGTGATATCCACCGACAAACTCCTCTACATTGGGAAGGATCATCTGAAGATAACCAAGGTCGGGGACCACTTTTACATCCAAGATCTGAACACCAAAAACGGCACCAAGATCAACGGGGGAACCCTTGTGCCCAACGAAAAAAAACTGCTAAGATCTGGAAGATGATGTAGAAGTCGGACAAACAGTTAAGATATACTACCATGAAAAGCTTGAAAAAAGTGAACACTAAAAAAAATTAAGTCTCTATTTCTAATTTCTAGCTGTACCAGTGCAAATTTTCCA
The DNA here is from genome assembly GCF_000191585.1 of Methanobacterium lacus. NCBI lineage: Archaea > Methanobacteriati > Methanobacteriota > Methanobacteria > Methanobacteriales > Methanobacteriaceae > Methanobacterium > Methanobacterium lacus. The sequence continues at coordinate 1,935,312 of NC_015216.1, forward strand.
TGCTAAGCAGATCTCTTGCCCTTTCAATGTTGTTCTTGAGATTTATAACCAAATAGGACTTTTTACCCAGTGAAAAACTGGATGAAACCACTAACTGTTTATCGTACACCATTTTAACACCATCAACAGGTGTGTGACCAACTATCATGGCATTGCAGTTAACCACCCTCAGAAAATTGTTTAGATCCTCTTTATTGAAGTTTTCTTCCCTATTCCAAAGTAACTGGTAGAGTTTATTATTATCCTCTCCGTAACCCTTGTCAGTAATGTGAACAATATCTTCAATTGAGTTAATGCGTCTTGGAGGGCCGCCATGACTTATAAAAAGTTTATTATCGGTTTTAACTGCTACTGGGAGTTTTTTGAAAAAATTTTGATACTCTTCAAGTTTAACTTCCCAACCATTCCCAAAACGATCCTTCAACAACTTTATAAAACTGTGTGACTGATTAACACCACCTTTGTACACTGAAACCATGGAGATCGCTGACCATTCATGGTTACCCAGTAAAGCATGGAAATTTTTACAGTGTTTAAAGTTGTGCATCACAGATTCCAAGATATCGATGGATCTGTCATCCTTTTTACCCATGGCATGTATAAAATCTCCGGTTATAATAAAATGGAAATTTTTTTCGCCATATTTTTTCCATAATTCCAAGTATTTATTGTAGTCTGTGAGGTTACCATGAATATCAGTTACAACGATTGCATGACCTTCCTTTGGCAGTTCAATAAGTTTCCCCCTATAAAACCCCATAGTATTAATTATTGGTGATTTAGTATATAAATTTGTATCTTTGCACCAAATATTTCCAAAATCATTGTATAAATTTTAGATATTAACCGAATTTTTTAAATATTAATTAATTTTAATTCGAAGATACGTTTATTAAGTGTCTGTTAATAATAAAAACATGGGGGTATTTATAACGATGTGCAACAAAAGGAAATTATATCAGTTTAGATCAGCATGTTCAACAAGAATTCCCCCACTAAAATCAGCCAAAATCTGATTGGATTTATAATTGCCTTCAGTGTTTTTATATGGTCTTTTAGTGCAGGAATAGTGACAATTGCACTGCCAACAATATCCCAGTACATGGATATTAATACCGCACTGGTGTCATGGGTAGTTGTTGCCCATCTTCTTGTTTTAACTAGTTTTCTCCTAATATTTGGTAAAATCGGGGATTATGTAGGCTACAAAAATATCTACCTGGGCGGTTTATTTTTGTTCACAGTTGGATCCTACCTCTCAGGAATATCCCTGGGCATTACCCAACTAATAGCTTCAAGAATCCTTCAGGGTGTGGGTTCTGCCATGCTGTTATCAATGACCCCTGCAATAATTTCAAAGGTTTTCCCACATACAACAAGGGGTAAAATATTCGGTTTTATTTCCCTTGCAACCACAATAGGACTTTCCCTTGGTTACGGGGTTGGTGGTATTGTAACAGAGTACATGGGATGGCATTGGATATTCTTTGTAACAGTTCCACTTGGAGCTGCAGCTACCATTTTAACCTACTTCTATCTTCCTGAACTTAAAACCGGAATTGAGTACCGTGGATTTGATCTGGTTGGATCCATTCTGATATTTTTAGCTGTTATCCTGTTGATAATGCCAATTGAAATGGGAAGTAAACTAGGTTGGACTTCACCACTTATCATAGGTGGCTTAATTTCTTCGGGAGTTATCTTTTTAATCTTCTACCAATGGGAACACAATTACAAAAATCCGCTCTTCCATATATGTCTTCTTAAACAAAAACAGCTCAATATTTCAATAATAGCAGGTTTTATGACCAGTTTCGTTTTAACAGGAACCATATTCCTTTTACCATTCTACTTTGAACTAATACTCAACTACGATACAGATGTTGCTGGAATAATAATTCTCCTATCAACACTCCTAATAATTGTTGTTGGACCCATGTCCGGAAGGTTGGCAGATAAAATTGGATCTAAATTGCCTGCAATACTCGGGGCACTTTTACTTGCCACCACCATGATAATACTCACGCTGATAGATCCCACAGTTGGAGAGTTTGGTGTTGTACTGATTATATTAGCCCTCATAATGAGATCACTGGCCGATGGAATATTTTCACCTGCAAACAACAAGCTGGTCATGAGCCACAGCCCCCCAAAAATGGTTGGGTCGGTTTCAAGCCTGTTGAACACTGCAAAATATTTAGGATTGGTGTTGGGGGTTGTTATCTTTGAAACAATATTTGACAGTACAATCAGCCACTCATCCGGACATATGGAAGGTGTCACTGGAACAGGGGCTTTCCAGTACAGTGTACCTGTTGAAACACTTCTAACAGGATTTCACCACGCATTCATGATTGGTGTGTTTATATGTGTCTTAATAGTTGCTGCATCATTCCTTGCAAAGGAAAACACCGATGTAACAGATGGACTTGAAGTGGAACCCATCAATAAAGATATAATTGAACCAGAAAGTTAATATTTAACTCAGTTTCCATTTCCAATCATAAATTTAAAAAAAATAAATCACTGAATTTAGTTGGGTAGGAAATTATAATTCACTATCTGTGAAAGGGTTAAATTATTTTTAACGTAACCAAGCTGTTGTTGAAGACTGACCAGTTTCATGAGATTATTATCGTATTCTGTGTTTGGTTCTGAAATAAATTTAACATGTTCCAACGATGCAAGTTCGATGTTGGGGTTAGTTCCAAGCTTATTTGAAACTATTATCGATGTTTCATTCAAATTTCCATTGATGTAGTCAGTTGCTTCGGTATGGGCCTTTAAAAATTTTCTTAGTTGATCAGGCTTTTTTGTCATCATATTCTGGGTTGCAAATATCACGCAACATGGATGATCATCCCATATGTCGCTTGAATAAATAAACACATCATCTTCTCCAGTTAAATTTGCCTGGGTAACGTAGGGTTCCCATGCAATAAAAGCAGATGCCCTATTATCAGTCAAAGCCTCCTGCATGAGTGGTACTTCAAATTGGGATATGTTAATGTTCGACGTACTTACGTTGTTCTTCATAAGCATGTATCTCAACAAAACATCCTGAATACTTCCGGATCCTGGTTCTAAAATTGTTTTTCCCTCGAGATCCTTTAAATTAGTTATGTTACTCCCATTTTGAACAACAATTCCACTTCCATCTTCGTTTGCGGGAGCCACAATTTTAATGGTTGAATTTTTATCAATTGAACTGGTGATTGGAGTTATTCCACAAAATCCAACATCTAATTGATTTTTGTTGGCAGCATCTATCATGTCTGCACCATTTTTAAAGGGCACCATCTGCACCTTGAAGCCTTCCTTCTCATACATGCCCTTGGCATTGGCAACAAAAAGTGCTGAATGATGATTGCTTGGAAGGTATCCCACCACTATGGTATCGGATGTAACTGTATAGTAGTCATAAGTTCCGTATACCATTACAACTGCCAGTACAATCAATCCCAAGTATAAATATTTCTTCATATTTCCTCACAAAGCTAATTCAGTTAATAACAGTAGTTATTACAAACAATTAAGTTTTAGTATCTTGTGTCTTGGAAAAGAAATCCAACGTGAGATTTTTATCTGCCCCAAATTCTCTGGGAGGGTCTAATGGTTTAAATTCTAGTTTGAAACCTTCAAGAAGTTCGGCTGCATCATCTGTTACAGATGGTGCCACCAGAATTCCCCTAACAAATTCCTTGTGATCAGAAAAATCATCCAAATAGCGTTTTAATTGTTTAACAGCATTTATCCCGGCCCTACGACTTTTAAGTTCGAGCACCACAACATTGCCATTTTTATCCTTTCCCAGCACATCAATAAATCCTGTTGATGTGGGATATTCCTTAGTTGAGGGTCTAAATCCTTCTTCAATAATATCAGGAGTTTTAAATATCATTTCACGCATATTTTCTTCATAGCCAGTCAACTCCAAATCCTTGTTATCCTTTCCATTGTAGTAGGATGCCACGTATGTCTTGTGAATTACCACCTGCAGCCTTTCTGGAGGACTTCTTCTACTGCCTTCGAGTATTATGTTTCCATCCTTTAAAACTGCACTGCAGTTGGATTTTGGAGGTTGCCAATTCACTGGTTCTAGGTTGATGTTCTGGTGAACCATGAAAGAACCATCTGACTTGATCATAACCATCCTATCCCCTGCTCCAAGTTTACTTCTAGCCCTACCATCATAGTTCACAGTGCAACATGCAACTACTACAACAACCGCCTTCTTTGACAGTCCCTCATTAATTATCTCAAATGTACGCTGATGATCTGGATTTTCTTCCGACAAAAATTTCATGAACTACTTTTTAATAGACCTGCATAAAATAATTAACCATAACCAAATATCGAGTCACAACAACTAGGAGGGTTAGTCCACCCACTTATTTTTAAACCATAAAAATAATCTGACTAATTTAGGGTTAGATTCAAAAATTCAGACATAAACAAAATTTATATCCTTTTAAAGACCTAATTATTAATGTAGTTTTAATATTAATCATGGAAATTCACAGTCCAATTTATATAATTATTCTAACAGTGGCTTGGAGGTTATTTGATTGTTGAAAGATGCGAATGAACTGGCAATTGAAATTGTAGATAAACAGTTCGAAACAAAGAACAAATTTTACAAGTTTTATGGCGAATCAGAGTTTAATAAATACATCGAAGATACTGAGTACAGTCTTTCATATCTTTTTGAAGCAATTGAAGCATCCAGCCCCGAACTCTTTGAAGATTATATTTCGTGGGAGAGAATATTTCTGGTGAATCTTGGAATGCCTGAAGAACTTTTGAAGGAAAGGTTGGAAGTCATGGAAGATGTCATCATCAGAAATTTATCCCCTGAAAGGAGCAGTCTTGCTGTTAAATATATTGAAGACAGTATAGATCATCTCACAGAACCCTCCAAGTATGTTTCATTTGTAAATGAGGATCAACCCCTTGTAAAACTGTTAGAACAGTACATTGACCTGCTTCTTAAAGGTGATCGTCATTCAGCCGGGAAAATGGTGATTGAAGCTGTTGATAATGGGATCAGTGTCAAGGATATTTATCTGAATGTTTTTCAAAGTTCTCTCTATGAAATTGGGAGACTTTGGCAGGAAAATAAAATTACAGTTGCACAGGAACACTACTTCACCGCCGCAACACAGCTTATAATGTCCCAACTCTATCCCTACATATCAAGAACCAAAAAAACTGGAAAAGTTTTGGTTGCAACCAGTGTAAGTAAAGAGCTTCACGAGATTGGGGTGAGGATGGTTGCTGATTTCTTTGAAATGGACGGATGGAAAACAATATATTTAGGTGCAAACACCCCAGGGGATGGGGTTATTGAATCCATCACCACCAACCATGCTGATTTACTTCTTATCTCTGCAACCATCAGTTCTAACATAGGTGAGGTTGTGAGGCTCATTAGAAATGTGCGTTCATGTTCACAGTGCGGTGAACCTAAGATAATTGTGGGAGGTTATCCATTCGGTGTGGATAAAGAGCTTTGGAAGAAAGTTGGTGCCGATGGCCAGGCTGAAAATGCTGAAAATGCGGTTTTACTCGCAAACAGCATAGTTTCAGAAGGTTATGACAGTTTTTAGGATTGAACCATCCATACATTTCTCTGGATAATTTTCATAAAATCCAAAAAAAGGATATAATACAATGGATAATTTAATTACAAAAAATAATTGTAAATATTTTTTTGTTCAAAAAAAAAATTAATGTTTAATTACTGGTCGGGATCTTTAAAAGTATCGAGACCGGATTTATGGAATACAAATTTAACCTTATTTATGGAGGAAATTTTGGATGGCCAACTTCAGCGTTGAAACTGCAATCGTAATAAGCTTTATATTGGGACTTGCACTTCCTGTGATTCATCTCGGAGGAGTATTTTCCATTTTCATCATGGGATTTGCAGCAACTTACCTCACCAAAACAGAAAACACCAGTGCAATGGTTGGCGGAATAGCTGCAATTGTTTTTGGAGTGTTTTTCTTCTTCTTCGGATTTTTAACAGGTCCAACACTTCCCTACACACTTCCAAGTCCATTGGCCCTGGGTATTCTTGTTCCTTTAACAGGTCTTTTTTACCTTTTAATGGGATTAATAGTGTCAATAATCATATACGGTGTCATTGGAATGTTGGGAGGGTACATTGCCCTCAAATTTTTCAAGGAAAAAAAAGAGAAGAAACAAGAATTTGAACCAAGAAGGCCTCAAAGAACTTTGAAAAGATCTTAAATCATTCCATATTTTCTTTTTACCAGACCTTCTCAATTGGAGCATAGAATAAATTGTTCTTAGCAGAGCTATATTTTTTTAAAGGATACAAGGAATTTTGTGATGGATATGAAAGATGTTATCGTTGTTGGAACAGGTGCCGGCGGTGCCACAGTTGGAAGGGAACTGATAAAAAGGGGAATGAAAGTAACCTTCATTGAAAGGGGTCCCAGTGATACCACTGGAAATGCATACAAACACTACGATAATTGTGATGTGGGTGTGGAGCTCTTAAAAACATCATGTGTCGGAGGAACCACTCTTGTCACAGCAGGAAATGCTGTTAGAACATGTCAGGAACCATTTAAGAAACTAGGTATCGATCTTGAAACTGAGTTTAATGAAATTGAAGCAGAAATGGGAGTTTCAAAACTCCCAGATTCACATTTTGGTGATGGTACCAATCTTATAATGAAAACTGCAAAGGAATTAGGATTTAACACCCAAAAAATGCCCAAGTTCATTGAACCACAAGAATGTAAACCCTGTGGAAAATGTGCATTTGGATGTCCAAGGAATGCTAAATGGACGAGTCAAGAGTACGTTAACGATTCATTAAATAAAGGAGCTAAACTGGTAACAGACACCAACGTCACAGAGTTAATCATTAAAAATAATGAAATTAAAGGGGTTAAAACTCAGGATAAAGAATTTTACGCAGACCACGTTGTTCTTGCAGCTGGAGGGATTGAAACTCCCAGAATCTTAAGAAGGAGCAACATTGAAGCTGGAAATCATCTCTTTGTAGACAGTTTCATAACGGTTGGTGGGCTTTTAAAGGATATTAAGTTCGATACCGAAGTTACCATGAACTCCCTCATAAGTTTGGGCGATGTTATTTTAGCCCCACATTATTCTGAGATGCTGGTTAACAATCTGAGAGAATTTGATGCCCGAAGTAGTGATATTCTTGGGATGATGGTGAAGATCGGGGATGAACCATCTGGAAAGGTTCGCGAAGACCACATCCAAAAGTTCAGCACTTCCAAGGATGTTGGTTTACTTGCAAAGGGTGCTGCAGTTGCAGCAGCCATACTCAAAGAATCAGGAGTTGATCCAAAAACCTTGACCAGCACCATAGCCAGGGGTGCACATCCAGGTGGAACCGCAGCAATAGGAGAAGTAGTGGATAAAAATCTTGAAACAGAAGTTTCAGGCTTGTTTGTTTCAGATGCAAGTGTATTTCCATGGGCTCCAGGTGCACCACCAGTACTCACCATAGTTGCACTGGCAAAGAGGCTTGGAAACTACATTGGATCTGTTTGATCAAACTTGTAAATGAAAAACAAAAAATTTTAAATATTTATTTTTTTTGATAGTATTCCTGTGAAAGCAAGAGTTGTCCAGAAAATTTATCTAGACCCAAAAAAATGGGTTTCATTTAGGAGACAAGAACTAAAATGCCAATGGTAAAAATTGAAGTTTTAGAAGGTAAAACATCAGACTACAAAAAATCTGTATTAAACAGTATTAAAAATGCAATTAAAGATGCTGTGGCTGTTGATGAAATTAAAATAGTCCAAAGATTATATGAAATTTCAGAAGAAACCTGCACCATACCATCTGACAGAAGTAAAAACTTAACGATCATTGAAATAACCCTTTACCCTGGAAGGACTGAATCAACAAAAAAGAAGCTCTTCAAGGAAATAGTTAAAAATCTGTCTGAAGATCCTGGAATTGAAGCTGGAGATATCATAACAGTACTTCTTGAACCTCCAATGGAAAATTGGTTGTTTAAGTACCCTGACTGATATTTAAGGATACAGATCCATTAAATTTCAGGTATTAACCCTTTCCTAATTAAGTTTAAAGCTTAAATATTTGGAAAACTCTAAAAATAGCTTTCCATAAATTTTTTTTGAATAGAGTAGAATTAAAAAAATTAGTAGATTGAATTAAAATTATGCTTTAAAACCTGCTAAAATCTATTAATGTCATTTGAAATTCCTTGAAAGTTCCATCGGAATTTATAATAGGAGTTACTTCTACGTATGCATCAAATTCATTTCCTTCAGCCCTTAAAAGTGCCATTCGATACTTCTGCTTTTTCCATGTTCTTATTGCTTTGTCGTTGTAATTTTCAAATATTAACCGTGAATCTGATCGTAGAAAGCTTAAAAATGAGGTGTTTATAAGTCCTCCGAGTGATATTCCCAACATTGAAGCACCAGTATCATTTATTTCCTTGATTATACAGTCCTTTCCAAGGGACAGATATCCTACAGGTGAGGAATTGTAGAGATCTAGATATTTTTTTCTGGATTCTAAAATTTCCCTTTTGGATGTTTTGAGTTCTTCCTTCTGCATTTCCACCTCTATCTGGTGAACCTGCAGATCCTGCAGCAGTTCATGGTAATCCTGAGGTATTGTTTCAATATCATCAATTCTATTGTTCAATATTCTTTCAGCTGTTTCACGAAGTTCTCTGGACCTGTAGGCCGTGGTTATGGTATCCTTTATTCCAGATCTTGTTTCGTAAACAAGTTCCATGAAAAGCAGTTTGAATGTTGTTCCACCATTCTTAAAGAGTTCAATTTCACCTTCAAGCTGATTTGTGAGGTTATGAACTAATCTAAATCCTAAAGATGGACCATTTTCAAAATCTATATCATCCGGTATTCCAATTCCATTGTCGCTTATGGTAAGCAAGTATTGATTTTGGTTGTAGTGTTTGAGACTCACTGCTATTTCCCCATTTTTATCTGGAAATGCGTATTTAAGGGAATTTGAAACCAGTTCGTTTATGAGCAGTCCGCAGGGAATTGCAGTTTCCATATTGAATGGAACATTATCTATGTCTAGTTTGAGCCTCACACTTGGAGGAGCTCTGTGTGAACTGAAAAGATCTGTTAAGAGGCTTTTACAGTAGTCTGCAAATTTGATGGTGGAAAGATCGTAGGATTGATAAAGTCTTTCATGAACCTTTGCCATGGATTTAACCCTGTTCTGACTGTCTTTAAACAGCAGCAAATCACTTGGATCCTTTACCTGTGTTGATTGAAGTGACAACATGCTGCTTATTATCTGCATGTTGTTGTTTACCCTGTGATGAATTTCCCTGAGCAGGGTTTCTTGTTCATTCAATGATCTCTTCAGTATCTCATTTTTTGCGGTGAGCTCGGTGAGTTTTATGCGTTCCTGTTCTGCTTTGTGTCTGTTTAAAACTATTTCTACGTTGGTTTTGAGTTCACGTTCTTCAAAGGGTTTTACAATGTATGCGTAGGGTTCTGATAGTTTTGCCCTGTTGAAAATTTCCTCGTTTCTGTAGGCTGTGAGGTAGATAACTGGAATTCCATATTGGTTGTTGATCCTGTTGGCTGCCTCAATACCATCCATATCCCCCTCTAGCATGATGTCCATGAGAACTAAATCTGCATTGGTTTCCATTGCCTTCTGAATTGCTTCCTCTCCAGAGGGTACCAGATCTGGCACTTCATATCCAAGATCTTCCAGCAAAAATTTGATGTCTTGGCCTATGAGTTCTTCATCTTCAACAACCAATATCTTTTCGTTAGTCATTTTATCCTATTTTTTACAATTTAACCCAAATCTAAGGGTTTTAACTTTATTGTTCTTCGTTAAATACTCTGTTTTTGTATTGTAATTCATTAAATTCTAATTTAAATTTTGTTCCATCTCTTCTGTCCAACTCCATCTCTGCCTTGAGTTGGTTGGATAGGTATTTGATGAGCTGCATTCCAAAGGTTTCTGAATTTTCTGGATCAACTGTCAGGGGTATTCCAACACCATCATCAGACACTTGGAGTGTGAACCTGTCATTCTCGTTTGAATGAAGTTTAATTGTGATTGTACCGTTTTCACCTGGTTTAAATGCATATTTCAATGAATTTGAAACCAGTTCATCTATTATGAGTCCGCAGGGTATTGCAGTTTCGATGTTTAGATACACTTCTTCCACATCTATATTCATTTCCACCTTGCTGTTTTCCAGTTCATAGAAGTAGAGCAGGTCTTCTGCCAGTAACTTAACGTATTCATCGATCTTGATCTTGGCAAGATCTTCGGACTGGTACAGTTTCTCATGGAGAATTGCTATGCTTCTAACCCTGTTTTGTGTTTCTTTGAATATTTCTATCGATGCATCATCTTCTATGAATCTTGATTGGAGTCTAAGTAGGCTTGAAATAACCTGTAAATTATTCTTTACCCTGTGATGAATTTCTGCAAGTAGCATTTCCTTTTCTTTGAGTGAAGATCTGATCTTCTCCTCAGCCACCTTCTGTTCGGTGATATCCTGCTCAGTGACAACCAGTCTTGGTGCCGCTCCTGAGGTTTCATTGATTACCAGACCCTTAGATGAAAGTATCCTTACAGACCCATCTGACTTTAAAATACGGTAGTCATGTGAAAAGCTTTCATGTAATTCAATGGCATTGAGAATGCTTTTCTCCACCATAGGTCTATCTTCAGGGTGTATGAGTTCTATGATTGCATTATATCCATCCCCTAATTTGGATGGATCTGTACCCATGATGTTGTAAAATTCTGCTGAACAACGCATTTTATTCGTGTTTATATCCAGTTCCCAACTGCCTATGTGCCCAATTTTCTGTGCTTCAAGCAGCTGTCTATGACTGTTAATCAACGCTTCTTCAGCCATTTTACGTTTTGAATGTTCTATAACTTCTTCCAAAGCTCTGTTCACAGCATGCACAATTTTAGATAAACTGCCCTTTAAAACGTAGTCTGTTGCTCCGCATTTAAGAGCTTCTATTGCAAAATCTTCCCCCATCTTTCCACTCACGAAGATGAATGGTACATCTGGAACCAGTTGGTTTGCAATTTTCAGTGCAGACAGTCCATCGAAGTTTGGGAGTGAATGATCAGCAAGGATGATATCAGGCATAAAATGTTCTAATTCATGTAGGTATTCATGTTCCTCTTCCACACGTCGTGAAATGAAATTCATACCACTTCTTTGGAGTTCTCGATCAATTAATTCTGCATCAAATGGTACATCCTCAATTATCAATATCTTAATTTGTTCGTCCATTTTGATCTTCTCTGACGAATTTTTTTCAACATCACAAGCTTGAAAACGCATTATAAACCTTTTTTTGTAAGTTAACAAAAAAATATAATTAACAAGTGACTTTTATTGAAAACTTAGTAGTATTTATTATTGTGAGCGGTGCCTCCCCTACTGCACCTCAACTTCATATTAATAAATTGTGAAATTAGGTTATATAAAGATATTCATTATTTTAAAAGATTTCTGAATTAATTGGATAATTTTTCAACATGTAGATGAAAATTATTTTAAAAAACTACTTATTTTAAACAAAGACTAAATTCCCTCAGTTAACTGCTGCCCCAATATTAAAAAGATATAAAAAAATATTAAATCGGATCCCACCAATTAAAGCCATTTAACAGGCTACTTTCATTGATCACCAATTTAATAGATTTTTTGGGTAATTCGGCCCAACTTGTTACTGTTTATACCAGCAGCACATCTCTTTTATAGGTTTCGTTTATCACAGTTGCAAGGCCCACGTAGACTGCTGAAAGTCCTGTGAATATTCCTTCGTAACCTGCCACCAGTGTTAGGGTTGGATTTCCAGTTAACTCTGCAGCTGTTAGAAGGAAGAACAGTCCAGCCAGTGAAATGAATACGACTTGAAGTCCTCTGCTGTGTTTCAAAGTTCCTATGAACATTACAAGTGTGAATAATCCCCACATAAATAGGTAAGATGCAAGTGCAGCTGGATCTGGTGCTGCTGCAAGACCTAGCTTTGGCAGTATGAGCAGTAAAACAAAACTCCACCAGAAAAGGCCGTAGGATCCAAACGCCACCATACCAAAGGTATTTCCCTTTTTGTACTCCATCCAGCATGCCATGATCTGTGCTATTCCACCGTACGCCACTCCCATTGCAAGGATCATGCTGTTCATAGGATAAAATCCTGCGTTGTGAATGTTCAATAGTACTGTTGTGAGTCCGAATCCCAAAAGTCCTAAAGGTGCAGGATTTGCTGTTAAATCTTCTAGTACTATTTTTTTAACTTCTTCAACCATTTTTTATCCCTCTAAACCCTTCAGTAATTATTAAATCTTAATTTCGTGTCATTATGACAATTTTTTTATTCTTCGAGTGTTGATGTGTCCCCAAGATCCTCTCCGGATTCCTTGGCCCTGAGTAATCTCCGCATAATTTTTCCACTTCGGGTTTTTGGTAGTTTTTCCACCTGTTCCATTTCACCGATGACTGCCACTGGTCCAAGTTCATATCTCACGTGTTTGTTCAGTTCTTCGATTAGTTTCGTTTTTAGTTGGTAGCCTTCCTTGAGTATCAGAAACGCTTTGATTACCTGTCCCTTGATTGGGTCGGATTTTCCTATTACTGCTGCTTCTGCCACAGCAGGGTGGCTTACAAATGCTGATTCTACTTCGGCGGTTCCCACCCTGTGCCCTGCAATTTTGAGTACATCGTCGGATCTTCCCTGTATCCAGAAGTATCCATCTTCATCTTTTCTTGCCATGTCCCCTGCCTTGTAAACTCCGGGAATCTGGTTCCAGTACACTTGTTGAAACCTTTCTTCATCCTCGTAAAGGGTTCTGAACATGGCTGGCCATGGTTTTTTGATGACGAGGTAACCTCCCTTTCCAAGGGGTACTGGATTTCCGTCTTCGTCAACCACATCTGCATCTACACCTGGAAATGGTTTGGTTGCAGAACCAGGTTTAAGATGGGCTGATGGCAGGGGTGATATTAAATGCATTCCTGTTTCTGTCTGCCACCATGTGTCCATGATGGGTGTCTTTTCCTTTCCAACGTTTTTGTAAAACCACATCCATGCCTCTGGATTTATGGGTTCTCCCACCGTTCCCAATATTCTCAACGAGGATAGGTTGTAAATATTAGGGTACTTGTTTCCAAATCGCATAAGGTGTCTTATGGCTGTTGGTGCCGTGTAAAATTTGGTCACTCCGTGTTTTTCGATTATTTTCCACCAGGCACCAGGGTCCGGGTAGTCTGGTGCTCCCTCATAGACTATGGTGGTTGTTCCAAGGAGTAGTGGTCCGTATATTACGTAGCTGTGTCCTGTGATCCATCCTATGTCTCCTGTACACCACCAGAGATCATCCTTTTGTATGTCGAAGATATTTTTGAGGGTTGTTGCCACGCCCACCATGTAACCTCCAGTTGTGTGTAGAACTCCCTTGGGTTTTCCTGTGCTTCCAGAGGTGTAGAGTATGAACAACGGATCTTCGGCATCCATCCATTCTGGTTCGCATTCTGCGGGTTCTCCCTCTAAAAATCTGTCGTAGAATATTTCTCTTCCACTCAAGTCCGATACATTTATTTCGCTTCCTGTGTGTTTAAGGACAATTACTGTTTCGATTGTGGGGCACTGGAGAAGTGCTTCGTCACTTATTTTTTTGAGGTTTATTATTTTTCCTCTTCTGTAGGTTCCATCTGCAGTTATGAGTATTTTAGCGTTGGCATCATTCATTCTCTCCACAAATGCACCTACACTTAGTCCTGAGTACACAACACTGTGAACAGCCCCGATCTTTGCACATGCCAGCATTGATATTAGAAGTTCCGGACACATCGGCAGGTACATGGATACTGTGTCTCCCTTATTAACTCCTAGGTTTTTCAGGCCGTTAGCCATTTTGTTTACTTGTCTGTAGAGCTCGTAGTAGGTGAGTTTTTCTTCGTCACCCCTTTCATTTATGTACAGTATGGCAACTTGATTTCTTTTTTCAGTGTATATCCACCGGTCTACTGCGTTGTAGGTGAGATTTATCTTTCCATTTACGTACCATTGGTAGAATGGTTTGTTTGTTTCGTCGAGTACTTTATCCCATTTCTCGAACCATTCTAATTCTTCTGCTTTTTCTTCCCAGTAAGCCTCGAAGTTTTTTCCCTTCTCAATCTCATTTTCCCAATTTTTTACGTGGGCCCGTTCCACAGTTTCAACATCGGGTTTGAAAATTCTTTTCTCATCTAGAAGAACGGTTGTATCACGTTTCATTTTTTTCCACCTTTATTCTGCCTTTTACACCCTCTGCTACTGAATAAGTTCTTCAAGCTATAAATATTTTCCTATGATTAATCATGATAAATTATTTATTGGTAAAAAAAATCAATGAAAGAAGTGTTATTTTCGTTTAAATTCTTGAACAGCTTGGATGTAACCGGTTTTTGTAACCACATTTATACCCTTCAGCATAGACTGAAGCATATCCATCACCCTCAGGTCCAGGTTCTTGGGATTGTGCAAGTTTGCCTTTGCATTCAACACCTTAATAAACACCATAAACAGCGTATAAACCCATTAAAAATGGAGATTGTGAAGATTTTTATTCTTGGTCTGCGTTGCAAGAGAACATGATCATGGATCCATTGATCCTGTAGCGAAAGTTTTCAAATCCATTTTGTTTGAGAAAATTTTCAATCTACTCCACTTCAAAGAAGTGAATATCCAATTTTTCAAGATATTCTTGATGTTCTGGTTCCTTCCAAACACCCTCCTTTACATAGGTCATAACAGCCAAGGTACCACAGTCCTTAATTACCCTTCTAATTTCTGCAAGTGTGGCATCAATGTCACTGAAAAGTTGCATAGCATCATACATGATACTCCCTGAAACTGGTCATCAGAGAATGGTAGCTTCAAAGTATCGGCACGTGCCAATGTTACATTCTCCAAATTTTCTTCTTCAAGCTTTAATTTTGCTTGTTTTAGCATTTCCATGGATAAATCCACTGCCCATACATGAGAAGCTTCCCTTGAAAGACTTCGGGTGTACATTCCTGTACCGGCATGCAAGGTCGAGTATTGACTGGTGCTGGGGTTTGAGTATACTGTTTAAACCATCTTGAATGCCCTGGTTTATTATGGGTACCATCAAATCTTCGGGCTGTGTAGCTAAACCTCCAAAAAATTGGTAAATTCTAGACAGGTAATTCACTGATTCGTACTGTTCTGGTACGTTGTCAAAATAAGCATCCATTTCCCTGGTTTTACCGTTATCAACCCAAAAATATGGTATGTCATCTAGTAGGTTGAAGGTGTTTCCACAGCTGCATTTAAACAGTTCACCATGGAATTCTAATTTTTGTTTACATAAAGGACAGGAAAAATCGTTGTAGTTCATAGTGAAACAACCATTTTCTAGGGATATTTTTTTAGATATAATTTTCCCTTTGTATGTTGGTGCCCTGTTGTTATAAACAATTATCTACAGGCTGTTAGATAAAAACTTAGAATTTGAAAATTCAGATTAAAAAAAAATAGAAAAAAATGGGTTTAAAACCCTAATTACATCATTGGAGGCATACCGCCAGGCATTCCACCCATACCTTCCATTCCACCCATATCAGGTTCTCTTGGAGTTGTGGATGCAATTACATCATCAATTCTTAGGATCATTTCAGCTGCTTCTGCTGCTGACTGGATAGCCTGTTTTTTAACCCTGTTAGGTTCGATAACTCCAGCTTTGTACATGTCCCTTACATCGCCTTTGAATACATCGAGTCCCATGTATATGGATTTTTCATGTGCTGCCCTTAGATCCACGAGTGAGTCTATGCTGTCGAGTCCTGCATTTTCTGCGAGGGTTTTTGGTACGACTTCTAGTGCTTCAGCAAATGCTGCTACTGCTAGCTGTTCCCTACCACTTATGCTGTCTGCATATTCTTTTAAGCCCTTTGCAATGGAGATTTCTGCTGCTCCTCCACCTGCTACAACTTTACCGTCCTCAACTGTTGCTGCAACTACACCTATTGCATCGTCGACTGCCCTTTCGATTTCGTCAACAACGTGGTCTGTTGAACCCCTTACGAGTAGGGTTACAGATTTAGGGTCTTTGCATCCTTCCACGAAGATCATTTCTTCGCCGGAAATTCTTTTCTCTGCAACGGATCCTGCTTCTCCTAGGTCATCAAAGGTCATGTCTTCGATGTTGGATACAACTTTTGCACCGGTTGCCCTTGCGAGTTTTTCCATGTCGGATTTTTTAACTCTGCGTACTGCTAAAACTCCTGCTTTAGCTAGGTAGTGCTGTGCTAGGTCGTCAATACCCTTCTGACAGAAGAGTACTGTTGCTCCTGCATCGGTGATCTTTTCTACCATACCCTTGATCATTCCTTCTTCCTGTTCTATGAAGGCCTGCATCTGGGTTGGGTCTGTTATCCTGATTTCTGCGTCAACTTCAGTTTCTTTAACTTCTATTGCGCTGTTTAACAGTGCTATTTTAGCGTCTTCGACCTTTTTAGGCATTCCAGGGTGAACTCTTTCTTTGTCCACAATTACTCCCTGAACGAGCTTGGATTCTTCGACAACTGCACCGTCTTTTTTCTCTATTTTTATGTGGTCGGTGTCAATTTCGCCATTTTCTTCTACCTGTTTAACAGCTGCTACTATGAGTTCTGCTAAAGGTTCTCTGGCTTTTTCTGTACCTTTTCCTGTCATTGCTGTCATAGCAACTTTCAGGAGGGTGTCCCTGTCATCTGCATCTATGGATATGACGTTGAGAATTTCTTGTGCCTTCTCTGCTGCCTGTCTGTATCCCATTGCTATGATGGTTGGGTGAATTTCCTGGTCGAGCAGTCCTTCTGCCTTTTTCAGTAGTTCTCCAGCAATGATAACTGCTGTTGTTGTTCCATCTCCCACTTCGTCTTCTTGGGTTTTTGCAACTTCTACTAACATTTTTGCTGCTGGGTGTTCAATATCCATTTCCTTAAGAATGGTCACACCGTCGTTGGTCACTACAATATCTCCAAGTGAATCGACAAGCATTTTGTCCATTCCCTTAGGACCTAGTGTTGTTCTCACTGTTTCTGCGAGTACTTTACCAGCTAAAATATTCATTCTCTGAGCATCTCTTCCTAAAAACCTGTTTGTACCTTCAGGTAAAATTAAAACTTGTTGGCCTTGGCCGCCTAATTGTGCCACAGTATCACCTCTTTTTGTATATATGTAATTCATTAGTGGGTTAGAGGTTATATAAATAGTTTGTGATCGAACTTTTTTACGAAACTTTTCGATATCGAAACCCATAGATCACCATCGTAGACCCTAATTTAATATCTACAAGATTGTAGAGTTTATTTTTTTATATAAATACCATATCGAAGCTAAATACTTAATAAAATAACATACTACACCGCAATTATGAAATGAAAACTAAATGATATTTAGGTTTAAATATAAATACAAAATTACTTGAAGTTCACATTTATGCCAATATTCTACCTTTGAATAATCCTTTAATTCATTATATGAAGCGCATATCACCATTTCACATATAAGTTCTGTATATAATAAGCATTGAAATTAATAAAACCGGCAATACCAGAACAGAGGATATAATTAGTATTAAAATACCGTGTTGTTTATCATTACCACCTCTCCGATAAAGGATAATTCCTATTACAATGGATGCAAGTGCAAAGAAGATAATGGACACATACCCAACATAGGCTAACGTAGATGTTGGTTCTTGTTCAGTTATATTATTAGGAGGGTATGGATTTTGTTTGAAATATTTTAATGTACCCCCACAATCACAATTACAATTAAAATCTTCAATTTTTTCTCCAGGTTGTAATTCATAAAACCCGCCACAATTATCACAAACTAAATATCCCTCACTAAGTATTCCATCCCTTTTATTACGGAGTCTTAACTTTATTTGTTCATTGGTGACCATAAAATTAGCCCTGTATAGGATATTATAATTTGATGATATTTTTTATTTTAAGAATTTAACAACTTTTGGAGTTTAAATCTATCTATCAATCTTTATCCAGAATGTTTTACCATCCTCAACTCTTGATTTAAAATAGCCCTTTCTTTCAAGATTTTTAAGGGCACTTTCCAGGTTATCATGGGACAACTCCTTAAACCCAATGGTTCTGAGGTGTGAAAAATGAATTGCAGTATCCTGTTCTTCAAAGGGTAAAAGTTCATATATCTGGGATTGGAAGGATGTGAGATTCCGTCTGGGAGGAGAAATAACAGCCTCGAAGTATATCTTCACTGTTTCAAGTTCACTGATTTTCTGGTCCCTCTCCTCAATCATGGTCTTAAGAAGTTCTATTTCATCTTCTTTAATCTTGATGCTTTCCTGTATTTCTTCATCCTTCCTCTGGATGTGTTCACTGAGTTCTTGTTTCAATGACTCAACCTTCAGATCATCGGTTGCAGAATTTGAGGATTCCTTCTGACATTTCTTGAGTTCAATCTTCAGCTTACTGATTTCAAGCAAACATGCTTTAACAAGTTGCCTCAACTGTTCTCTCTCAGTGTCCTTTAACAACGGCATTGTATCACTACATTTATCTATGTATCCACGCAGTTTTAAGCTTTAAGATATGAACCCTATGGTAACTACGAAAAAGTTCATTCCAAAACCAAGCCATTCCAAAAATATCACAGGGATAACTAGGATCTAAATACAAACTCACACTGAAACCATCGTGAAACAAACAAATGCCAATAAATACAGCTTCAACATTGTTTTAAAAGAGAATAAAAATGTAAACATAATTAATATAAAAATTGGCTATAAAAAATTAGAAGATTGAATTTGTCTTAAAAAAAACGGGATACTGGAATTCCAGTATACAACTATTTTTTAGAGTATTTCATTGATGAGCTCAGCATTTAAAATTGAAGCTCCTGCAGCACCCCTTATGGTGTTGTGCCCTACAAGAACATATTTTAAACTGTTACTGTACACTTCATCCCTTCTTAATCTGCCCACAGATACTGCCATTCCATTACCAGCCATTCTATCCATTCTTGGCTGGGGTCTGTTGTCTTCCTCACGGATCACAACAGGATCCTCTGGTGCAGAGTAGAGGTTCAGTTTCTGTGGAAGTCCCTTGAAGTTTGTAAGGGATCCTTTAACTTCGTCCAGGTCGAAATCGTCATCCATTTCAATGAAAACAGCTTCTGTGTGGCCGTCAAGAACTGCCACCCTGTGGCAAGATGCACTGACACCAAAATTAGCGTTGTTAACTGTTTCCCCGTCAAAGTCTCCTAGAAGATGGAGGGTTTCGCTCTCCATTTTTTCTTCTTCCTCACCAATGAATGGTACCAGGTTGTCGACTATGGCCATGGAGGGTACTCCATTGTACCCTGCTCCACTCACTGCCTGCATCGTGGATACGTACACCCTTTTAATGTTAAACTGATCGTATAAAGGTTTTAAAGTCATTACCAACGCTATTGTGGAACAGTTTGGGTTGGTCACAATAAAACCATCCCATCCCCTCCTTTTTTGCTGGGTTTCGATCAGGTCCAGGTGCTCAGGGTTGACTTCAGGAACTACCAATGGCACGTCAGGTTCCATTCGCATTGCACTGGCATTTGATGCTACTTTCATGCCTGCCTCTGCAAATTTAGGTTCAACCTTAGCAGCATTTTGAGAAGGTAGTGCTGAAAAAACAATTTCAACATCCTTAACTTCCCTTGGATCTGTGTTGACAACCACAGTGTCCTTCACTGCATCAGGTATTTTAGTTTCAAGGTGCCATGTGACTGCATCCTCGTACTTCTTCCCTGCAGATCTACTGGAAGCTGTAAGTGCTGTTACCTCAAAATCTGGATGATCAGCCAGCAGTTGAATAAAACGCTGCCCCACCATTCCTGTTGCGCCTAAAATTCCTACGTTTACCATTTGTAATCACCTGTGTATCTCATGAATTAATTATTTAATGCCCAGCACATCACCCATGTCGCTGATACTGCCCTTTTGGGCAGTACCTACGTATCTCAAAGCTTTAATCACTCCACTCACAAATGATTGTCTGCTGTGGGCCCTGTGTACTATTTCGATTCTTTCGCCTTCACCTGCAAAGAGTACTGTATGATCTCCAACAATATCCCCTCCCCTAACAGCGTGAATTCCTATTTCCTCATCTGTTCTTTCACCGACAATACCCTTTCGTCCGTAAACACCAACTTCATCCAAATTCCTGTTCAATTCTTCGGCTATTATTTCAGCTGCACGAACAGCAGTTCCAGATGGAGAGTCTTTCTTGTGCCTGTGGTGTGCCTCTATAATTTCAACATCGTAATCTCCAATGAGTGCTGCCACATCCTTAATTATCTTGAAGAAGACGTTAACTCCAACAGCCATGTTTGGTGCAATGACTGCACTCACCTGATTTTTATGTATGGACTCTTTAATCTCTTTAAGCTGTTGGTCTGAAAATCCTGTTGTTCCCACAACAAGATTAACACCTTCCTTGGAAGTTGTTTTAATGGTTCCAACTGCAGCATCGGCAATTGTAAAATCTACAAGAACATCTGCTTTACTGGTTTTAAGTGTTTCAGCCAGTTTTTCAGCCCCGTTGACTTCAACACCTAACTCACCAATACCAATTATTTCTCCAACATCTTTTGATTGGAATGGAGTGTTTGGGCTCTCGATAGCTGCCACCACTTCCATATCATCTTGTTCCAATATTTTTTTTAGTATCTTTGAACCCATTCGTCCACATGCACCTGTTACTGCCACTTTGATCATTTTCTTAAATCCCTCCTAAGAGTATTTTAGAAGCTCGATGGTTCCATTAAAAACCTCGAATAAATAGTAAACAAAAAAAAATAAATGGTTTCCAAAATAAGTCTGAAAACTAATAAAATTTTATCCAAGGATCCCTACTTTTTAGATGAGTTCCAGATCCTTAAGAACCTCTGTAAGTTTAACTGTACTCTCATCCTTCATTGGAGCTAAAGGTAACCTTACATGTCCTGCTGGTCTTCCCATCATATTAAGTGAATCCTTTGAAGGAACAGGGTTGGATTCTATGAAGAGAACCTTCATGAGATCGTAGAGTTCGTAGTGAAGTTTGCTCGCACCGGCATAATCTCCTTCCAGTGCTTTGTTTACCATCTGACTCATTCTTGCAGGGTCAACATTTGCCACTACACTGATAACTCCCTGGGCTCCCAACGCTATCATTGGGAGGGTGAGATTATCATTTCCAGATGTTACAATGAAATCTTCGACCTGTTCTTCTTGTAATCTTTTAATAGTCGCTGAAACTTTATCCATATCAGGATTAGCCTCTTTAATTGCGACTATACCATCTAACTTTGCAACTTCAACAATGGTTTCTACTTCTATGTCTGTGCCTGTTCTTGATGGTACGTTGTAGACTATTTTAGGTATTTCAGTTTTCTCGTTTAGAAATTTGTAATGTTCAACGAGTCCATGTTGCTGGGGTTTGTTGTAGTAGGGAGTTATAACCAAGGCAGCATCTGCACCTGCATTTTCTGCGTATTGAACTAGTCCAAGAGCTTCCTTAGATGAGTTACTACCTGCACCTGCAATTGCATTGACCTTTCCATTGACCTCGTCAACCAATATATCGATCATCTTCCTCTGCTCATCATGCGTTATGGTGGCAGATTCGCCGGTTGTACCTGCTACAAGCAATCCATCAACCCCTCTATCAATGAGGTAGTTAATGTTTTCACGCATACCAGCTTCGTCAACCTCATCTTCTTTGGTGAACGGAGTCACCATGGCAACTATTGTACCTTTCAAACTCATTCTAAGACACTCCTTACAAGTTCATATGCTCTTTTACCATCCTTCCATTCTACAAAAACAACCACAGATGTCTGACTCGAAGAGATCTCAACTATGTTAATTTTCTTTTTACGCAATGGCTCTGTAATTCTGGTAATTATTCCTGGTGTGTCTATGAAATCTTGACTTGTCACTGTTATCATTGCTATGTCTGTTCCCACTGAAATTGAACTGAGATCCTGATTTTCAACAACCACTTCATGGAGGATGTTGTGTGCCCTGTCCACAATGGACTTGTCTATGAATAGGGTCACAGAATTCTGTCCAGTTGATATTCCATAAATATTAATGCTGTTCTGTGCAAGTGCATCTGTTAATTCAGACAAAACACCTGTTTTTGTTAGGATTTCCTCTCCAACAACTGCAATAACAGATATTGGCTCAACATTCAAAGCTGTTGTCTTGAGCATGTGGTTACCTGCAGGACCTATGATCTCAGTTCCTGCAGCTGAGAGATCACCGTGCTCGAATCCTATGATCTTTGCATTTATTAGCGGATCCTTGTACTTCAAAGCATGGGGATGTAAAACCTTAGCTCCGTGGGTTGCAAGGTCCCTCATTTCCTCGACAGATATCTTGTCCAATTTCTTTGCAGATTGGAGTCTGTTTGGATCAGTTGACATCACACCGCCAACATCTGTTACAATAACAACTTCCTCTGCCTTCAGGCAGTGTCCAAGCAGAAATGCAGTTATATCACTGCCACCACGACCAAGGGTGGTGATGGTTCCATCTTCGTCCCTTCCAACAAAACCACAAAGAACCGGAATAATACCCTGATCAAGGATTTTTATGAGTTCTTCACACTTCTTTTCTGTTAATTCAAAGTTGACGTCAGCATTCAAATAGTCGCTGTCGGTAATAATGGGCCATCCCTCAGCACGAGGGTCTATATATTCTGATTTAACTCCAAGGGATTCTATTGTTGATGAGAATATTCTGACGCTTGTAATTTCACCCATTGAAACTATGTCAGCCAGCTGTTTTGGTGTTATTGATTCACCTATGGCATCGTCTACTGTCTTGAGGATGTCATCTGTTGTTTTGTTAATAGCAGATACTACAACTACAACTTTTTTTCCCTTCATATACTCTTTTACAACAGATTCTGCAGCTTTTCTTATTCTATCTCCATTACCTATCGAAGTTCCACCGAATTTGGCCACTATTATTTCCATTAATACACACCTTTAAATTAACCTAAACATCAGAATAAGCAAAATTAAAAAAAAATAATAAAAAATTTCTTTGTTAGGTTTGCTTAAACTTTAATTTGATCCTTGTCTAACTAACCTGGTTACGTAACCAGCAATTTTATTCCTTAAATGTTTGGTACTCACAGTTGTGAACTCTTCAACTAATTTTTTATTTTCATCAAAATCAGTGGTGAATACACCCTCGTAAGTTTCGATTAATTCCTTTGATGTTCTCTTTACAAATGATGTTCTTATGTTTCCCATAATAATTACCTCCTCAAAATCTTATTTTGTTCTTTTTTACTCATATCAGTCAATATTTTTATTATACTGGTAAGACTAACTTCGTCAATATTTTTTTCCCTTGCTATTTGTTTGATCTTTTCATGGATATATGCTTCCCGTTTTTTGTCTTCGATTTCAATGCCAAGTACAAGCTTAGCATTTACTATGTCTCGAGCAAGCAAGGTTCTTTTTTCAACGAGATCAATTAGCAATTCATCCATTTCATCAATTTTGGTTCTTGATTCTTGAAGCAGTCTCGAAGCTTCTTCTTTATCCACTACCAATCACCCTTGTACCGGTGTTATCAACTTCAGTACGAATGATCTCTCCAGGATAGGAACTCCAAACATCAGCGATGTTGTCAATATCTCCATCTCCAGCTACAGCCACAAAGGAAGGTCCTGTTCCAGAAAGTCCAGCAGCTCTTGCACCAGCACCAATGGCATCTAACGCCATTTTTGGGTTGAACCCCAATGCCGCAGAGTATAAAATTCCATTTAAAGTTAATGCATCGTACAAATTGCCTTTAAGAGCTTCCTCGAATGCTAGTTTCACTTGTGGTGAAATGAGTTTCATTCTACTCACATCAGATTGTGCAGTGAGTGACTTTCTATTTGGCATGAACACTAATATATTTTGTTCATCCAATTTATCCATCTTTAAAATCTTCCTATTAACATTGTTGGTAACTGTGTAACCACCGAAAAAAGAAGCACTCGCATCATCAAATGCTCCTGTAATGGTTACTCCAGCCTCAAGCGATGCATCCACACCCATATTTATCAGATCATGGGAATTCAAATAATCCTCGGTAGACCCATCTAAATATTTAGTTTTCAAAGCCTCATGAGTTGCCATGATAACTGCGTTGGACGTGGCACTGCTACTGCTTAAACCAGAAGCTACAGGAAGAGTTGAAGCTGTTTTAACTGAAACTCCAGTATCAATTTCATGTTCTGGAAAGTTTTCTTTGAACTTGTCCAGTACTTTCTTGACACACTTCTCCATGAGGGTAGTGTCAACATTTCTATCGGTACTACAATTAATTGTTGATTTTGATTCTGTTAACTTAACTTCTGCCGTTACATACAACTTAATACCAAATGCAGAACCTGAGCCAGTTGATATGGCATTTATGATGGTTGCTGAACCCGGAGACTGTGCAATGGTTTTCAAAAACATCACTCCAACAATTAATTCGTATCAAAACTACTTTTTTGTGAGTTCAAATTAAGAAACACTCATAAATGATTCAACAAAACTCATTAATCAAAAAATAAGCAGTTTATATATTATAGAATTAGGATGCTATATAAATATTGAGGTTAAAAAAACCAGGATCAACACCACCATCCAATCCAACAAACGATTTTTCTATGCAACCAAATTTAACAATAGGTACATGGCAAAGGAAATCCAGACCCAACAAGGGGTTCTGAAAAATTTTATCAACCTCATGAATAGTTAAAACTGCAACATTTATTTAATCAATTCTTAAATTAATTTTATACCAAAAATAGGTGATTAATTGAATATTCAAACCATATATATTGATTATTCAGTGAAATTAATTAGCTATATAAGAAATTATAGACAGAATATTGTCTAATAAATTTTAAACATTAAACAAAATCAATTCAACTGTATTATCTGAGGGTACTGAGAGTGCCACAAACAAGATCAAGAACAGAAAATAAAAACCAGACAATAAACTCAGAGTGGTATAATGAAAAAAAACAGTAAGATCGTTCTAGGAATTCTTGTGGGGGGATCCCTTTTGGTGATAGCGCTCCTAGTCGCAACAGTATCGCTGCTTGGAGGTTCAAATTTCCTAAATTCCGCTCCAAATGGAGACACCGTAGCTGTAATACCCCTACAAGGTGAGATAGGTTATGGATCATCAGGAGTGAGTGGTGAAACAATAGTAACCCCTGAAAATGTCAAAGATGCTCTAAATCAAGCTGAATCAGATGGAACTGTAAGTTCGATTCTCATCAAAATTAACAGTCCTGGAGGATCGCCTGTTGCCAGTGAAGAGATCATGAATGCCATCAACGAAAGCAAAAAACCTGTTGTTGTATGGATAGGAGATACAGGAGCATCAGGGGCTTACCTGGCTGCATCTTCTGCCGATGATATCATTGCAAGCCCTTCCTCCATGGTCGGAAGCATAGGAGTCATAATGGGATTAACTGATCTGTCGAAGTACTACGAAAACAATGGGATCAACAAGTATTCAATAAAAGCCGGTGAGTACAAAGACATGGGATCAGATTACAGGAACTTAACAACTAACGAAACAAATATGCTTCAAGGCATGGTGAACGAAGATTACGCCCATTTCATTGACATTGTAGCTGTGAACAGAAATCTTACTGTGAATTACACCCAATCTATTGCAGAGGGTAAAATCTACACAGGTACACAGGCTAAAAATTTAAAACTTGTGAATGATACAGGTGGAGAAAAACAAGCCCTAGATGCTGCAGCAAAACTCGGCGGCATAACAGGAAGCTACAACACCATCGATATCAATCCATCTTCAGGTTTACTCGATATATTAAACAGCATGTCATCAAGAATTGCATATTCAATTGGACTGGGAATTGGAAACAATTTAAAGAACGGTACAGACAACGACTTAAAATTACCTTCGATTTATTGAATGTATATATGTAACAAGTTGCAAAAAAAAAGGTTTAGAGATTAGAGGTGAAAAAATGGTAGTCAAAGTTGAAGTATTTACATCCCCATCATGCCCATACTGCCCTATGGCTGTTCAGCTGGTGGAAGAAGTTAAAAAAGAGATGACAGAAGATTTAGAAGTAGACAAAATTGATATAATGGTTGATCAAGAAAAAGCTAGGGAATATGGTCTAATGGCAGTACCAGCAATAGCTTTAAATGGAGTTGTAAGGTTTGTTGGAGCTCCAGGTAAGGAAGAACTAATTGAAGCTATCAAAGAAGCATCCAAAGGTTAAAATAGCTCAAATAATTTATTAACATGGAAAATAGGGCAATTCTTGACAGGTACCATCTTAAGGAATCTGAATACGGAATCACCACAGGCAGTGCAGCAACCGCAGCTGCACTTGCAGCCCTTTTCTCCTTGAATGGTGAGGTTAAGGAAGTTAAGATCAACACACCACTTGGAGAAGTTATTCTGGATGTTAAACATTCAGAGAAATTAAATTCTTGTTCTGGAAGAGCTTCAGTTGTAAAGTACCCCTACGATGATCCAGATGTCACCATAAATCTTGAAGTGGTGGCCGAACTTATTCTTAAAAATGAACCTGGAATCACTGTGAAGGGTGGAGATGGTGTTGGAACAGTCACCAAACCGGGATTACAAGTACCAGTAGGATGTCCTGCAATAAATCCCACTCCAATGGAGATGATAGTATCCAATCTTGAGTCCCATTTACCCGAAGGAAAGGGTGCTGAAGTAACAATTATCGTGCCACATGGTAAGGAACTGGCAAAAAGAACTCTTAATCCACGTTTAGGAGTTGTTGGAGGTATTTCAATTCTTGGAACAACTGGATTTGCACGTTCCATGAATCTAAAAAGTTACAAAGAATCCTACAGGTGTCAAATAGATGTGGCAGTTGCAGGGGGTTACGAGTACCTAGTTTTTGTCCCTGGAAATATTGGAGAAAAAATCGCCAAACAACTGCTGGATATCGAAGAGGATCAGATAGTGCAGATGGGAAATTTCGTTGGATACATGCTTGACGAAGCTTCAAAAAAGGGTGTTAAACAGATCATGTTACTCGGCCATGCAGGAAAACTCATCAAAATATCTGCCGGCATTTTCAACACCAAACATTCTGTTGCAGATGGAAGACACGAAATTATTGCATCCCATGCAGCACTTCAAGGTGCAGATCAGCAAGTAGTTGGGCAACTATTCAAATCCACAACCACCGAAGACATGATAACTGTCCTGGAAGAAAATGGATTGAAAACTAAGGTTTTTAACAGCATCGCAAAAAAGATGAAACAACTGTGTTCCTCCAAATTCAACATGGACTTTGAAGTAACCATAGTGAACATGGAAGGAGAAATTTTAAATTCATAAATTTAATCCTATAAAATCTAATTCGTTACTAATTTTAATTATTCAAAAAATTAACAGCTACATTGGCTGTAAAAACAGTCCTAACAACTTACTATGTTTAGATCAATCAACACAGGCCCATATCTTAGACTGGATTTAGAGTCTTTAGTTTTCTCTGGTGTTTTAGAAAATTTTTTTTGATGAAAATTATCGTTATAAAAATGTTAATAAGTTGAGCTCCATATTTCATTTAAGAAATCAGATTCCAAGGAAATGTAGAGATGGAGATGAATTTTTTATGGATAACCAAGAATTTACTCATGTTACACAAAAAGGGGTTAGAATGGTGGATGTTGGAGATAAAGCTATCACCAAAAGATCTGCTAAAGCCTCAGGAAGGATATACCTCCAAGAATTTACCATAGCAAAAATTATCAAAGAAGAAATTAAGAAGGGAAACGTTCTTACAACAGCACAGATAGCAGCTATCAGTGCTGTTAAATCCACCCATCATCTGATTCCCCTTTGTCACTCCCTTAAAATAACAGGTGTCGATGTTGATTTTCAGGTAGATACTGAATTCATCGATGTAGAGGTTACTGTCAAATGTGAAGGAAAAACAGGGGTTGAAATGGAAGCCCTTACAGGTGCAAGTGTGGGACTTTTAACGATATGGGACATGGTTAAAAGTGTTGAGAAGGATGAAAATGGACAGTATCCCTCCACAAAAATCTCTGATATTGTGGTAACTGAAAAAATAAAGAATTAAACCTAAAAAAATAAACAAAAATGATATTTATGGATGCTATAGAAACCAAGGTTCACGAGATCATAAGGGAAAGTTATCCTAACATCAAGAAGTTCAACCCTGCACAACAGTCTGTTATTGATTCAGGTTATCTTGAGGATAAAACCAACTACATCATAGCCATCCCAACAGCCAGTGGAAAAACTGTTCTGGGAGTTATGGCTGCACTGACCGCCATTTTAAAGGGAGGTAAAGCAGTTTATGCTGTTCCTTTAATTTCTATCCAAAATGAAAAGGTCAAGGAATTTAAGAAATTTGAAAAATACGGTATCAAGGTGGGTAAACATCCATCATCATCGGATCTTGCTGTCATGGTGTTCGAATCATTCGATGCCATAACAAGGTTTTCCTGGAACACCTTAAACGATGTTGATCTTCTGGTGGTTGATGAATTTCACATGATTGGAGAGTACTCAAGGGGCCCTACCATGGAATGTGCAATAACCCGTTCTAAACAGTTAAACCCCGGGATGAGGATCGTTGCATTATCAGCAACCCTTCAAAACATGGGTGATCTGTCATCATGGCTGGATGCACATGTTGTTGAACACGATTTCAGACCAGTGCCCCTTTACAAGGATGTGTTGACAACTGAAGAAATGGAAACCAAAAACAAGAATGATGTGATAGTCAAAATATTAAATACATCCATAAAAGAATCTTCACAGGCCCTGGTCTTTGTATCCACAAGGAGGTTCACAGAGTCCCTCGCAAAGTACACCTCAGACAAGGTCAAACGAAAACTTTCACCTGAACAAAAAAAAGCGTTCCATGAGGTGAGTGAAAAAATATTGGACGTACCTAGGAAGAGGGGTTCACTACCAACAGCCGTGTGTCTGAAACTGGCAGAGAGTATTGAAAATGGTGTGGCATTTCATCATGCAGGTCTCTTCGACAAGCAGAAGGAAATTATTGAAGATGAATTCCGTGCAGGCAACCTTTTGATGATAACAGCAACTCCAAGCCTCATGTACGGTGTGAATTTACCATCTAAAAATGTGGTGATAAGGGATTACACCAGGTGGACCAGTCAGGGACCCCAGCCAATTCCAGTGTTTGATTACGAACAGATGTCAGGCAGAGCTGGAAGGCCAGGTTACGATACTGAAGGTTACTCTTACCTCATTGCAAAGACATTGGATGAAGCCTACAACTTGAAGGATCACTACGTTTATGGAGAAATAGAACCAACCAATTCTAAGTTAATAGAAAATAAGGATGCTGTTTACAGACAGATAATAACACAGGTGGCTTCAACACTCGCAAAAACACCCAAAGATCTTTTCAAATTTTTCTTGGAAACCTTTTATGGTTGGCAGATGTCTCACAACGAATATTTAGAATCTTTCTGTTCAGATTCCATAGAGTACGAAGTAAACACTGCACTGGAGTTTCTTGTGAAAAATGGAATTATCATGCCAACTCCAGATGGACTCAAAACAACTGAGTTTGGAATGCTCATTGCCAAGAGTAACTACACAGTTGAAACTGCAGTGAGGCTCAGGGAATTTGCATCTGTTTCTGAGGAAATTGAATCGTCCAAGTTGATATACGAGTTGAGCAAAACTCCCGATATGCCATTAATAAGTTTCAAGGGACGAAAATCGAAGGAACCTGTGAGGGACAGGTTAAACAGCGAGGGAATTTTTGTGGTGGACATTGGTTTGAGTGAGGCAACTGCAGCCACAATGCTTGAATGGATGGGTGAGAGGAACGAGTACGAAATTGAAAATGCGTTCAATGTCTACGCTGCATCCACAAGAAGATCGGCCTACGAAGCATCTTTACTCGTGAAATTTTTCAGAAATATTTGTAACATTTTAAATATTTACTCAGGTACAGACCAGCTGGACATGTTAGCTGCAAGACTTTATTATGGTGTTAAACCAGATTTAGTGCCGTTAGTTGTGAGTGTTAAAAGATTGGGAAGGAAAAGAGCCAGAGCCGTTGTTAAAGTCTTCGGTGATGATCTAAAACATGTTACCCCTGAAAAATTGACACGTATTGATGGTATAGGTCCTAAAACAGCAGAAGCCATCATTGCAAAGTTTGGTAACGGATGATCAAATTAATTGGAGAATAACTATCATGATTTTAAAGGTTGAAGACATTGATGATATGGATGAGCTTACAAGGGTTGAGTTACTGGAAAAACTGAAAAAAGAAGCCAAAAATATCCATATAAAAGACATCATGAATGCCTGCAACTTTCTTTTTGAAGAGGGAAAGTATGTTCAGCCCAGTTACAGGGAAAAATTTCATAACGCCTATTTAAAGGGTTTTATACTGAGAATCAAAGAGGTTAAGGATGATAAGTGCACAATCCAACAGTTGGTTGATATGGATGAGCTTAAAAAATCTTTAAAACTTCTGGAAGAACAGGAAATTGACCTTTTAAGGAATCATCCCCATGACCCCAATTTTTCAAAGATATATCAGATAATATCCATATACACAACCTTCGTTCTTGAAGAACCAATTCACGTGGTTGGATCAGAATTTCCAGGCGGTTTTAAGGTTAAGTTTGAAAATAAAACCTATTACTGTCCTGTTAAAGATAAACAAAAGGATAATCCCGGTGCTGTTTGCGGTTTCTGCATAGCTGAACAGGACCCCGACGTTGTTTAAACCCAAAATTTTATGAAAATAATTTACCAATTTTTTTAAGTGATATACCATGGCAAAATCCATTGAAGAACTTGATTTAACTCACAAACTCAGTAGAAATGAACTTAAGGATGTTGTTAAATCAGAAGCAGGAAACATTCACATCAAGGATATCATGCTTGCTGCATCATTTTTAAGGGATGATGCCCAGTACATGCCAAAATCCTACAGGGATGATTACATAGAAAGATTTTCCAAATCCTTCTTCTCCAGGGTGAAGGAGATCAAGGATGATAAGAAAAATTATCCTGGAGATGTTAACAGAAAGGATCTAGTTGAATTTCTTGAACTCCTGGATGAACAGAGTAAAAATGCCAGGACCCAACAAGAAAAATGTTTTGTTAAAATTGCAAGGATCATAAGCACCTACACAACCTTCGTGTGCCAAGAACCCATCCATCCCGTTGGAACCAAATTTCCAGGAGGATTTGTGCTCCACATTGAAAATGGTAACTATATGTGTCCAGTGAAACAGCGTCAGATGAAAAATCCAAGTGCCCTTTGCAAATTCTGTGTTTCAGTACAAGATAAAAAAGCCATAAGCTGATAAAAAAAAGATTAACCCACTTCAAATCCAATTCACTTCTTTTTAAAAATAGATATCCATGTTACTTCGACCTTGCCCCTCTTCTGGGTCATGAGGTTGTCCATCAGATCCAGTTTGTCTTCAAATTCATCCATGTATCTTTCTTTGAACAATCTCCATCTTTTTGGATCGTCGGTCCATTCCTCAACCTCGGTAACTTGATCTTCCTTAACAATTTCAGATGAGGATAGTTTGGCCTCAATTTCCTTCATTGCATCGGTTTTTGTATTGATTTGAGGAGATTTTTTCAGTTTTATCATGCTTCTGCCCCAAAAAATTTGTAGGTAACAGTATTTTTAAGATCCGTGAATTCTTGAAATACTGGTTTTAACAGTTTTTGTTGGCTGGTTGAGTAGTTCCCCCAAAACAACTGCGTTGTTATGATCTTCGTCCTTTGCAGAGTAAAGGAGTGTGACTTTTTCATGGGATTTAGCCATGGTTTTCAGTTGTTTCAGAAGATCCTTTTTTTCGTTAAGCTCGTTAAGGTAGCGAGTTTTAAATTCTGGCCACTTATCAAGTTCATGATTGTACCATTTCCTTAGTTCATTTGAGGGTGCAATATCCTTTATCCACCCGTCAAGATTTGCCCTTTCCTTTGAAACTCCCCTGGGCCATAACCTGTCCACGAGAACTCTGTAGCCATCTTCTTCTTCAGGTTCTTCATAGATTCTTTTAAGTTTGAACAATGTTTCACCAGATAGTATTATGTTTTTTATGACTAATAATTATTTTTTTCTATCAGATGTGTTTTAGTTCAGTTTATAAATCTAAAAAACATCTTTCAACATAACATTTTGCTGCTGAACGTGTTCTGGAACTTGAACTGTTTAACTGGGACTTGATAAACTCTTCTATCCTATCTTTATCACCGGGATCTGAAGGAATTTTTCTGAGGGTTTCAATCACGTAAACCTTGAGCAGGTCCTTCTGTCTTCCTTTAAATGTTTCATCCGTGCTTAAAAGGTTAGAAATTATTTTGGATCTGAGTTCTGGTTTGTTTTCTATTATTTTTCCAGAGCTCAATATGACGTGGGATGCTGGCAGGGTTTTTTCACCGCCGAGTAAGCTGAAGTAATCGTCAAAAATGGTTTCAAACTTATTTTCAGTGTCAGAAGCTGTTAAATTTGCTAATAAATATATTGCAACGTACTGTTCGTTAGAATTGTTGCTTACCAACATTTCATGCAAGTAATCCCATTTAGGATACAAGATATCTCCATTGTTATCTGCCACCACCATGAGGGCATTGAATGAATTAGTTCTCACGGTTTTATCCTTGGATCTTATCCCTATTATCAGTTCTTTGAATAATTCTGTGTTGTTTAGACTTTCAAGTGCTAATTTTTTAGTATCAACACCTTTTTCTCCTAGATCGTAGTCCATTTTACCACCTTAACCATTATTTGTTATTTAAACTCCTTAGGTTTTACTGCACTGTATGTTTTACCTTGGTAGTTAAATATGGAGACCAGAGCATTAAATGGACACATGGAAACACAACGCATACAGTACTCACAGCTATTTCCAATTAAAGGATATTCACCCATTTTTATATTGTTGCTTGGACAAATATCCCTACATATCCCGCATTTATCGCACCTTAATTTGTCCACCTTGAATTTAAGAATTTTTTGATGGACAGATGTGGCAGTCAGTCTTATTCCCATTTTTGATATGAATCTCATGACCTCAGGAAGTAGTGGAAAATGTCCCCATTTTGATTCATTGTTTAACAACGATAATGCATAATTTTCAGCCTTTAAAAGTCCTTCTTCAACTTTTTTGGTGTTTACGGTGCTGTCTTGTATGTAAAATATGTTCAGGGGCATTACAATTTCACAGGCCCCAATTGTTTTGTATCCCTTTGATTCTAGGATCGATTTTAGCGGACCAACTATGCCTCCTGAGTACCCTCCTAGTGTGTCTATCATGAATATTTCTGTTCCATCTACATCTGGAAGTTCTTTGATAAATTTCCAAACCAGATCATATGTAGAAAGGACTGCAACTGGAAATCCAAGTCCTATTGTACACTCTGTATTCACATCATCTGGCATTGATTTTTCAATCCTTTTCAAATGAACTTCATGTCCTTTGGATTGGAATACTTCGGACATTCTTTTTACAACAAGTAATGTGTTGCCAGTTCCGCTAAAGAAATAGAAATCAATACAATGGTTCATAATGATGGTTTAGTGGGTGGGTGATTAATAATTTTTTGGATGGATCATACTTTTTCCATAGTATTATGAGAATTTTAGCCCAATAAATTGGGGTTGAAACAAGTTTTTATAGGACAAAATATAGGATTTACCCTTAAAAATACTCATTAATACTAGATTTTTTAATACATGGTTCATTCTCTTTAAATCCCAGCTCTTAAGACTTAAATTATCCTTGGAAATCATTTTAAATCCTTGATTTCTGGTTTTAATATAATATTATCAAAGTATATACCATAGTTTGGACAAACATATTTTTAGAAAAATCTTGAAAAAAAGTTTTCCTTTGAATTGTTTGTAGATTTTTTTTACGAAATTAATTAATTCTTAAATAAGAATATAATATTGGAGAGGATAGTATTAGCGATTTAAATGAGTTTTTAGAAGATTCTGGTAAAATTGAAGTTATTAACAATTTTGACCTAAAAATTTCTAATTTTGAAATGGAATTAAAAACCCTTGAATCTGAAAGAAATAAATATCTAATTATGGTTTCTCAAGAAGAGAAAAAAATTGAAGAATTTGAATCTGAAACATCCGATGAAGATGTTTGTAAATCAATCAACAAATGTAACCAGGAATTAGAAAAAATTGGAGTTCAAGTATCTGACCTGAACATTAAAATATCTGAAAAAACAGTAACCCTCGAAGAGCTTCAGTCTGAAAGGGATGAACTAGTAAAAAAGAGTTTGATGATGCTCCATTCCAGCTTAAAAAAGGAACATCAAAGGGCAGATAAGGAACATGCACGCTACGTGGAACTCTACACGAAAGAAAGGGCTAAAAAACATGAAATTGAGCGTAAAATGATGAACCTTAAGATGATGGTTTACCATAATTATGGTTTGAGGCTGGTTTAACCTCCACCGTCACAAAGTTCATTGCTCATATCTACATTTTCAAATTTGGTCTTAGACCTTTGAACCTTATCTTTAACATCTTCTTTTTCATTTACCTTTTCTGATTTGAAAATGGTATGATTCTTGATCTTGAGGTAGTCTTCTTCCCTTATGACTTCAAGGGAATCTGTTTTGTACCACAGTTCAGTTGTGTCTAAAAGAACCCAACTTCCTTCATCATCAGATTTTAAGTCGGTTACTTCACCGGTACTGCCTGTGCCAGTGTATCTTACATGGTTTCCCTTAGTTATTGGTATTCCCCTAACATCTTCCAAAATTTTCACCCCTACAAATTTTCAGTCATTATTAAGGAATGTTCAATCAATATCAAGATCTTCCCTTGCAAGGTTCAGGAGAAGGTAATCTCCCATGACCTTAACATCAGATGGTTTGATCTGGACATCCTTCCTTCTTATTCCAAATTCACCAGTTGATATTGATATAAAATTAATTACCCCTTCTTTAGGGTTTATTAACATGTCTGAAATCTTTCCTATTTCAAATCCGTTTTTGTCAAACACTCTTGTTCCTAGAAATTCACTAACGTTCATTGAAACACCTGAATATATATTTATTTTTTGATTCACTTTAATTTTATTAACTGAAAATAACCTTGAGGATTAATTAATGTATGTTCCTATTAATAGTTTCCTCAACAATAATATTATATAAATAAAAAAAAGTTTTGAGGTGAACCATCTGAAGATGAAGTACTCCTTTAAAATATTCAGTATTTTTGGAATACCTGTTGAATTACATATTTCGTTCCTTGTTTTAATCGTCCTTATCTACATAATTGCTCTGCTTAATGTGGTATCCTACGTTACCCTTTTAACTGCTGTTTTAATCACACTCATATTTGTTTCTGTGGTACTACACGAACTTGCCCACTGTTACGTAGCAAAAAGGTACGGTATTGGTATTGAAAGAATAGTTCTTCTCCCAATAGGCGGTATTTCTGAGATGGAAGAAATTCCCAAGGATCCAAAAAAGGAATTGAGAATTGCCCTTGCAGGTCCTGTTTCCAACCTGTTGATTGGGGGAATATGTTATCTTATTTTAATCCTAAGCTTGGCTTACATTTCAAAAACCATCCAAGCGGCAATTTACTACTTCGTCTTCGTGAATATTCTTCTGGGATTTTTCAACCTGTTACCTGCCTTTCCAATGGATGGTGGACGAATATTACGGGCTTTTCTTGCAGAAAGAATGAATTTTATAGATGCCACCAAGTTGGCTGCAAACATTGGGAAACAACTGGCAATAATCATGGCACTGGTTGGGATCTTCTTTAATTTTCTACTCATACTCGTGGCTGTCTACGTGTACCTAGGTGCCCAAGCAGAATATCAAACAGTGCTGTTGTCAACCCTCCTTGAAAATGAAAAAGTCAAAGATGTGATGACAACAACAGTTCACACAGTTAAACCCAGTAACACAGTGAAGGAAACCTTGAAGATCATGTTTAAAGAAAAGCACATGGGCTACCCAGTAACAGATGATGGGCATCTCATTGGAATCGTAACCTTCCATGATCTATCTAAGATTCCAGAGGCTGAAAAGGATACACTCATAAATGACATCATGACCAAAGACCTTGTTGTATCGGATCCAGAAGAAAGCCTGATGGAAACACTTGAAAAACTTAACAGAAATCGAATTGGAAGGGTTCCCATTGTTTGGGAAAACAGACTCGTTGGTATTGTATCTAAAACAGATATTACCACTGTCTTGGATATGAAGCAAAATTTGCTTGAAAAAAAGAAAAAGTAACCCTTCAAAATCATTACATGGCATGAAAAAATTAATTTCATCAACAACAAAAGAAACTAGTTATTGGATACATGACTAAAATATTAGTATTTTAGGAAACAATTTTGTGGAGATATTCATGGAAGACGCATGCAGATTTATCATAGATGAAATACTCACAGGCAAGATTAACAGCAAAAGAGACCTTGAAAAGGTTAAGTTAAAGGCATGTAGAGACTTCAAATTAATGGAATTTATGAGTAATTCATTGATACTCGAGAAGGCCAGTCCTGAGGAAAGGAAGATCATAGCACCGATTATCCGAAAAAAACCCACCAGAACCATATCAGGTGTTGCTGTGGTGGCTGTTATGTGCAAACCACATAAATGCCCCCATGGAAGATGTACCTACTGTCCAGAAAGTGAAGTTGCACCACCAAGTTACACAGGAGAAGAACCAGCAGCACTCAGGGCAAGGATGTACAAATTTGATCCCTATATGCAGACTTACAACAGGCTATTACAACTTGAAAGTATTGGACATCCCATTGACAAAGTGGAACTCATTGTAATGGGAGGCACATTTCCATCCTACAATGTATGTTACCAAGAATGGTTCATAACAAAATGTTTAAGGGCAATGAATGACTTTGGATTGGAAGATCTTGACACCAAGGTTAAGATCAGGAAAACTGGAGAGTTAAAAGTTCCAGAAGACTTCGCGTACCTCAAAGATGTACAGATAAAAAATGAGCTGTCCAGTGTGAGGTGTGTGGGCATGACCTTCGAAACCCGGCCTGACTACGCAAAAATTGAAGACATCGATCGAATGCTTAACATGGGAGTTACAAGGGTTGAACTTGGAGTTCAAACCATATACAACTTTATCTACAAACGTATCGAAAGAGGCCATAGGGTGGAGGATGCAGTGAAATCAGCCCAGTATCTTAGGGACTCTGGAATCAAGGTAGCGTTTCATATGATGCCTGGACTTTTCTCAGACCCGGATCGTGACATGAGAATATTTCACAGGATCTTTGAAGATGAAAAATTCAGACCCGACATGATAAAAATATATCCATGCCTGGTTACCAAGGGCTCAAAACTCTACGACCTATGGAAAGCCGGAGATTATGAACCCTACAGCACCGAAGATGCCGTTGATCTAATAGTTAAAGTGAAGAAAATACTTCCTAAATGGGTCAGAACCATGAGGATACAACGGGACATACCTTCACAGCTTATAGAAGCTGGTGTGAAAAAATCTAACCTTGGAGAACTGGTTTACAACAAGTTGGAAGGGGAAGGTGTGAACTGTAAATGTATCCGGTGCCGTGAAGTTGGACACAGAGCCGCCAATGGAGTAATTCCAGATTTCCACAATGTTGACCTGGTTAAAACAGAATACAATGCTGCTGGAGGACGTGAAATATTCCTTTCACAGGAAGACCTGAGCAAAGACATTTTAATGGGATTTTTAAGGCTCAGAATACCATCTGAAAATGCCCATAGGGTTGAGGTAGATGATAAAACAGCACTCATAAGGGAGCTGCATGTCTACGGTCAAATGGCAGAAATTGGACAAAAGAGTGATGAACTGTACCAGCACATGGGATTCGGAGAACAACTGCTTCAGGAAGCTGAGAGAGTAGCGTCTGAAGAATTTGACAGGAAAAAACTCCTAATAATCAGTGGTTTGGGAGCCAGAGATTACTACAGAAAATTTGGATACGAATTAGAAGGACCCTACATGTCTAAAAAAATTTAATGTGAGTAATGGAGTTGGTTTAATATGATGACACCTGAAAAGTTAGCAAAAATGATTGACCATACCAATGTAAAGCCCAATGCAAGCACAGAAGATATTAATGCCCTTTGTGAGGAAGCATCGGAGTACAACTTTGCATGTGCATGTGTGACCCCTGTTAACGTTGCACTTGCAAGTGAACTTCTGAAGGGTACAGATGTTGGTGTGTGTGCAGTGATTGGTTTTCCATTCGGAACATCTAAATCAGAAATTAAAGCATTCGAAGCACTTGTAGCAGTTGAGGATGGTGCTAACGAGTTAGATATGGTTCTAAATATAGGTGCGCTTAAATCAGGTTTGTCACGTATGGTTGAGAGGGACATTGAGCACGTTGTAGAATCAGCAGAGGGCATGGTTGTCAAGGTCATTATAGAAACTGCTCTTTTAACTGATGATGAGAAGGTTGAAGCATGTATGCTTGCCAAATCTGCAGGGGCAGATTATGTTAAAACTTCCACTGGTGTGGGTTTTCCAGGTGCAAATGCAGCAGATGTTAAACTTCTAAGGGAAACAGTCGGACAAAAAATGGGTGTAAAGGCTTCAGGCGGTATCAGAAACCTAAAATCTGCACTGGAAATGATTGAAGCTGGAGCATCTAAAATTGGAACTTCTGCAGGACCCTCAATCATGAATGGTTTTAAAGAGTTGTGAATCATGGAGAAATTTTAAAGAACATGGTTTAACAAACACTTAAACAATTGCCGGAGAATTTGGGTTTTACAGAGAAAATCTATTTGGGAGAACTGAACCACTATGAAGATTGAAATAGAAGTGATTGGAAAGGGAAAGGCCGAAGGAGTTTTGGATGATAGAAATCCAATAACAGCCAAACAAATATTTAACAACCTTCCATTTGAGGGAGAGGCAAATATTTGGCTTGAAGAAGTCTACTTCGATGCCCCAATTAAGGAGGAGTATGAAAACCCATCAACCAGTACTTCCAAGGGAGATATTTCATATTGGCCTCCAGGACCTGCTTTTTGTATTTTTTACGGTCAATCTCAACCCGCATCAGCAGTTAACAATATTGGAGAGATTCTTTCAAATCTTGAGCTGTTTAAAGAAGTGGAAAATGATGATAAAATTATCATCAGAAAATTAGAAGACTAAAAAAACTTTTTAGTCATTGTAACCCTATTTTTTCTTGTTTTAAATCCATTTTTATGGTAAAAATCCTTTGCAGGAACATTGCTGTTGGTTGAAAGCTGAAAACTTTCAATATTCTTGAGTTCAGGATGGTTCTCAACGTAGTCCATGAGTAACGATCCAATACCCTGGCCCTGATACTTGGAGGATACAAAAAATTCATCGATAAAAAATTCATCACCACTCCACCAAGAACGTGAATGACCTAAACATGCAGCCACCAGCTCAGAATTTTGATACACAACGAAACCACTGAAAACAGGATTTTCTATGAGTTCTCTTAGATATTCTTTGACCCTTGAAAGTCTGAACCATTCATCATTCCATGGTTGTTGTGAAAAAACTTCTTGGTAGAGTTTTGCTGAGTTATCAAGGTCCTCTTGGGAAAATTTCTTAAATTCCAACCCATCCATGTACTTTACGAAATTCTGATTATCAACCTCTAATTTTGAGATAAATCCGTCTAAAAGGATTTCATTTAATAAAAACGAGCCATGTTTTTTGACATGTTCAGTTACATGAGAATTTACGTGTTCCTTAACAGCTGACTTCATAGACATGATAAAAACCACCCCATAGTTTAGTTACTAAACTATTTTTTCTTTGGTTTTTGATCATTTAAAACCTTATCCATAAACAGATCGATGGTGTCCATGATCTCCAAGTAAGAATCAACTTTATCCTGTTCAAGGTTTTTGAAGTAGTTGAAAAATTCATTTTCAAAGTTCTTGTGCAGTTCATCCTGAATTTTAAAGGCGTTCCTTCCATGGGATGTTAGTGTCAATTTAACTTCCTTGGCATTTCCCTCGATCTTTTCCTTTTTTATAAGCTGCTTTTCATGCAACTTATTCACAACTTGGGAAACTGCACCCTTGGTGATTCCAAATTTCTGACTCAAAACAGTGACGTTGTTAGCAACACCGCTGCCAACAGCATCTAAAATATGGATCTCACTGGGATAGAGTTTTTGACCATCTCCAAATTCAATTGGATTCTTCTCAAACTTCTGAAATTTTTTGTTCATCCTGATGAACTGCATCATCATTTTCCTTGTGACTGCCAACTGATCATCCATGGTAAAATCCTAGTTTTAGATTTTTTTTAATGGCTCAACATTCCTGTAGAGGGTGTCCCTTTCAGCTGGAACCCTTCCCATATTTTCAATTATTCTCTGAAAAGTTTCAGGATTGGTTCTAACACCATGCTGGGCACCTGCAGATTTGGATATGTTTTCTTCCCCCAGTGTTCCACCAAGATCATTTGCGCCTGCAGTTAAACAAACCTGGGCAAATTTGAAACCCAACTTGACCCAGGATACTTGGATGTTTTGGAGCAGATCCCCAAACATCAACCTTGCAACAGCATAAACCTTAAGATCCTCAATTCCAGTAGATCCTGGGCTTGAAATACCCTTCCGGAATATTGGTGTGTTCTTGTGCATGAAAGTGAGAGGTACGAACTCTGTAAATCCTCCAGTTCTCCTTTGTATCTGTCTTAAGGTGTCAATATGATTCACCCTATCCTTCAATTCTTCGATGTGGCCATACATCATGGTGCAGGTTGTTGGAATTCCTGTTTTATGAGCTGTTTCAACGACTTCGATCCACTTTGCAGTGTTCATCTTACTTGGACACAACACCTTTCTCACATCATCGTTCAATATTTCTGCTGCATTGCCTGGAATTGAGTCCAGTCCTGCTTCCTTCAACATTTTCAGTTCTTCAGACAGTTCCATATCAGAATTTTGGGCACCGTACAATATCTCCATTGGTGAAAATGCATGTATGTAAATGTCTGGAAGTTCTTTTCTAATGTCTATGAGCAGTTTTTGATAGTAATAGGCATCTACATCGGGATGTAATCCTCCCTGTATACAAACTTCCTTTGCTCCATTATTCCATGCTGCTTTAGCCCTTTTAACAACTTCTTCGTTTGAAAGAAAGTAGGCTTCGCTGCTTGATTCATCACATTTGAATGCACAAAATCCACAAGTTCCTGTGCAAACATTTGTAAAGTTTATATTCCAATTCTTTACGTAGGTAACATTGTTTCCTACAAGTTCCTCACGACGCATATCTGCAGCGAACAAAAGTGCTTGAAGTTCCCTACCCGTAGAATTAATGAGTGTTAAAGCTTCTTCATTAGATATCACGGTTTTTAAGGATTTTTCTAATATCTCTTCTGTATAGCTGTCGATGTTTAACTGCTCAAACATGGAATTTCATATTCATGTTAGTACGCTTAAAACTTTTGGTTGGATATTGATCTCTTCGACTCGCCTACCATTGTAAAAGTTGTGGCTAAAAATCCTACTAAAACCGATAGTTTTAAATATTAATTATCCCTAGGATAAATAGGAGGTGAAATTATGGCCGAATTACCAATTGCTCCAGTTGGAAGGATCATAAAAAACGCTGGTGCTCAAAGAATAAGTGATGATGCAAAAGAGGCATTAGCTAAATCACTCGAAGAAAAGGGTGAAGAAATAGCTAAGAAAGCTGTTGAACTTGCAAAACACGCTGGAAGAAAAACTGTCAAAGCAGACGACATAGACATGGCTGTTAAAACAGCCTAATTTTCTTCTTTTTTATTTTGTTTTAATTTTTCTGGTTTTATTTTAAAAATTAACTGTTATTAAGCTGATTATTTATACTGATTTTCGTATTATTCCATATGGAACGAACGTTTCAAAAAGGATTTATTCAACTGAAATCATATTGTAAATTGATATTAATTTGGAGGTTAAAATTATGAGTTCAAAAGAAAATTTAATGGAAGCATTTGCAGGTGAATCTCAAGCCAATAGAAAGTACTTAGCATTTGCAAAAAAAGCTGATGAAGAAGGTTTCAGTCAGGTTGCTAAACTTTTCAGGGCTGCAGCAGCTGCTGAAACTGTGCATGCACACAACCATCTTGAAATTGCTGGTGGAATCAACGATACAGAGGCAAATTTGAAAGATGCAATCGAGGGAGAAACTTTTGAATTCACAACCATGTATCCTAACTTCATTGCAGAAGCTAAAGCTGAAAAGGAAGATGCTGCAAGGTGGACCTTTGATGTGGCAAACAGTGTAGAACAGATCCATGCTGATCTCTACAAGAATGCCCTTGAAAATCTTGGAAAAAATTCTGACGTCGACTACTTCGTTTGTGCACTGTGTGGAAACACCGTTGAAAATGAAGCTCCAGAAAAATGTCCAATCTGCGGAGCTGAAAATTCAGAGTTCATGAAGATAGATTGATGGAAATCTTTCCATAATCATTATTTTTTTTATCACACAATCAAACTCATATCAGCCCATGAAAGATCTATTGATTTAATGCTCTAGAGCCATAATAATAATTAAGTTTGTAATGTTTTGTTGAATTTAATTAAGTCTCTAATTGAATATTTATTGTAGTGTCTGCTTTTTTTATGGTTTCCG
Organism: Methanobacterium lacus; assembly: GCF_000191585.1. Classification (NCBI taxonomy): domain Archaea; kingdom Methanobacteriati; phylum Methanobacteriota; class Methanobacteria; order Methanobacteriales; family Methanobacteriaceae; genus Methanobacterium; species Methanobacterium lacus. Next base: position 1,978,047 of record NC_015216.1, read on the forward strand.
TGTGCAGAGTGTATATGAAGTTGATGTAGTTGTCGTGGTTGTTGTATTTCATGGAAAAATAGTTAAAATAAGTTTATTTCTATGGGAAATTAGGATCTAATTCCCAGTGTGATTCAATCCATCTGGAAAAACTAGTCTGATGATTTCTTCCTTATCAATTTCATCTTCAGATAGTGGTAGAATATATTTTTTTGTTGGTTCTGAAACCAGAAATGCCACAGGTGTGAGGGTTTCAGCGAAGTAGTTGTCTGACTCTATGGTTGAAATTTCCACAATGGGATAAAATTTTCTCTCGTCGATCAAAAATAGTTTGCCAACTTTCTTTTCAACCTTCATTTTAGATTTCATGGTCAACCATTATCCTAAATAAATTTTTATTTATGCCCTGACTTCACGTATTAAATTTCTAACTGGTTTCTTAGTTACAGCCCTTATTGATTCTGCAACTATCCACAGTAGTCTTATTTTAAATTCAATTTCAACTTTACCCTCAAAGACTGGTTTCATAAATTGAGGATTTAATGTGACTGTTACCCTTGGAATAGTGTTTATGATGGAGTTCATTGACCAGAAAACTCCTGCAATCATTGCAGTGTCCACTGGACTGTCGAGTCCCACCCTTAAATTTAACCAGAACCTTTCAAGATCAATGGATCTGTAGAGGGCAACTAAAATTCTTTCAAAATGAGGTAAGGATTCTAAAAAAAGATTAAAGACCTTGACAATTTTGTCAAGATTCCATTTTGCAGCTTCCCCTTTTTCCTCTTTTTTTTCTTCCTTTTCTTCCTCTGGAGTTTCTGAGGGTATTTCTCTTTTGATTATCCCGATCTTCATCCACTTTATTTGCATAATACCCTTGAACTCGAGCCCTTGATTTTCTAGGTTCAGGATTATGTGGAATGGAACCATGAGTAAACATGCGATGATGAACACCACCACTAGCACCACGATTATCAGGATTGTTATCAATTTGTGAAAACTCCGTAGGTTTTAGGTTTAAAAAAAAAGGTATTTATTCCTTTTTCACTTCAATTTCGGCTTCTTTTGTATCTTTACCCTTGTCTTTGCCTTTGAAATGAGCTTTAGCTTTGCCTTTTTCCTTCATCATCTTGGAGCCTTGATCCATGATCTCAACTGCAGCTGTGCTTATTTCACCAATTGCCCTTGAAAGTGGGTCTGGGCTCTTGAGGGACATGACTTTGACACCTTCGGGTCCTTTAACACCCTTATGAACAACTACCATTGCTATAGGTTCAACACCTGCTGCACCACCTGCACCGGCACCAGCTCCTCCCATATTATCCATACCTTTACCTTCGGCTTCACCTGCTCCAAATCCCATTCCCATTCTTGTAACGGGTAGAAGTAAAAATTCATCAGTTTCTATGGTTTCACCGATCACGTTTTCAATATTCAAAACTTTACGGATTTCTTCAACTGTAGTTTTAATTGGGTCATTTATATCCAATCAAATTCCTCCTAATATTTTAAATAAAGATTCTAATCATCTTATAATCTGTAATCCAAAGCATATAATATTTATTATAATGGTTCATAAAACTGATTTTATCGGATAAAAACAGAGAATTATTTGGTTCAACCTATTTAAAAGTAATTAAACAGTTATTTTATAAAAGTAGATGTTTTATAAACTTTTTATCTGAATTTTTTCGGTGTTTTGGTTGATGTTTCATCAAATATTTATTTTGATGCAATCCCAAGCCCAATCCATCAACCCACATTTAATTAGTAGTGTAAGATCCAGCGAAACTGCACAGTAACCATGCTAAAACCCTTTATTTCAAATGGAAGCCAATGAATCGAGGATTGTTAAAAAAATAGATTTAAAAATACTTGTGAAATTCTGAGTTTAAAAAACCTGAAAAAAGCAAGATTTTAAGTTAGTTTGTGAAAATATATGTTAAAAAAGATAATTAGTGCCGTGGGCCGGACTTGAACCAGCGACATCCAGATCTTCAGTCTGGCGTTCTCCCAACTGAACTACCACGGCAAATGGGCCGGACGAGATTCGAACTCGTGATCACCTCCGTGTCAGGGAGGTATCATACCCCTAGACCACCGGCCCCCTAAATGCGTCCATCTTGAATATAACTCTATTCCTATTTAACCCTTTGCATTCTATGAATCCTAAACACGATCAAATCTGTCCAAATTATTAAGGAACTGTTAATTATTATTTAAATGGATAATAATTGGGTTATTATCCCTAAATAATGGAATATAATATGTTAAATTTGATGTTTTTCATGGACAAAATATTATCTTAAATTAATTTATTATAAACTTATTCAATTTATACCGCAGTATAATCTAGGTTATTTTCATTGTAATCTTAATATAAGTCTAGGAAAAGGAAATTTGATATAATAAATTATATTTCTACCATTCATTTCTCCAAAGTACTTACAGAATCTTCATATTTAACATTTAAACTATGTGCTTTAACCTAGTAAAAGGATTATACAAATTGCAATCTTGAAATATAGATTTGAATTAGTTAAATCGTATTAATTTCTTTGATTAGTAATTAGAATTTGAATATTCTGTTACTCACTCATTCTCTTCTAAATGGTTTCACAGAAGATATTGCTTTGATATTTAGCTTTAAATTAGATTTATAAAAAAAAAACTCTTATTTATTTTTAAAGTATTCTTGTTGATTTAACTGTAAAATATTAAATAAATTATTTATAAAATCCTGATCATTGGTTTGTCCACCAAAAAATTTATTTTCCATTTCTTCAACAATTTGGAGTGCTTTTTCTATTCTTTCACGTCCATCATCTGTTATGGATAGACATTTTGCACGAGTATCAAATTCACATTCCTCTCGGGATATGAGATTCTTCTTTTCAAGTGTTTTCAAGACTTTTGATGTCATCATAATATTAGTTTTTGCATGATTAGCCAATTTAACTTGAGTTATATCTTCGTCAAATCTTTCAAGCCAAGCAATACCTGACAATAAAGCAAACTGTACATGGGTTAAATCAAGTTCTTTCAAAGCTAAATTCATTTTACGCTGCCAAAGATGTGTTATTTGCCAAAAAAGAAATCCTACACTTTCTTCAGGTTCTTCACGCCAATATTTAACATATTTATCATTGTCTATCATAATTTCTGCTCTAAAAAAAGTGGATTAAAGTTGATGAAATGTCAACATATATCCATCCATATCTTTTATTATAAACATTTTCCCAAACGGACCATCAACTGGAGGACTAATAATCTGTGCATCTGAATTTTTAACAAGGGTAAATGTTTTATCAATATCATCAACACCAAACCATATTGAAACACCTAAACCTAAGGGTGTGCTTTCTGTAATTTTGAACATTGGTTTACGAATAGCAAAAATAGCTCCACCATCGTCTTTAAATACTGTTGCATCTGGATTTTTATCTTCTGTTTTTTCAAATCCTAAAATCTCTGTATAAAATTTGGAAGCAGATTCCAAATCCTTCACTTGAACTGAAATAAAATCGACATTTGTTTTCATATAATTACTCCTCCATTATTATAATCTAGTATATTATAATCATGATTATTATATTTATCTTTTTTTTTATAAGGTTTCTAATATGAAAATTCACCACAAGATCCAGTTTTTCATGGATATAAAAAAATTTCTATGCTATACTCTCTTATTTGGAGCATAGTGGAAGATATAAATAAAATAAAGTATATAGGATGTAATAATTGTTGTTGATGTTTTAATAAAATCTTTAGAGGTGAAGTAACATGTCCACAAGTTCATGTCCTCGTTGCGGTTCAAAGATGATGAAAATACACAATCCAAACGCCCCTTTGTGGGAATGTTCCAAATGCGGATACACAGGTTCTGTAGTAATTAAAGATGGAAACATTGAAAAACAACTCAGAGAAACTAGAAAACTTGAAAAATTGAGTAAAAAGATGTTAAGAGGGAGATAAACCCTACTTTATTTTATTTAACTGGTTTTTGCAGTAATTAAATTAAATTAATACTTTCTTTTCAATACAGTTCCTACTAATCCACCCATACCAGATAGGAAACCAAATATCAAAAGAACTTCTATGGAGGCCAAACTTCCACTGGTGAGTGCCACTAAAATACCTAAAACAACACCTACAAGTCCTCCGTTAAGAAATCCATCCTGAAATTTAGTGCTTCCACCTATGTAAGAAGCTACTAATCCTGAGAGTATTGAAACAATGGTTGCAACTACCCCAAATATTATTAACATTCTGTAGGGAATATCTTCAGCCTTCAAGGGAATATTATTTCCAAAAAGTGCGAATACAGCAATCAGTGTGGTTAACAAAAGAAATCCAAACCCCACAGCCACACCTGCAATGCTCAGTCCAGTTGATTGTTCAATACCAAGTTGTTCACTGTTATTTCCACAGTTGTTACATATTACAGTGTTTGGAGGTATTTCAGCACCGCACTTTCCACATTTGTTGTTTGTAATTACAGGGTTTGCTGCAGTCGCTGTTCTGTCTAAATTGTTTCTGTAGGATAATTTTCCCCCACACTCGCATTTTTCATAGCTGAAAGAAGTTTTACCCTCATCAAGCTCGTAATATTTACCGCATTGTTCACACACAAGATATGACATTGTTCACCACTTCTAAAATATTGATTTGAATCTAATAATAAATTTTGGTTGGAAATTTTTATTGATCTAATTCAGCAAGTAAGTAGGTTGGTTTGGCATCTTTGATAACCACATCAACGAAACTTCCAATTTCTGCAGCTTCTATAATCACTGTTTTATAGCCATCACTACGACCCACATATCCCCCTTTACGACCCTTATTTGTTACCAGGATGGTTTGTTTCGATCCTATCATCATACTATTCTTTTTCATGGCAATTTCCATTTTAAGATCGTTTAATGCTTTGGAACGCTCTTTCATTGTTTCATGCTCAATTTCCTCGAGTTGGGAGGATGTTGTTCCTGGTCTGTGCATGTACTTGGATATGTGGAGAAAGTCTGGTTCTAACTCCTTAATTAAATTGAGAGTTGCCTTGAAATCATCATCTGTCTCTGTTGGATATCCAACAATTATGTCTGTGGAAATTGAAATGTCTGGAATTTCTTCCCTGAACCTTGAAACTATGGTTTTATATTCATCCACAGTGTGACATCGATTCATGTCATGAAGTACTGTGTCACTCCCGCTTTGAATTGGCAGGTGGAGAAATTTATAACATTTTCCCTTTTTAAAGGCTTTAATTATGGGGTCTACCTGGTTCATTATGCTCTTTGGATGCATCATGCCCACTCTGAGTTTGAATTTCCCATCTATATCCGAGATCATGCTGATTAAATCTGCCAAAGATTCCCCTGTATCCCTTCCATACGCAGCAGTATCCTGTGCTGTGAGCTGTATTTCTTTACAACCTTCTGTAACTGCTTGTTCTGCTTCTTTTTTAATCATTTCTGAGGAGTAGCTTTGTATTCTTCCCCTTGCAAATCTGGTGCAGCAGTAAGTGCAGAAACCATCACATCCCTCACAGATTTGAATGATATGTATGATGGGGTTTGTACGAACTTTAGGCAGGCCAACCTTTGGTTCTGAGGAAAATCCTGTCTCTCTGACGATGTTTCCTTCATGAACTGAATTAACTATTTCGTAGGTTGATTTTATTTTGTGGGGGCCTATCCAACTTGCTTCTGGTGCAGCATCTGCCAGTTTTTCTGGATCGATCTCAACCATGCATCCTGATATCAGGAGTTTGGATTCTGGATACTGTTCCTGCATCTTCTTGATCTTGGTCAGAACCTTTTGTTCAGTTGGATGTTTCACGTAGCATGTGTTCATTATGATCGTGTCTGCATCCTCAGGAGTATCAACTAGTTCAACCCTATTTTCCTTGAGTATCCCTGCCATTATTTGTGAGTCTGCCTGATTGAATGTACATCCTACTGTGTCAATGTATACCTTCATGTTATCCCTTTAATTTTGATAGTAAATTAGTAAAAAAATTAGTCAAAAAATATGCCGTGATATTTAGCTTTTTTTTTGCTTATCATCTATTATTTTCTGAAAAATGCTGGAGTAAACATTTTTCCATCATGATCTATATTTTTTTGTAAACATGGTCCAACTGATGATTCAAAAACCGGTTAGTCGTGTTTTAAACCCTGGTTGTAACTTAACATTCTATTATAAAAACATATATATCTTTATAGTTTCTTGGTTTACTCTTCGGGCCAGCCATGTTCACCTATCATTGGAACAAATACTACTCCTCCAAGATTGAATGTTTGATATTCTGTTTTTCCCCCTCTTAAAATACAGATAAGTTCCTGATAATTAGGATCTTCACCAATTGGTGCCAATAATCTGCCTCCTACCTTAAGCTGATCCACTAGGGGATCTGGAATTTTAGGGGCGCTGGCAGTTGCATATATCCTATCGTAGGGTGCCTTTTCAGGATAACCCGCTGTTCCATCACCATGAATTACTGCAACATTGGTGAATCCTGTTTTAATAAGATTTTTTTCTGCCCTTTCTTTTAGGGATTCGATCCTTTCGATGGTGTAAACATGCCCCTCCGGACCTAAAATTTCAGCTACAACAGCTGCGTTGTATCCAAATCCTGTTCCTATTTCTAGAACGTTCATTCCAGGTTTGAGGGATAGTTGTTCACATATCATGGCCACCATGTGTGGTGCTGAAATTGTCTGTCCATGCTTGAGTGGTATTGGCCTGTCTAAGTAGGCCAGATCCCTGGTTTCAGGAGTCATGAATTCTTCCCTTGGCACGTTGAGCATGGCTTTTTTAACCTTATCAGTTTTAATGTAGCCCATATTCCGTAACGTGTTAACCAGTTCTCTTCTTTTATTCATCTACACTACCATTTGAAATTTCAACAATTTTGGAAGTTAAATCATAATTGTAACGTCTTAAATCTTTATCTGGCCTTCCATAAACCCTTTTTATTACAAATGCCTTGGCAAATCCCTTTCTCATTTTTCTGTCTTGGGTTTTCATTGCCCTTATCTTGAAGATTTCAGTTCCCATTTTCACAACATCGCCAATGGTAAATTCAAATTCCCTGTCTACTTCAACCTTTCTTGAGAGAATTCTTCCACCATAGTCAACAGATATACCAATTCTTGCAGGTATGTCAACGTAGGAGGCCCATATTGTATCGATATCTGATACATTTGCAACCATGACCCTTCCACCCCTGTTGTTCTCTATGGATGTTATCTGGGCAGGTCTTCCACCTAGATCGAGCATTCCTTCAAATTCCAGTACTTCATCGGGATACAGGTCAACTGATGTTTTGTGGGATGATTCGTATTCACTTACAACAACCCTTACTTTTAATGGTTTTTCAACTTCTACAGTTTCTCTGAATATGTTTCCACATTCATTACATTGTAGTAATAATTCCTTGGATTTTTTACCCTTGGACTTTAGTATTTCGCAGGATTCAGACCCGCATTGAGTGCAATTCATTTTTAACTTCCTTAACTATTTAATGTATTTCCTTTTTAATTTTCGTTCTATACTATGTACCTTGATCAATATGTACCCATTGAATATTTATTTTCAACATTTTCATACAAGAAACAAATATTTGATACAATATAATGCAAATTTTTGAACTCGAATGAAGTTTTCTAAAAATGTTGAGTCAAAAAAAGTAGGATGTAATAAAAAAATTTTTTACTGTGATTCTTTGACCTTGAGGTAATGTTTGACAAGTCCACCGTCTGAAAGGATTTCAAGCATGAAATTATCGAACGGTTGGATTTTAAACTCCGAACCTGTGGATTTGTTGAGTATAACACCTTTTTCAAGATCTATACAAATTTCATCTCCCTTTTCGGCAGTTACATCTGCTGTTATTACTGGCAAACCTATGTTTATAGCGTTTCTGTAGAATATTCTTGCAAATGACTTTGCTATGATGGCTGAAACCCCTGCATGTTTAAGTGCTACAGGTGCCTGTTCCCTCGATGAGCCACATCCAAAATTCCAGCCAGCAACAATTATATCTCCTTCATCAACATTTTCTGCGAAATTAGGATCTTCAGCTTCCATCACATGACTTGCAAGATCATCCAAACTGAATGTACGGAGGTATCTTCCGGCTATTATAACATCGGTATCAATACTGTCCCTGAACTTCCAAACTTTGCCCTCTAATTTTTCCATACTTCATCCCTCTACTAGTTTTAATCAAAAAATTTTGCTCCATGGTTCCTTGCTTGTGTTTGGATCACTTGGCCGCCAATATCTTTAATGGAATTTTTTGCTTCCTTGACCACAGTTTTAACATTGGTGTCTGTAACAGAGTATATTGTGGGCCCAAAACTGCTCATTCCAACAGCTGCAGCTCCAGAATTTCTTAATTCTTCCATAATTCTTTTTATATGAACACTCTGTAATTTATTTTCGATCTTTTTAAATCCTGTATTCTGGATAATGTTAATGGCACTTCCAAATGAATCTAAATCAGATTCCACAACAGCAGGCATGAGTTTCATGAGTATGAGGTGTGATAACTTTTCAACCTCTTCAAGCTTTATTGGGCAGTGCTTCTGGAAGGCATCTATTTCTTTAGATCCTGAAACACCCTTCTCAACATCGGGTATAGTTAACACTACCTTCCAATCCTCTGGAAAATTGTACCTTGCAATGATTGGTGGTGGTGATGCAGAGGATGCTGACGAAGGTAGAAAACTGGATTTATCATGGGAGTTGTGTCCTCCATCAATTATAAAACCACCATTTTCAAATGATTCAACACCGATCCCCGAGGTTCCTCCCCTTCCAACAATTTTTGCAAGTTCGTGGGCAGGTAATGACTCTCCATTCAACTCGGTCATCAGTTTAGCTACAGCTAATGATAGCTGTGTTCCTGATCCCAATCCTGAATGGGGAGGGTATGCTGCATCTACCTTGAATTCAAATCCTTCAGTGTATTTTCTGGCTTGAATTACCCTTGATGCTGCCCCTTCGATTTTCTTGGAGTAGTCTTCCAGTAATCCTGGAATCATTTGACTTTTGTTCGAGAAAATCGTGCTGATTCCATTATCTGCAGGTTCAGCTTCAATTTGGATGCAGGGATCATCTATTGTTAATCCCACACCACCATCAATTCTTCCATGAACACCATTTAGATCAATGAGAGTAATATGCAACCTTGAGGGAGTTTCAACGATCAAAAATTACAACCCCACTAATTTTTTTTATTTAATATTTAGGCATTTCTTTGAGTGGTTTTGAGAATTTATTCTCGATTTCCTGTCTGTAAAGCGTGTTCATAGAGCAAAATGGTATGATCCTACCGTCAGGTACAGCGTAGTGTATAACACATCTTCTAACCCTGTCTTGGTCGAAGTTGAATGGATCCATGAAGTGCATACATGACACCAGTAACGTTCTCTTATGAAATTCTCCAAGAGCCTTGTAGGATCTTTCCTTAAACACTGCAGTAATGATACTTCTTAAATCTACAGATTCTGGAGATTTTGACATGTCCACAGTTTTTGGAAGTTCCATTGTGGCCCTTGCAACGATCTTAGCCTTTGCAACCAATCCACCATCTTCCAATTTTTCTGTGCTGTTAACCAAGAGATCGAAGAACCTGTCAACATCAATGAATCTGGTGATGGGTATCATCTTATCATCATCCAAAAATACGTAGGTGGCTGTACCACAGTGCGGATGACATGTGAATGTGACTTGAGCATCTTTTCCATCCATGGCCTGTATAAATTCGGAAATTGGAGTCACACTACTGGCAGGATAGAAATCTTCCACAGTTATTTGTGAATCTGTCTGCTCTTGCACCATCTCTGCAAAGTCTGGTACAGTTACACGCTGAGATTCCACTTCATCTGCGGGTGTTCTGCCTGCAAATGAAACTGGCTGGAAGTTAACTCCCCTTATGATATCGATGTTGTCAGTAGCAAACTTGAGTATGTCACCTATCTGATCATCATTTATTCCCTTAAGTAAAGTTGGTACGAGTACAATTCCCAAGTTGGCCTTACGACAGTTTTCTATTGCCTTTATTTTAGTTGCTAGCAGATCCTTCTGCCTGATCTCCAGGTAAGGTTCCTCTGTAACACCATCGAACTGTAAATAAACAGTGTTTAAACCTGCATCTTTGAGTTCTTGAGCAAGTGAAGGTAATCTGGCAAGTCTAACTCCGTTAGTTGCAATTTGTGTGTGTGAAAATCCTTCTTCCTTGGCAAGTTTTATCAGATCAACAAGATCTTTACGTACTGTCGGCTCACCACCAGCGTATTGAATTGCTGGGGTTGGAACAGGTCTGTTGTTCCTTAAATTACGTAACATTGTCCTTATTTCTTCATATGATGGCTCATATAATTTTTTAGAAACTGCGGCATTGGCAAAACAAACAGGACATTTCAAATTACATCTGTTGGTAACATCTATAAGTCCTAGGACTGTGTGGCTTTCGTGCTCATCACATATCCCACAGTTATTAGGACAATCTGTATCTGCAATTGTTTGTGGATTTTCAATACCGTTCCCTACCTTATCGTAGTTCTCTGCTTTGTTATAAATTTCTGAATTGCTCCAATAGGTGTTAATAAATTCTCCATGTTCAGAGCATGTTTTTTTTATCAGTATTTTGCCATTATCCTCATATACCTCTGCATCTACAACTTTGAGGCATATGGGGCATAGACTTTTGGTATTTTTTATAATTATCATCCCACCCATAACATTATTTAATAGCTAACTATAATTATTATCTTGTTTTAAATTGGAGGTAAACTATGGACTCTAGTGTAGTCAGTGTAATAAATTTATCAGCATATGCTATATACTTTATGTTACCTGCATACCTTGCCAACGTTACAGCTTTAGCATTTGGAGGTGGGAAACCACTTGATTTCAATCATAAATTTCGTGACGGGCGACGGTTAATAGGAAACGGAGTTACAGTAAGAGGAACAATAATAGGAACATTAATTGGAACTTTAGTTGGAGTAGTACAGGGAATATTAACTGGAAATATAATTGAAGGCATATTGTTAGGTTTCACCCTAGGTGCTGGGGCACTTATTGGAGATGCATGTGGAAGTTTTATAAAACGAAGGTTGAATATTGGAAGGGGAAAACCAGCCCCGCTACTGGACCAGTTAGACTTCGTTGTGGGTGCACTTGTTTTTGCGTCGCTCATTGTAATTTTACCATTGGAAATGATCGTTATTATAATAGTACTAACCTTATTCCTACACCTCGGAACAAATATTATAGCATATCTTTTAGGAATTAAAGAAGTATGGTATTGATTTATAAAAAATTAAAGCAGTAATAAAATAATAATAATTTTAAAAACGTCAAAATAAGATTTTAAAGTATTTACAACTTCTTAAACAATATTTAAAAATATAACCTATCTAAAACGATTTTTAGAATAATCTACAGTTACAACATGGAAAAACTTGTTAGAAAACTCATTATTTAATAACTGAACCTTAAAATAAACTATATTAAGAATTAAAACCTAAAAAAGGATTTAAAATCCTTCTAAATTTTCTTCTAAATTTTTTTTTGTGAGGTATGGCTCCATCATAAGGGCTGTTCCAACAGCAGGTGCATTGACACAATCTTCCTTCTTCAATAGTTTATCCATGCCCGTGAATGTAAGACCTGCAAGTTCACATGCCATTGAAGCAATTATATCCATTCCCAAACCAGTGGTAACCACATGGTGCAAGCGATTCCTAATTGAAACCTCCTTCAAGGCTTCGGAAATTTTTCTAACCTGTTCAGAGTAGATGTAGGCAGCAATATTTTCAATTTCATCTGTACTTAGAACTTCAAGATCTCCACATACAACCCTTGAAATTCTTCTTCTGCAGTCAACAATGGATTTTCCAGCACCGTCCATGGTGACTCCGCTGTAGTTTTCCTTGGTTATGTTACCTAAAACCCTGTGAACATCTGCCGTGACTGCAAAAAGTTCTGATGCAACCCTTGCCATGGTGTCGTTTAAAGGAACCTTCTCAACCAGAGCAGCTACATTCGTTCTTAATGTACCAGAGTAAACCAGTTCACCAGTTTGCAGCCTTTCAAGATCTGATCTTCCCAGTGCACATTCAACACCATTCTTTATGGGAATTATATCTGTGGTTGTGCTTCCAGTGTCAAGAAGAATTGTATCAGGCTTAATTTTAGCTGCAAGCGGTGCGGTTGCAATCCAATTAGCAGCTGCAGCCTTCAATGGATCATCCAATACTTCTTTGAGATTCATCATTCCATCTAAACCCACAAACCCCACAGGAACATCAAATGCATCGTTGGACTTGGAAGCAATGTCTACTACCCCTTCCTTTTTTGTTTTGTATGCATCCACAAGTTCTGCTGTCATTGAAATTCCAACTGCATCAACTTCACCGAAGGGTTCTAACAATTCCTTTAAAACATCTGCAAGATCATCCTTACGCTCCCACATTGGAAGGTAACTGAAATCTGTTTTTACGTCTGTTATATCTCCGGATTCATCCAGTTCAACAACTGCCAAATCTGTGTTTGCTCCACCTATATCAAAACCTGCTATTCTCATTTTAAAACACTAACCCCTAGGGATTTACCCTCTTTATAAAATTTTACTTGTCCATCCAATTCTATGTCTACTGGTAACTCTCCATCAACAGAGTTCATCAAAGCCCTTGCAAGGTTTAAGTTGGTGATCCTTCTCAGTGCTACGTAGGGAGTTGTCAATCTCGAATTGATCTCCACCAAATGCACTTCATCTTCACCCAAGATGAGATCAACCCCAACAAATCCCAAACTACCTTCAAAAAGTTCTACAGCCTGTTGGGCAATATCTTTTGCCTGTTCTGAAAGATCATGATCGTAGGGAACAGTTCCTCCATTATAACTGATCTTGCATGATTTAATTTCCATGTCCTGAAGATTTAAACTGATTGGAACTGCTGTTTTCCCACTACTTAACAAGCTCACACTAACACTAACCCCGGGCTTATAATCCTGCATTACAAAGTAGGGAAGTTTAGTGAACTTCTGGATATTGTTCACACCATCTAAAAATTCTTCCAACGTGGCCACAACCATCACTCCGGAAGATGAAACTCCATCTGCAGGTTTAATAACCTTTAATCCTGATCCTTGAAATGCAGCCCTTCCCATCTCTTCAAGTTCTTGGTTGAAGTAGATTTTTTCTGTTTTTATAACTGGTACCTTGCCAGCTAGAAACTTGTACATTTCAAATTTATCTGTTGTAAGTTGTATTGCTTTTGAATTTGAACCGAATACTTTAACACCGTTTCGCTCAATGATCTGGGTGAGATCATGTAGAATACCATCTTCTTCAGGGGCTATTGGTAAACAGGCATCGTAATCCTTAATATGTGTGGTGAGCCATTGTCTAACATCTCCTTTTACAACAACTGGAACAGAATCAGAAATTAGTTCACTTGATTCTGAGTGTACGAGGTAATGTGGTTTGAATTCTTTGAGATCATCCAACACACCCTCTAACATTGCAAGACCCTCTACAGTTATGAATGGATCATCTACCCCTGATGCGGTTGCATATTCAAAAACAAGCAGTTTCATTGGTTTCCTCCAAAAAGAAATTTTTATATGTTCTATTGAAACTCATTAAAAAAGTTTTGTTTGTAACCCTACTTTCTAATGGGTGTTCAACAAAATCTGCTTGTGCTTCAAATTTAATTCAGGAGATGGGAATAGAATTTTTTCTCCTTGAAATACTAATTGAACCCTTGTGGAGGGGTTGATGGTTTCGTATTCCTTGACAGTTACGTCGTCCTCAATCATAAGCACACTACGGCTTAAACCATTCATTATGTTTTCAGGGGAGTTTATGTCTAATTTTCCTTCCTTTTCAAATTTTAAAAGTGCTTCTAAAATTTTTTCTGAAGAATTACCTTCTCCGTATGGATTTTTAGCCTCTTGCATTTTTTTGTAGAGTTCGTTGTCGTTGGAAATTTTTTTGATAGTTTCAGTTATCTTGGTTTTATCTGAACCCACAAGTATGTTTCCACCGGCAGTAACTGTTTCTGGCCTTTCTGTATTGTATCTTAAAGTGATGCATGGTACGTTGAGTGTTATTGCTTCTTCTTGAAGACCACCAGAGTCTGTCATCACAAATTTAGACTTTGAAAGCAGTAGTAAGAAGTCAAGGTAGCCTATGGGTTTAGTTAGTTTTATGTGATCTGAATTTTCGAGCTGTTCTAAGTATCCGAAGTTCTCCAAAGTTTTCAATGTTCTTGGATGTACTGGGAACACAACTGTTATATCTTCAAGTTCCATGATGGCATCCAAGATATTTTTCAGTCTTTCTGGGTCATCTACATTTTCAGCCCTGTGCATGGTCAGGGTTAGTATGTCTCCATCCACATCGAGTTCTCTGAGTAGATTGGAATTTTCTTCTGCAATTTTAAGATGTCTTATGCATGCATCCACCACTGTGTTTCCTGTTATGAAGATTTCATGGGGATCAATAGATTCCATTGCCAAGTTTAAGGCAGATTCCTCAGTTGGTACGAAGTACATGGTTGAGCAGCTGTCTGCAATCTTTCTGTTTATTTCCTCGGGCATGGTCCTGTCGAAGGATCTGAGCCCGGCTTCCACATGTCCCACAGCAAGATTTAGTTTTGATGCTGCAACCGCACCTGCTAAAACTGCGTTTGTGTCTCCCTGTACCATGACAACATCGGGTTTTTCCTGTGTTAAAACCTTCTCTATCTCTTCCATCATTTGTGCAGTTTGTTTTCCGTGGGAATTTGATCCAACACCTATGTTGTAGTGTGGTTTTTCAATTTCTAAATCTAAAAAGAACTTCTGTGACATTTCATGATCGTAATGCTGTCCAGAGTGAATGAGAACATATTCAATTCCCCTTTTTTGTGTTAAATCAATTATAGGTGCCATTTTAATAATTTCAGGCCGGGTACCTATTATAAATGCTATTTTCATCGTAAATTTGCCCCCTCAATTTTTATCATTGTGATCAATGTTAATCGTAAACATTTCATCAAAAAAAGAATATATTGAAACCCATTAAATAACTTTTACCTAATTAGATTCAGCTGTCAAGCTCTCTTCTTCTTTGGGCCCTGTATTCATCCACCAGGCTGATTAATTTATTTTTATCTTCAGTTGTTTGTTGTTTCCTGGTTTTTTCCATCCACTTTTTAATTTGCCCATCAAGATCCTCGGACTCAACATAGCTTCCCTGTGCCACTCTTTCAATTCCAATGGAATCCTCGGGTATGACCGGAATCATACAGTTTATAAAAACATTTTCAGCAGGATCAGATATTTTATCCCGGGTTATAACTGCCTTAACTCCTATTTCACACAGTATTGCTGCGGTGTTTGATCCTCCACCCTCTGAATTCTCAAGAAGTACCACGTCTCCCTTGGATATTTTCATTAGAAGTGATGATTCACGAATTCCTTCCCTTGTGAAGGAAGTTATGATCTTGAGCTCAACTGCATCTTCGCCAATGGTTTCCAATCCAAAATTTGGATCTAACTGTTTTTCAAGTTCCAACCTCATTGACCTTTCTTGGGAGTACTTATTTTGAAGCCTCTTTATCATGGATATTTTGGATGCAAATTCCCGTTTTTCCAGTATCTTCCTGGAATATTCGTTTCGAAGCTTATCCATCTTGGATTGAAATTTAGATACTTCAGTTTTTTGGAATTTAACTTCAGCCTCTAACTCCTGATTTTTTTCCCTGAGTTCATTTATGTAACGTTTTTGAGAGCTTAACTTATTCTTCAACCTACTAATTGTCAATTCTTCAGGACTCAGTTCCACTTTAGGGGTTTCAGGATCCTTTGTACTGAGTTTCAAAACATCTTTATCATGACAGGATTTGGATGATCCCCTTGTTTTATGATTTAAATTTCCAATGTAACCATTATCTATATTTTCTTGTGAAACTTCCCTTAAAGAGTTGCTGATGGATTTACCATTAATAACACGTATTTTTACTTCATCTATCATGGCTTGAGTCATTGATAGTTGTTCTGCACGTTTTTCTATTTGTCTAAATTTATTTAGATGGTCTTTATAGGTTTTCACTGCAGCTGCTAGTGAGTCCCTTTCATGTGCATTTTGTGGCACATTCAAACTGTTTCCCATGGCTGTGAAGCTGTCAACAATTTCTATCTTGGATTCTACAGACATGTTCTTGTAGGGAGACCATATTTTAGAATTTAATATGGTTGCAATTTTTCTAACTGTTTTTGGAGCGGGATAAACATCTGTGGCAACTAAAACTGTGTTTCCATAACCAATGATATGGCTTATTATTTCTGAACGCCTTATTTCTTTGAAGCTGTCCAGAGAAATTAGTTCGCCATTAAGGTTTAATATTGCTATTCCCACTGTTAATCCAGGGTCGTAACCTACAATTATTCCCTTTGTAGTCCTACTGGATTTTTGTGTCTTAAAAATTAGATTTGATTCTTTAATACCCTCTGAACCTGTATTCTTGTACACCAGAATATTTCCTCCATTTGGGTAAGTACATGAATATATATGGGTAACATAATATTTATGGTTTGTTGGGATTTTCAAAATCCATTTAAAACATTAATCATCTCTTTTTCCACGTCAAGAATGGTTTTTTTACGTGCATATTCCTGTTTCAGAGTTTTCATGAAATTGTTTACTGCGTAACCTTCGCATGGAAATTCAATTCCATCGTAAACAACATCCATTAGTATTAATCCATCTGAAGCTACGGGTTTGATTGCAGCAGGAACATCGGGATTGAACAGTGTTTCCAAATTTTCTAGAGTCAGCTCTTCCCTACCGAACATCACCAAAACTTTCACCATCTTTCGGACCATGTTCCAGAGGAAACTTTCACCAACCACATCAAAAACTATGTTATCAGGGGTTTCAACAAGATCAACACTGTAAACCATTCTTTCAGGAGCTCTCTCGGATCGTTTGGAGAAGTTTATGTAGTTATGTTTTCCCTCCATTTGTTTGGCTGCCTGTTTCATGAGTTTGAGGTTTAAAGTATTTGGACACAAACTTTTATCAAGAATGTACCTGTAATGTCTCAACTTCGCATACCTTGGTTTAAAACCATTAGAAACCATTGTAGATCCAATTATACGTATATTTGATGGAAGATAATAATTTATTCGATTAATTGTTACGTCTTTGTCGGTTTTAAGACACACAACATTTCCAAGGGCACTCACACCCCTGTCTGTTCTCCCTGCAATGGAGTAATCAGATTTTTCAGGGCTGTCTGATATTCCTGATTTTTTAAATGCCCTCAGAAGTTCACCTTCAATAGTTGGAAGATTGGGCTGTCTTTGAAATCCATGATAATCCGTCCCAATATATGCGACCTTGAAAGCTATTTTAAGCATGTTTTTAGACTCCTGAATGAAATATTTTCTTGATTTTTTATAACTATAACTTGTAGATATTATATAATTTTTATAAAGTTTATTCTCAACAACCTATTTATCCATCTTTTTATGAATCTATAGTTTAAATGAGTAACAATAACCATTTCTTGTGGAGTGTTCAATGAGTTCATCGTCAAAAGCTGCTGTTTCAAATGTTAAGTGGGGTTACCTGAGTTTGGTTGCTGTCACAGTACTTTTTGGGATATGGAACCCTATAAACAAGATTTTACTTCAAGATCTTGATCCGCTCGCACTTTCAGCCCTGATTTACTCGATTGCAGGAATCTTCTTGTTTTTAGTGAGGTACTCCGGGATAAACAATCATCTGATGAGTATGATGGATTCTAATCAAGAAGCTGAAACAGTTTTCAAAACCAAAGATTACATGTTAATCTTTATAACAGCAGTTTCGGGTTCTGTGATTGCCCCTTTAGTCTATTTATCCGGTCTTAACAATATTACGGCTGTTAATGCATCGTTGTTAATGAACGTTGAGGTGCTTTTCACCATTGCATTTGGTATTGTTCTACTGAAGGAAAGGTTCAGAAAAAAAGAGTTGATAGGTGTATTTCTTATCGTGCTTGGAACTGTGCTGCTTGCAACCAACGGTAGCAGCCTCGAATTTACGGCTTCTGAAGGTTTGGGCTCGATACTCATAGTTGTTTCCACATTTTTTTGGAGTTTGGACACCATTCTAAGCAAATTTTTGAGTTTCAAAAGGGATCTGCTAATGATATGTGCAACGAAATGTACCGTGGGTGGTTTGATACTTTTAACTCTCAGCTTAATGCTTCATAAGAACCTTACACTGCCCCTGGATCATATTATTTACCTGCTGTTTGCTGGTGTTTTCATAATTGGATGCACAGTTGTAATGATACTTTACTCCATAAGACAGATAGGTTCGGCAAGGACAGGATCAATATTTCCATTTGCAGCATTGTCTGGAGCCATATTCTCATTTATAATATTAAAAGAACCATTAACAATCATGCAACTACTCTACGGCATGTTGATGATCGTTGGTGTTTTTATAATCTACAAGTTTCAACAAGAATGATGTGGAAATAATCTTGATCCCCAATAAATAAACAACTAAATTTTTGCTTAAAATTTTCATTTCATCAATAGATTTCTAAGTTTTGTTAATTTAGGGAATTTTTAGGGTGAACTTTTTTAGTGATCAACAAAATAGAATGGTGTATATGGGGTTCTAAGAATTTTATTTGAAGCCCATGACAACCAAGAAATTTATATAAAAAAAAATGAAACCCATAAATCCATGTTGGTTGTGAGGTAAAAATTTTTGGTTGAGAATAAATGGAATATTTGTTAAAAAAAATGTTTAGGAATGATTCTTTTGTATATTATACCTGCAGTTGATATTAAAAATGGCAAATGTGTGCAGTTGGTTCAGGGAAAACCTGGAACTGAACAAGTGATCATAGATAATCCCCATGAAGTTGCAAAGAATTGGGAAGATAAAGGTGCTGAAATACTTCATGTAATCAATCTTGATGGGGCCTTTGGGGAGAACTCTAAAAATAGAGAAGTCATAGAAAAAATTATTGACACAGTTTCTGTGCCTGTTCAGCTTGGTGGAGGAATAAGAACAGTGGATGATGCTGCTAACCTCCTGGATTTAGGTGTTGAAAAGGTTATTTTGGGAACCATGGCAGTTGAAAATCCAGAACTGGTCAACCAATTATCTGATGATTATGGGAGTGATAGTATCATTGTTGCACTGGACAGTAAAAATTCTGAGGTGGTTGTTAAGGGATGGACAGAATCCACTGGAAAAACAGCACCAGAATTGGGATTATCCCTCCAAAAACATGGGGCAGGAGGAATTCTGTTTACAAATGTGGATGTTGAAGGACTTTTATCAGGGTTTAACATGGACCCCCTCTTGGAATTGTTAGATGCCGTTAACATTCCAGTCATATACTCTGGAGGAGTTACAACCCTCGAAGATATTGAGACACTGAGCAAAACCAAAACCTTCGGTACTGTGATAGGTTCTGCCCTCTACAAAGGTAGGATAGACTTTGAAACCGCCCTAAAATTTCAGGCTGTTCACAGTTTCTAACTTCACAATACCAATATAACATTGTAACCCACTTAAATCCATCTTAAAAAACTCCCATTTATTTTTTAGCTTATCTCCAAAGGGATTGTAGATACGTACTCGCATAGTTCAATGTAGATCTAATTTTACATTGTATTTTAATTAGGCAACCAATGGTTTTGTAATGAAATTAAAGGTTAACCATGGTTTTATTTTTGTTTTTACGATGCAAACCTTTGATTTTTATTTGATTTTGAGTCGTTATTCAGAGTTCTGATTCAGAGTTTAAGCTTTCATGGAAGAATTTAAATACCTCGTCGGCATAGTAAGATGCATGGGACTATCTGGAAAAATACGGTTTAAAACAGCAAAAGTATCAGGAAAATTGGCAAAAAGCCTTGTTAAAGTAGGTAAAGGCATGGGAAAAAGTTTTCCAGGGTACTTATTCCTTAAAATTGGATCATATGATTGTTTAAAGGAGTTGGCAAAAACTCCGAGGGTTGGTAGCATCATTGTTACTGGTACCAACGGAAAAACAACCACAACGAAATTAATTAGTTTACTCTTGGAAAACGATGCACCAATATCGTACAACTACGACAGTAACACTTTAAACGCTATTACAACGGGCCTTTTGAGTAATAATATTGATTATGGAGTTTTTGAGTACGGTATCCGTGATGTTGCACATGCCTTTCCAGATGAAGTCTGCAAACTCGTGGCCCCAATAGGAGTTGTTTACACCAATGTTTCAAGGGAACATTCGCTTGTGGCCGGTGTTTCAAATCCATTCGACAAGTACTTGATGGCCAAGGAACTACTGTGCACACCAATGAAAACTGGTGTTGTTATCTGCAATGCAGATGATCCCAGAACAGCATCCATTGGGACTAAAAAAGAGGCGGAAATTAGGGTAAATTATTATGGATTTGATTTAGAATCTGAAGACAAAACCATGGCCAAACCAGATGTTGATTGTCCATTATGTGGTTCTAAACTCGAATATTCCACGATGTTTTCAAACCACAGGGGAAAATACAGTTGCCAATGTGGATTTGAAAGACCAGAACCAAATATGAAGTTAACAGAATTAACTAAGGAGTTTGATGCTTGGTACGTGACACTGGAAGGTGAAGTGTACAACCATACAACAGAAAAAGAAATTCCAGTATTTTTAAAGATAAAAACACCAGCATTTGGACTTTACAACCTCTACAATTTATTGTGTGCAGTAACAACCTACGCATCCTTCACAAACAAACCTGAAAATATTGAAAGCACCGTGAAAAAAATTACAAACTCCCTTGATCTTTCCATTCTACCACCTGGAAGATTTGAAATAATGAAAGTCGGAGATAAATTGGTTGGAATGGGCCAGGGAGATAATGGGGATGCATTAAACGCAAATGTTCAGTTTATGTGTGAATATGTTAAGGATGACCTTGGATTTATTTACACAACTCCCGACACAGGGGAAGATGAAATCTTTGAGGATCATCTGCAGTCAGTTATTGCTGCAAACCCCAAGAAGGTTTACGTTGTTCCTGGAAGAACATCTGTTGATGCTGCTAAAAATTACTACAAAATAATAGCCGAAAATTTAGATGCTGATTTCTATCCCCTTCCATACAAAGAAATGGAGGAAAGACGTTCCAAGATCATCGACCTAATCCTAAATTCACCATATAAATACGTTTTAGTATCTGGCTGTGGTCCTGAGCATTACATGTGGGCCGAACTTAAATCAGAACTTAAAACCCACATGAATTAAACCTTTTGGGTAAAAATTAGTTATAAAAAATTCCCATATTATTTTTAAAGTAACCTAACTTCCTAGAACAATATTTTTTTTAAAATTATCGTTGAACGTGATCAAACCCATGAACTGGTTTTATGATGTATATCAGTTTTCTTTTGATGGTTTAATGGAATATCTAAAAAAAATAATTGTGGATGTTATTTTTTTTGTAAATTTATTTTATTCAACTGCATATCTACTTAAAATGTCCACCATTCTATGGATAGTTCCTGAGAGTGGGCCTAACTTGTTTGCAACTTTGTAGAGCAGTTTTAGATCTTCTAATTTTAATCCACCTATAATTGCCAACACTCCAAGGTATAAAAATGGGGATACCACAATTCCAATGAACAGGAACAGTACAGTTGGTGGGAACAGCATGAATACTGCCCCCATTATGAGGGATGCCAATAAAATTTTTCCATATTCCCCGAGGGGCAGTTTGACATTTGCAAGTTTTAACGTGCTCCACATCAAGGTTACCATGATTGATAGTGATGCAATGGTTGTTGCAACAGCTGCACCGTTAATACCGTATGGAGGAATGAGTGCCAAGCTTAATATTAGATCCACAGTGATTCCTGCAACCAGTACGTACATTGGTAGTCTTGGCTTCCCAAGACCCTGTGAGATACTTGATGAAATTGTGTAAAGTGTGAAGAAGAGCATTCCTGCTGCAAGTATTTGTAGTGCTGCGACTCCTGGTAGAAAATCCTGTCCGAATAATAGTTTAATTATTGGATTTGCAAACACAACTGTTCCAACACAGAGCGGTACCACCACAAAGGAAACGTACCTGTAGGACTGTCTGATGTAAGTCTTAAGTAGTACATGGTCTCTTAGACTCATTGCCTCTGCAGTTGCTGGAAGCACCGATGTTGCCACAGCCATGGATATTATGAGAGGGAGTCTGGCTATGGTGCTCGATACGTTGAAGTATCCCATTAAGTTACTTCCAGGATAGTAATAGGCTATTACAAACGTAGCCATATCGTAAAGGGCTAGTTCAGCCAGTCCAGTGATTACTACTGGTATTGAAAAAATTATCAACATCTTGGCTATTCCCAACTGATCAGAAAATTCTAACTTGGTGCTTGCCCTCGATAACAGATTCCGGGGTTTTGACAGTTTTGTACGAATATCCCTCTGGAAAAGATAGACTGCTGCACCGAGTGCTGCCATAAATCCTATGGCCGTACCAATAACAGCTCCTGCAACGTATAGTCCTGCCCAAACAAGTAAAATAGCGGCTCCAACCATGAAAATTAGTTCCACAGCCCTTGTTATCAAAATGTTGGTCATCTGATAGAATCCCTGGAAAGTTCCCCTCATGGCCCCTACAATGACACTAAATGGTGTGATGAGTGCTATGAGTTGGAATGGAAGAGTTGCTTCAGGGTTGTTAAGTGCTACAGCAATTGGATGAGCTAAGAAAAATATGATCACACTGAAAATAAGTCCAAACCCAGTCATCATCGTCATTGCAACGCTTATAATGGATTTAACCATTTCAGTATCATTTTGAGCATGATACTCCGATACATGTTTTGCAATGGCTGGAGGAAGTCCTGCACCTGCGATGATGATAAAAAATCCTTGGAGTGGCCAGGTGATACTCAGTATACTGTAACCTGCAGGACCAAGTAAATTTGCCATTGCCACCTTGTATATGTACCCTCCAATCCTGTAGAGGAAAGATCCAATGAGGATGACTATACTGCCTTTAGCAATCTTTGAACTCATAATTATAACCATTGAAATTTAATTTAGTTTTAGATCCTAAACCAGAGTTATCTCTAGTCATAGATTTAATGTTTGATGTCTATAATAGTATAATGGATATCGATCCAGTCAAAATTGACTTTGATGGTTTTCCATGATTGAAATTAGAATAATGGACACTTCATTAACTCTGCTAAGAATTAGTGTTTAGTTCTACATGTATAAATACATGGACCAATATATGAATTTCAAATTTCAGTATTTTATTACATTAACAGAAATTTCGTTCTAAATTTAAATGAGGGGTGTATATTATTAAAGTTATTATGGCGACAGGCACATTTGACATAATCCATCCAGGTCATGGATACTACCTTGAAGAATCTAAGAAAATTGGTGGTGAAGATGCCCATCTTGTTGTGGTGGTTGCAAGGGATTCCACTGTACGATCCGAGAAAAGATTGCCTGTTGTCGATGAAAATCAACGGCTGGAAGTTGTTCAGATGTTAAAACCTGTGGATGAAGCTTATCTTGGTGATGAAAATGACATGTTTAAGGTTGTAGAGAAAATCAAACCCGACATCATAACCATAGGTCCAGATCAGAAACACAACGTTGAAAAACTTAAGAATCAACTGAAAGAAAGGGGAATAGAATCTGATGTGGTTAAGGTTACTGGATACAGGAAAGCCGAACTAGACAGTACTTGTAAAATTATTAAAAAAGTACAGTCCATGGAATTCGATCCTAAAATATTTGAGGAATGCTGAGAATTTTTAGAAGGAAACCTTAGGCTTTCCTTTTTGAAATAATTTCTAAAAAAAAGAAAAAAAGAAGGGAATTTTAATATTTGCTTGTTTTGAAGTTTAACATGTATTGGCTGTTGTTGTTTCCTGCTGTGTCCTTGACTGCGCTGGTTGGTATGTACACTTGGTAGTTGTTGAGGCTTAACCTGCTTACTGTCATTTTAAGTGTGATAGTGTTTCCATTGATGCTTGTTACTGTTGATTTTGCTATTTTTCCTGTTGAAATGTTTTTGATGTATATCTTGGAGAAATTAACTCCTTTAATGATATTTTCGTTGAATTTTATGGTTATTGGTGCTGTGAGTGACACATTTTGAGTGTTTTGTGCTGGTGTGGTTTTAACTGGTTTAGGTACTTTTTTGTCGATCGTGTAGGTCTTAGTGTACACTGGAGATTTGTTACCTGCAAGATCCACTGCGAAGAATTTCAATGTGCTTGTGGATTTGATATTGATTGGTCCCGTGTATTTAGTGCTGTTGGTTGTTGGTGTTTTACCGTTTAAGGTGTAATATATGGTTCCAGCTTTGTTCATGCGGAGTTTAACTGTTTTATTTGTGTTGTATATTCCGCTGTTTATGTTGGCTGCAGCTGTTGGTGCTGTTTTGTCGATGGTGTAGGTTGCTGTGTAAACAGGGGATTTGTTTCCTGCAAGATCAATTGCAATGTACTTCAACGTTGCTGTTGAGCTGATATTGATTTGTCCTGTGTACTTAGTGCTGTTAGCTGTTGGTGTTTTACCATTTAAGGTGTAGTATATGGTTCCGGCTTTGTTCATACTGAGTTTAACTGTTTTAGTTGTGTTGTATAATCCTCCTTTAATTGTGTTGTTTGCTGTTGGTGCTGTTTTATCGATGGTGTACGTGTTACTGTAAACTGAAGACAAATTACCTGCTAAATCAATTGCTAAGAATTTCAAAGTCGTTGTATTTGAGATAGTAATCGGTCCTGTGTACTTGGTACTGGTTGTTGTTGGTGTGGTTCCATTGATTGTGTAGTAAATGTTTCCATCTTCATTCATGGTTAGTGTTACGCTCTGTGTTTTGTTGTAGAGTCCTGTTTTAACATTTGCAGATGCTGTTGGTGCTGTTGTGTCTATTGTGTAGATGTTGCTTCCGAGGTTTGAAATGTTTCCAGCCATGTCAACTGCAATAAATCGAAGAATTGTCGTTCCTTCTTTACTTATTACAATTGGGACAGTATAGAGTGTGCTCATATTTGTTGGTGTGGATCCATTTAATGTGTAGTAAATCTTAGGATTTGGATCCTTGTTATCAGTTGCATTTAAGGTTACTGTCTGTTTAGTATTGTACAGGCCACTTGGAACGTTTGAGTTAACAACAGGTGCGTTTGTGTCTGGATCGATGGTTATGTAGTTGGTAAATGTTTCTGTACTACTTCCACCAGGTCCTGTAACTGTTTCAGATACACTGTAAGTTCCAGCTGCACTGTAAGTCCAAACAGGATTTTGTAGTGTGCTGTCAATCACTCCGTCGTTGTTAAAGTCCCATGCATAGATTGTTACGTTACCAATTGACTTATCTGTAAATTGCACATTAACAGGTGCAATTCCAGAAGTACTGTTAACAGTGAAGTTAGCTACAGGTGCAGGCCAGTTCACAGTCACATAATTGGTGAATGATTCTGTACTGCTTCCACCAGGCCCTATGACAGTTAAGGTTACTGTGTAAGTTCCAGGTGTGCTGTAGACGTGTGTTGGATTTGCATCAGTTGATGTTGTTCCATCTCCAAAGTCCCAGTTGAAACTGGTTACGTTTCCAGTTGATAAATCTGAGAATTTAACAGTGCTTGGTGCTGTTCCATTGGTGTTGTCAGCTGTGAAGTTACTAATAGGAGCAGGCCAGTTCACAGTTATGTAATTGGTGAATGATTCTGTACTGCTTCCACCAGGCCCTGTAACTGTTAAGGTTACTGTGTAAGTTCCAGGTGTGCTGTAGACGTGTGTTGGATTTGCATCAGTTGATGTTGTTCCATCTCCAAAGTCCCAGTTGAAACTGGTTACGTTTCCAGTTGATTTGTCATTGAATTTAACAGTGTTTGGTGCTGTTCCATTGGTGTTGTCAGCTGTGAAGTTAGCAGTTGGTGCTGTGTATATCACATTAATTAATACTGAAACTACTTGGCTGTCTGTTGTTGCTGTTATGTTTCCGTTTAGGATGTTTGTAGCAGTGAATATTGTTGTGGCTATGCCGTTTATTGTTGTTGATGTTACTGGGTTGAATGTTCCTAGTATGCTGCTGAAGTTCACTGTTGTTCCATCTGGAATATGGCCAGATATTGGGTTTATTGTGTTCACGTCAGTTCCATTGTATATGTTGTTGAAGTTTACTGTTACACTTCCCGTTGTTCCATTAACTACGGTTGTAGGGTTAAGGGTTATGGTCATGTATATCCAGTTACTGTAATCAACTGTACCGTAGATCTGACTTGCAGGACTGTTATTAGTTCCCCACCAGTTATTTTCTGCATTCACATTTCCAGAGGAACTGTAAATTGTACTGCCTGTTGATGCGCGGTTGTTTGCAAAGGAGTTGAAATGTAAGTTCATTGTGCCCTGGCTGAAGATTGCTCCACCGTTCATGTTCGCTGTGTTTCCACTGAAAATACTGTTATTAATATCCAAAGTACCCTGGTTGAATATTGCTCCTCCATGGTTGGATGTAGCTGCGTTGAATATGAATGTAGAGTTATTAACAGTCAGAGTACCTGTGTTGTAAATAGCTCCTCCCTTGGTTGTTGCTGTGTTTGCATTAAAGACACAGTTGTTCACATTCAAATTGCCACTGCTGTAAATAGCTCCACCGTTCGCTCCTCTACAATATGTAAAGTACAAATTTGCTATTGTAACGTTTAGCCCGGAGTTAACTGTGAATATGGTGTTTAATGTTTGTCCGTTTATTACTGTATTAGCTGGGCTTGTTCCCATGAGTTTTACATTCTTTGTAATGGTTAACCCTGAATTACCTGTACCTGCATAGGTTCCAGGTGTTATGTGTAGTGTACCTCCTGAAATTAGATTGTTTAGTCCGTTTTGAATTGTTGCATATGGATTAGCTGCTGTACCATCTCCACTTGTGTCGTTTCCTGTTGGGGAAACATAGGCATCATTTAATAGCACAGTTAAATAACCGGTTTTGGTACTGTCCCCATAAGTTGAATCTCCTGCGTAACTAGCAGTTATGTTAAACACACCGAGATCATGAGGGGTGTAATTCATGGTTGCTACACCATTGGAATCGGTTGTAACATTGTAACTGTTTCCATTAACTGTGAAGTTCACAATCCTACCAGCTAAACTTGTGCCATCAATAGAGGCTAGAGTTGCTGTTAGGTTTGTAGTACCATCTTTAGCTGTTGTTACGTTTACAACAGAAATTGTGGTTCCTATACCATTGATGTAGGTTGAAACTGTTTGATTGTCAGTTGTTGCTGTAATAGGTTTAATTTGAGTATTTGTTGCTGTGAATGTGGTTGTTGCAATACCATTGGTTGTGACAGCGATTATTGGATTTAAGTTTCCTAAAACACTGTTGAAAGTAACGATGGTTCCATCTTGTATGTGTCCATTTGCAGGGTCAATGCTTGTGACATTTGTTCCGTTGCAGGCATTGTTGAAGCTGACTGTAACACTTCCAATACTGCCATTTGGAATTGTAATTGGATTGACAGTTTGGATCATGTACAACCAGTTAGTGTAATCAACTGCACCGTATACTTGGGTGGATGGGCTGTTGTTTGAACCCCACCAGTTGTACTCGGCGTTCACGTTACCAGATGAACGGTATATCATTCCACTGCCTGTTATGTGGTTGTTCACAAATGAACTGAAATGTACTGTTAAATTACTGGCACTTCCGGAGTTGTAAATTGCTCCACCAGTGGATGCCGTGTTGTTTACAATACTGCAACCAGTTACTGTACTGTTTCCAGTGTTGTATAGGGCCCCACCACCTGATACTGTGTTGTTTATGAAACTGCAACCATTTAGTGTTAAATTACCAGTGTTATAGACCGTACCATAGGCATTAACTTTGTTACTCGTGAATATGCAGTTATTCACATTTGCCCTGCCTGTGTTGTAGAGTCCAACACCACTACTGCTTCCTGTGTTGCCTGAAAAACTGCAGTTGTTCAGTGTTATTGTACCCATGTTGTAGATAGCAGCACCGTTGTTTGCATTGTTGGCTAGGAAATTACAGTTGGTTACATTCAAAATGCTTGTGGAGTTGTTACAGTAAATTGCTCCGCCTGTATCCGATGTTGCATTTGTTAGTGTTAGGTTTTTTATTGTCAGTGTTACACCCGAACTCACAACAAATATTCTGCCTGATGTAGTTGCGTTTATTGAGGTGTTGTTTGGGTCTTCCCCCATGAATGTAACGTTACTGGTTGCTGTAATTGGTACTCCATTTGTTCTGTAGGATCCTGATTGTAGGTGTATTGTACCTCCGTTTGTAACGAAGTTAAGGCTTTTTTGTATGGTTGCGAATGGGTTGGTGTTTGTTCCATCTCCTGTTGTGTCGCTGCCTGTCGTTGAGACATAAACATCGTTCAGTAGAACTGTGATTAAGTTATTTTTTGTTAATATGCTGTTTCCTATTTCATTGGTTGCTGTGAGTGTTACGTTGTATATTCCGGATTTCGTGTAGGTGTGTGTAGGGTTTTGTTCCGTGCTTGTTATTCCATCTCCAAAATTCCATAACCAACTTGTTGGATTGTTGCTGGATGTGTCATTAAATTGAACATTTAATGATGCTGTTCCCTTGGTTGTGTTTGTTGTGAAGTTTGCAACGGGAGATTCTAGATCGTATGTCTGTGTGTATTCCGGGCTCCAGTTACTTGCCCCGTCAACAGCTATGTACCTGAGAGTTGTTGTTGAACCAATTGATATTGGGCCCGTGTAAATATTCGAGGTCCCACTTGTTTTTGGATCTGTTCCATCTGTTGTGTAGTAAACTTTAGTTTCTGTGTCACCATCCCCACCAGTTAATGTTACTGTTTGATATGTGGTGTACAATCCTCCTAAAGGACTGATTGTTACAAATGGTATGGATTTGTCTATTACGTAGGTTTTTTTGTACCTTGAACTCCAAATTCCACCGGTGTTCACGGCCGCAAAGTTTAAAACAGTCGTGTTTTGTATGGGTATTGGATTTGAGTAAGGAACTCTGTTTGTGTTGTTAGAGTCTGTTGGGTCGCTTCCATCAGTGGTGTAATATATTACAGCATCTGGCTGGTCGCTACCTAAACTCACGTTCTGATCCTGGTTGTAAATTCCCTGATCTGGTGTTGCATTAACACTAGGTGCTGTTCCATTGAACACGTTTATGTAGCTGTTCTGGGTTAGTGTGCTGTTTCCTGCTGCATTGGTTACTAAGAGTGTTACTGTGTAGTTTCCAACTGCTGAATAGGTGTGTGTTGGATTTTCTTCAGTGCTTTTTGTTCCATCTCCAAAGTCCCATAACCAGCTTGTTGGATTGTTGCTGCTTGTGTCTGTGAACTTAACTGTTTGTGGTGCTGCTCCTTTAGTTGTGTTTACTGTGAAGTTTGCTACTGGAACTGTCCAATTTACTGTTATAAGATCGTTTTTGATCAGTGTTTTACTGCCTCCAGGTCCTGTAACTATTTCGGTTACTGTGTAGGTTCCAGGTTTGGTGTAAGTCCATGATGGATTTTGAACTGTACTGTCTATCACTCCGTCGTTGTTGAAGTCCCAAGCATAGGAAGTGATATTTCCTGTTGATTGATCATTGAACTGAACACTTAATGGTGCATTTCCGTTGGTTACATCTGTAATAAATCCAGGAACTGGTTTAGGTATGCCTTGTACATTATATCCGCTTGTTGCATCATTGGACCATTTTAAGTGATAGCCGCTTGCCCATGAATAGGCATCGAAGGATGCTTGTGTTTCTAGTCCTGTAAATGTGTATTGAACTGTTGCTGCACCACCGTTTATTGCAGTTGCATTCAAACTTTTTGAGATATCTCCGACTTTAAGGTCGATGAACATCAAATACATTGCTGTTGATGGATCTGTGGTATTTTGACCACTGTAAATTGCCATCATGTTTGAACTTGCAGGTCTTAATACTTGTGGACCGTAGAGGAAGTCTGCTTTGGTGAAGGTTTCATTCAATGCACCGTTTACATAGTTGTAACTTGCTGGTGCGGATCCTGTGGCGTTCCATACGTATCCATTTGAAACTATGTTCACTGCAAAATCATCTGAAATTGGTCCTTTCACTGCTACCAGAAGAATCATATCATCGTTAAATCCTCTTCCCCCAGTGGTGGTTATGTAGAACGCTCCAGATTGTGATGAAGTTGTTGTACTTTGTCCGTTGATAGTTGAAGGATTATTGGTTATGTGTAACTGATTATTTCCACCTGAAACAAAATAGTAGGTATTATTTGGTCCTCCATCAGCATATAAGGTTCCATTTTTATTGGACATCAGTATGTAGATGTTTTGGTAGGTGGATATGATGTTACTAACCACTTGGACGTAGTTGTTTTTTGTGAGGGTGATTCCACCTTCGCTGTTGGTTGCTGTTAAACTGACTGTGTAGTTGCCTGCTCCTGTGTAGTTGTGTGTTGGGTTTTGCAATGTACTGGTATTTCCATCTCCAAAGTTCCATAACCATGAAGTGATACTGTCTCCAACGGATGTGTCTGTGAAGTGTGCTGTTAAATTACCTACACCCCATGTTTTATCCACTGTGAAATTGGTTGCAGGAGGAGGGTAGTTGTGAACAGCAATTAAATTGTAATTTAAAAGGGAACTGCTACCCATATAATTGCTCGAAGTCAAATTAACAGAGTAATTTCCAGCTGTGGTATAGGTGTGTGTTGGGTTTTGCAATGTACTGGTTGTTCCATCACCGAAATCCCATAACCATGATGTTGGATTGTACTTTGATATGTCATTGAAGTGCACAGTTAATGGAGATACACCTGCAACAGGAGTTGCAGTGAAGTCTGTAACTGGAGCAGTATCTTTAAATGCATATAATTTTCCATCGTTGCTTCTTACGTAGAGTGTTCCGTCGGCTGAAACTGCAGGTGTGCCATAAATTATGCCCCCTGTAGTGTAATTCCATTTTAATGTGCCGTCAGGATTTAACGCATAAACCTTGTTGTCATAATCTCCGAAGTAGATTGTTCCATCGGAACCTATGCACAGACTACCGTAGCTAGCTATGTGGCTTCCAGTAGTGTAGATCCACTTAATACTACCATATGGGTCTAATGCATAAACATTGTTGTCATCAGCACCTAAATAAATGGTTCCATCGTTTGCAATGGCCACAGAATTAGATATGTAACTACCTGTGTTGAAACTCCATTTAAGTTCACCATTGGGTGTTAAAGCGTAGAGGTTGTGATCAGAACTTCCCACATATACAGTTCCATCAGAACCTATTGTTGGGCCTGTAAAACTGCCTATGTATCCTCCAGTAGTGTAATTCCATTTCTGAGTTCCATCAGGGTTTAATGCATATATTTTACCATCCATGCATCCAAAGTAGAGTGTTCCATCATTACCTATTGCCGGTGGTCCGTTTAAAACTCCTTCAGCCCTATATGTCCATTTAACACTACCATTGGAATCTAATGCATACAACCTTCGGTCATAGCAACCCATGTATACTGTTCCATCTGCACCAATGGATACCTGACCGTATATTGCGTTTGGTGCTGTAAAGTTCCATTTTTGAGTTCCATTTGGGTTTAAAGCGTATAGAACGTAGTTCTGGCTTCCAATGTATATGGTGCCATCTGTACCAATTACTGCAGAGGCCGTTGTACTGAATCCACCGGTACTTGGCATATAAAACTGCCATTTTTGGGTTCCGTTTGGATAGTAAGCAATTAAGGTTTGTGTAGAAAAGCTTGGAACGTATATTGTTCCGTCAGAACCTATGACTGGGCTGGAAAAAGATGTTCCATTATTACCAGTCGTCCAAATTACAGTGTTGGATTTAGGTCCTTGATAAATTGATTGTCCCTTGGTATCTGTAGCTGTTCCATTTCCTATAACATAATTTACAGTGTATAATGGACTCCAGTTTCCTGCTGCATCTTGTGCAGCGTATCTTAGCGTTGTTGTTTTATCTATGCTTATTTGTCCGTTGTATGCGATTTTTGTGGTGCTTGTTCTTGGATCTGTAGTGTCGTTGGCGTAGTATATTGAATTATTTGGATCGTTGGTTGTCAGTGTTGTTGTTTGGGTTTTAGTGTATGTTCCTCCATCTAAACTGTTTGTTACGCTTGGAGTAGCTATGGTTATGTAACTTGTTTGTGTGAGTGTGCTGCTTCCAGCATCGTTGGTTGCGATTAGTGTTACGTTGTAGCTTCCTGATTTGGTGTAGCTGTGTGTTGGGTTTTGATCTGTCGATGTTCCACTGTCTCCAAAGTCCCAGTTCCAACTGGTTGGATTGTTAGTTGAGTTATCGTTAAATTGTACAGTTAGTGGTGCGCTTCCGTGTGTTGCGTTACTTGTGAAGTTTGTAACGGGCGCATCTGCTGCACTTACGGCCCCTGCTCCTGAAATACAGAAAAAAAGAGCAAAAACCATCAATAAGATTAATTTTTCCCTATTCCTAAACAATTTTAACCTCCCTATATATTTGTTTTAATCACGTCGATATTCATGATCTTAAATACTATTTAAAGATCAAGAATATGTTGATCAAATTGAATATAAAAACATGTCGATAAAAAGTCTTTATATATCCGTTAAAATCTAGTATAAACTATTATAATTGTGAAAATTGGCACAACAAAGACTTCAAAATGTATCATAATACATATCTTATTGCATTACCAACAAATAAAAAATTAAACCCAGAATAATGAGCAATTCATGCTAAAATCTTAAATTAAGAGGTTTATGGATTTAAAATTAGTTAATATCCATTTTTCATGTTGATGGTGACAGTGGTCATCATGCATATTGAGAAATTGAAAAGTAGAGGTTCATAAATTCCTTCTTAGAATTGTTGATTTTAAAACCAACAACTTATATTTGATCATGAGAAAATATTGACTATGGATCATATTGAAGAGATAGAAAAGGTTAAAGAAGGAGCATCCATCCTGGAGAAATCTTCAGAGTTTGCCATTATCATTCCAGAAGTTCACAGTAATCTTGTTATGGCATTGGAAAATGCTGAAAAAATTGAAGAAGTTGTTGGAATTCCAGGGAGAATTACCAACTTAAATGGGATGCCAAAAACAGTGAGCAGCCCTGATTTTTTAAAAACATCACACATGGCCAGGCTAGCACTTAGCATGATGAAACACGACCCATCCCTTAGAAGTGCCATTAACATCAAATACGATCCCTTGATTCTTGAAATCTGCGAAAAATTGGGACTCAAAATTTCTTCCTACGACAGAACCTACGAACCAGAAGTGGTGCGTAAAGTTGAAGGTGGCACCATACCATGGGGTGTTGAAGAAGCAATCAAAAAAATTGATGATATTCCAGATGTTATTTACCACGAAGGTGCCTGGGGAAAGGAACCCATGATATGCATCGTTGGTACCGATGCTGTTGAGCTTGCTGAAATGGCGGTTTGCATAGCAAGACTTTACAAGGTAGAAAAAAACAGTAAAGTTAAGGTTAAACCAACCATACCATCTGAATCTAACAGCGTACTATTTGCTTCTTCAAGGAAGAAATGGAAGGATTCAAAACCCATTGATGGTTGCATATTTTGTTCAATAGTTGATGGTAATCCCGAAGTAAAAGAAAAGGTCTTATACAATGATGGTAAAAATATGGTACTAATGAATTTGTACCCTTACAACAGGGGTCATCTTGAAGTATTGCCAGTTAAACATTACACAGACCTTAATGAGTTGAGTACTGAAGAGATAAAAGACTTATTCATCATTGTTCAACGAACAATTTCACTAATTAGAGATGTTATTAAACCCGACGGAATAAATGTGGGGATCAACCTAGGTGAAGCAGCTGGAGCAAGTGTTGACCATCTCCATATTCATATTGTACCCAGATTCAAATACGAATCAGGGTTCATGGAAACAACTGCTAATACCCGAGTTATTGAAGAGGATATTGATGTTATGTATTCTAAATTCATTGAAAAACTGGACATTTTGCATTTTGAGGAATCATTATGAAGTATGATATGTACAACGAAGTTCAGGAACAGCCAAAGTCATTGGCAGAAACTTTGAAAGAAGAAAAGGATCATATGGTGGAGATTGCACAGAAATTGAAGGATACCGACAAAATATATCTCGTTGGATGTGGAAGTTCTCTTTCCACTTGCTACTCAGCCCGTGATGCACTAGGATTTTTATCAGACAGAACTATTGAAGTACACACAGGCTATGAATTTGTACATCATAAAAATCTTCAAAAAACAAATTCTGCACTAATAACCACTTCACAGTCAGGAGAAACTGCAGATACCCTTGCAGCACTTCGAAGAGCCAAAGATGAAGGTATTTATACTATTTCAATCACTAACGAGCCTGAAAGTAGTATGATGAAGGAAGCTGATGATGCTGTTCTCACAAGATGCGGTAGAGAAACTGCCATACTCGGAACAAAAACTTACATGACCCAACTTCTTTGTTTGTATCAAATACTGTTCTCGATGGACGGATCCGAAGAATCTGGTAAGATCCTGGAAGACTTGGATAAGATACCGTCAATTGCCCAGAAACTGGTGGAAACCACAGAAGAACCCAACAGGGAACTGGCCAAACAGTACATGGATGATGATATATTCTACTGTATGGGCAGTGGTCCAAACTTTGGTTTGGCCTACAAGATCGCCATGACCATGCTCATGGAAGGTGCCTTGAAACATGCCTGTCCACTTTACTCTGGAGAGTTCAGACACGGTTTAATTGAAAGGGCAGAAAAGGATGTTCCAATAATATTTTTGGACGCAGGATTTCCTGGTGATGAATTAACCAACAAATCCATAGACTTTTCGAATAAAATAGGTGCTAAAACCATTACATTTAATATGGGAGATTTCTCAGACATCCATCCATTACTTTCCCCGTTCATACTCGTGATCCCTGTAGAATGGTTCATATACTACTTATCCCATTACAGTGGGGAAGATCCTGGAAGTACCAGGCACATAGGTAAAGTAAGATACGATTGAAAACTAAGTATCCATATTTTTTTTTATAAGTAATTTAAAATGAGTTTGAGTACTGTTCAAAATAAGAAAAGAGAAATATAAAAAAAATGGGATTGAAATTTTAGTCAACCTTGACTTCGAAGTTGTTTTCTTCCATTGGTGTTTCTACTATTTTTGGAATGGTAACTGATAGTACGCCGCCTTCAAACTTGGCAGCTGTGTTGTTAATATCAAGGCCTTCTGGTAGTGAAATTTTTCTCTCAATGATTTCACTGTACCTTTCCCTCGTTAAATAGTTCTTTTCAGCTTCTCGTTCGTCTCTGTAATCAGCTGTGAGTTCTATGGATCTTTCTGTGATATCTAGTTTAATTTTTTCCCTTTCAATACCTGGAAGATCAACATTTACAACCACAGTTTCATCTTCGTCTAAAATATCTACAGCTGGTTGGATAATGGTGCTCGGGGTGTTTTTTGGTGTGTTTGTAATGTAGCTGTCCACCATGTCACCAATTTCCCTTTGTTTTTCAAGTAGGGTGGTGTAAATATCGTTAAATACCTCTTCTGCATCATTTCTTTTCATTCTTAAATTCCTCCATCTTGGTAATTAATTCAGAAACTCCAATGCCTTCAACAGCTGATAGTTTAATTGGGTTATCAAGCTGTTCAATGTATTTATCAACAAGGGTGGTGTCTTCGACTAGATCCATCTTGTTAAAAACACACTGAATAGGTGTGTTAAAAATACTTTTAATGCCATGGTACAGTTTCATTTGACTTTCAAGTGGAAATCCTGATGTTTCTGAAGCATCGAATATGAAAAATACCAGATCTGCTAGGTGTTCCAGTGCTACCATAGCATTCAATTCAATTTCATTCATGTCGTCCACCGGCCTGTCAAGAAGTCCTGGGGTGTCTATGAATTGGTAGGGCATCCATTTATGTTCTATGTGTCCTATTTGTATTCCAGTAGTTGTGAATGGATAATCAGCTACTTTGGGTTCTGCTGATGTTAACTGTCTGAGTAGTGTGGATTTGCCCACATTTGGAAATCCTGCAATAACTGCAGTGGTTGCATCGAAGTCTATGGTTGGCATGTTCCTGAGTTTCTGCTTTGCAAAATCCAGGAAATTTAATTCGTCTTCAATCCTATAAACAACAGATGCTAACCTTCCAAAAGCCTCTTTCCTAACATTTGATGCATTTTCAGAACTTGATCTTCTCATTTTAAAGACATATTGGTTTTCAAATTTTGCTATTAGTTCAGAAGCCCATTTAAGAGCTCCTAATGATTTTTTAAATTGGTCCACACCCACAACTACATCAATGTAGTCCTGGTAGAACATGTTAAGATCTTCTACCTTTGGAACCTTTTCAAGTATGGTGTTGAAGGTTTCCTGAGTCACTTGACATGCTGTCTTGATCCTGGCCTCTTCAGTTTTTTTTGACTTCTGATGGCGAGGGATTTTAGAACCCCTTACCTTGTTCGCTGCTTTTTTAGCCCTGCTGAAACTTTTATCAAGAACTTCTTCGGGAGTGGGAATAGTTGGTATAAACATTTGATCACTTTTTTTAATTAATTAGTTAATATTGGTTAAATAATGGTTAAATTTTGGATATAATAATCACGAATTTTTATCTATGTTCATCAATGTTAAAAATAAATAGAAACCGATACCCATTATTTAGTTTTCATTTATATATTAAACTTCCTTTCAATTGTCCTAAAAAAAATGAAATCATGAAGTTGTCACTAAATTTTATGGTGTTCATTTGGGTTTTAGATCCTCTTCAAATATTTCTGATGAAAATTTGTATATCTTCACATCACCACTTAACCAACATTCAGAATTAAGTCCTGCTTTGTTACATGTGTTTGAGAGAAATTCTTCCTTGTTCCAACCCCATTCTGTTGCTACTTGGGGTAAAAGCAAGCCCCTGTAGGGTCCGCTTTCAACTATGAGTCCATCTTCACCAATGATGATGTTATCCAGATACTCTGTTGGATCATCAACAGGGATGAGTTCTGGTTTGGTGAGTACGCTGAGTTCGAGTTCTATGGTTTCGAGTTCTTCGAGAGTCACACAATTAAACCTTGGATCTCGAACTGCTGCCGATATTGCTGCATCTACAACAGCATTTATTAATGGCATTACTGGTTCGGGATAACCTATGCATCCTCTCAAACAATTTTCCTTGTTTAGTGTGACGAACACACCCCTGTTTTCATGCATTATGGTGTCTGTTGTTTCAGGTATGGGAATGACTCTTCCCTCTTTTAAATAAACAGTTATTGCTTCACGTGCTAATTTTAACAGAAATTGGCCTTGTTCTTCAGATAACATGTTTTTTCTCTCCAAAAAAAATTAAGTTTACAAAATTTAATTTTTAGGTTGCACCACCCACAGTTGCCTTTGAAACCCTGACATGGGGACCGCCATCACCCACAGGAACAGTTTGTCCGTTTTTACCACAGAATCCTACTCCCATCTTGAAATCTGAGCCAAGACCATCTATATGATTGAGAATTTCCAAGATATTTCCAGACAGTGACACATCCCTCAATGGATCTTTAATTTCTCCATTTTCAACTACAAATGATTCTGCAGCGTTGAACTGGAAAATTCCCTTACCGGTGTCCACCTGACCTCCCCTTGAACCTTTCAAGTAAATTCCATCTTTAATTCCTTCCAAAAGTTCTTCTAAAGACTGATCACCCGGTTTGAGGTAGGTGTTACTCATCCTAACTATTGGTTGATCACCCACAGACGATCTTGCATTTCCAGAAGATTCCATCTTAAGTTTAGATGCTGTTTCCCTCGAACTTAAAAGGGATGATAATACTCCATCTTGGACCAGAATATTTTCCCTTGTTTTGATTCCCTCTGCATCGTAGGCGTAGTAACCAAAGGCATCCATGCTGGCATCATCAACTATGGTTACCAGATCTGAACCTATCTGGGTTCCCATCTTATTTTTGAGTATGGAATCGTTTTGAAGTATGAGATCTGCCTCTGATGCATGGCCCAGTGCTTCGTGTATGAAAACTCCTGTGAGTTCAGGATCTAAAACAACTGGAAAACTTCCAGATGGGGGAGACTTAGCATCTAAGAGCCTTACAGCCTTTGTTGCTGCTAACCTTCCAAACTCTTCAATATCCTGATTTTGTATGGCCTCATATCCCTTTGAACCACCGATGCTTTTATGTCCAAATTGGATAACTCCCTCAGAAGCAGCCACTGCATTTAAAAACATTGCAACCCTGGATTCTTCCATGGAAATTGCAGAACCCTCGGAGTTCATGTAAAGTGAGCTAGATTCACCATCAACGTAGTTCACTGTTGTGCTGACTACTTTGTCAATGTTGGCAGCTGCTTCAGCTTCTTCCATAACCTTCTTTTTCTCATCTAAAGAAACACTGGACAGTGGAATTTTAGCCTTCGACTTCACACTGTCAGTGGATCCTTCTGTTTTTGAGACTTCAACATCACTTTTGAGAGAATTTGAAAGTTTGAGTGCTGCCTCTGCCATTTCATCAAGTCTTGAAAGTTGAGTTGTGTATGCAAAACCCCATGATCCATTCTTTAAAACCCTCACAGAACCTCCAAAATCAGTTCCTGAACGAATTTCTTGAATTTGACCATCCTTCATCACTATTACGTTATTTTTACTTTCACTAACTCTTATATCCACAAAATCTACTTTTTTTTCTACGATCTCAATTGTTTTTCTGAATAAATCTGGATCAAGATTATTTTCCTTTGATGACGGCATTTTTAAACTCCTATAAATGAATTAATTGTTGCTGGAAATATTTTCTATCTTAAAATTGTACTGCTCTATTATCTTTGTTTGTAAACTGAAATATTTTTCCCCATAAAACCCAAATAAATAGTTTGGTTGAGAAGTCCAAAGTTTCCAGTTCACATCATTTTTAAATGTCCATTCGCAAAATAACTTCAAATTGAAAATGGAAAATATGGTTTGAACCGTTCAAAAACATGTGAAAAACTGATCTGTCCTTCATGGGTCCATGGGATAGAAAAACTTGTTAAATAGTAAGGTTATTAGTATCATTATTGAGTATATTTTATTTATGTAAAAACTGGATTTGAGTTGGGAATTGTATTGCCTAGGTAAAGTCATGTTTCCAGGTAAATATGATCATTAACCCAACTTATGGATATAAATTCAAATAATTTTTTAATTATTAATTTTAATAGATAATACAACTAATGATGGTGTGGATGTGAATAAATGAAGACCATTGAAGAGATAAATCAACGTATTAAGGATGGAGATGCGGTTGTTGTCACTGCAACAGAAATGACGCAAATTGTTAGAGAAAATGGTGCTGAAAAAGCTGCAGATGAAATTGATGTGGTTACAACAGGTACCTTTGGAGCCATGTGTTCTTCAGGAGCATTTTTAAACTTTGGACACACAGATCCCCCGATTAAAATGACCAAAACTTTTCTAAATGGTGTGGAATCCTACTCCGGACTTGCAGCGGTTGACACTTACATAGGAGCTACACAGCCCAGCAGAAATCCTGATGTGGGTATTGAGTATGGTGGGGCCCATGTCATAGAGGATCTCATCAGTGGTAAAGATGTTGAACTGGTTGCAGATTCCTATGGTACGGACTGTTATCCATTGACAGAAGTTAAAACACAAGTTAATCTGGAAAATCTCAACGACGCAGTCATGATAAATCCTCGTAACTCCTACCAGAATTATGCTGCTGCAGTGAATTCCACAGATGAAACAATCTACACCTACATGGGTACTCTCTTACCCAACATGGGTAATGTGAGTTTTTCCAGTGCTGGAGGGCTCAGTCCCCTCTTAAATGATCCCTACTTCCAGACCATTGGTTTGGGAACTAAGATTTTCCTATGCGGTGCTGAGGGTTACGTTATTGGTGAGGGTACACAGCACAGTACTGAGGTTAAAAGGGAAAATGGGGTGCCTGTGGGAGGTGCTGGTACCATGATGCTCAAGGGTGATATGAAGCAGATGGATCATGAATTTGTCCGTGGTGCAACCATGCCTAAATACGGTTCAACACTCTTCGTTGGTGTGGGAGTTCCAATACCCGTACTAAACAGTGACATTGCCAAACGCACAGCCATAGCAGATGAGGACATCACCTGCCATGTGACTGATTATGGAGTGGCAAGAAGAAGCAAACCAACCATTCTGGAAACTAATTACCAAGAACTTAGGAGTGGAAGTATTGAAATAAACGGTGTTGAAGTCGAAACTTCCCCATTATCATCCTACAAAAAGGCTGTTAAAATAGCCAAGGAACTTCAATCATGGATTGAAAACGGTAAATTCTTGCTTACCTCACCTGTTAATTTACTTGCACACGAAGGTTACAGTCCTAAACCCCTTGAAATTAGGAGGCAGACTCCTATTGTGAATGAATTACAGAGCAAACCATTGATAACTGCAAATC
Source organism: Methanobacterium lacus (assembly GCF_000191585.1). NCBI lineage: Archaea > Methanobacteriati > Methanobacteriota > Methanobacteria > Methanobacteriales > Methanobacteriaceae > Methanobacterium > Methanobacterium lacus. Next base: position 2,018,506 of record NC_015216.1, read on the forward strand.
CTGATGATGAAATCGGAGATGTAGCTAAAAGACTGGTGCAAAACAACATTAACCATCTTCCAGTTGTTGATGATGATCAGAAACTGCTTGGAATAGTCACTTCATGGGACATTGCAAACGCAGTTGCAAAGGGCAAAACCAAGCTTAAGGATGTCATGACCAAAAAGGTGGTTATTGCAAGGGAAGATGAGCCAGTGGATATTATTGCGAGGCGTATTGACAAGCATGAAATCTCTGGACTTCCAATCATCGATAAAAATAATCATGTGAAGGGCATGATAACTGCCGAAGATATTTCAAGGCTCATGTGTGCAAAAAATCGCGAGGAGGGAATTTAAATGAAAGCATGGCTGTATTTTTCCCCAAAAATGGCTAACAAAGCCGTTATCACAGATCTTGTTAAAAATTTTGATGTTAACTTCAATATACTGCGGGCAGACATTGACTCCCAAGGCGGTAAGATGTTGATGGAAATCAATGGCCCCGAGGCAGAACAAGGAATTGCTTACATTGAAAATGCAGGAATAAGTGTGAGTCCCATTAAAAGAGTGGTGAAAAAGGACGAAGAAATGTGCATAGACTGCGGTGCATGTGTATCCCTCTGCCCAGTTCACGCCATCATAGTTGAAGATGATTGGACAGTTGAAGTCAAGGACAAAGAATGCATCGGATGTAAACTGTGTTCGTACTCCTGTCCAACCAAAGCAATCAAAGTCATTGAATAGGGAGTTAATACTCCCATTTTCAACAAAAAAAAGTCGATTTTAAGGTGGAATTATTAATTAATTCTTTTTAATTCCCGAATATTATATTTTTTTTTGGCATTGCTTTCAAAGGTTTAATCATCTTTTTTTGTTAGTTGATTGTTAAAATTTAGGTTCCAGCCATTTCATACATCCATTTTTTTAAGTGTTCTAAAAAAAAAAAATTGGAGTTAAATATCAAATGTTAAGTTGCATGGATCGTAGGTTCTGTTGCCATGATAACGTAGAAGTAGGGTATAATTTCCTGGAAATCCTGTGAAATACGGTCCACTATTAAACTGGAAATTACCATCCTTGTCTGTGACACAAAATCCATGGTACACTATGTTGTGATTGACTTTGTCATTGGTGAGTCCTAAGATTGCAAGAAATAAATATGCTCCTGCAATTGGTTTTGTTGTGGAATTATCTGTAAATGTTAAGGTACCATTGAGGGATATTGTGTTATTTCCATTGATATTGTACTGCAAATTTTCAAATTGTGAGGGATACTTAACACTGTTTAGACCAAGTTGAGCTGGATTTGAAGCTGATGCCCAACCTGTTCCAGCTGCCACCATTAATCCTACAATTAAAAAACTCCAAAATATATTTTTCATCATAATCTTCTAACCTCCATAAAAATGAAATAAATGGAATTATATCACTCCATTTATTCATCGAATGTTTTTCAATTAATATCCTATTCTGGGTTGATGGTTATGGTTGTCCATGAATCACAGTCTGAAAGATATGGATTTCCATTAACTGCCATGTGTACCTTGTAGGTTCCTGGTTTGAAATTTGCAGTGTTCCAATCCATGTACGCTACATAGTGTCCATTAACCAGAGTTGCAGGGAAAGTGTCCCCTGTGATCACGTTGTAGTTTTGGTCAAACACTGTGAATGTTACGCTGGCTTTTGGTGCAGTTTTATTAGATATGTTTGCCAGTCCATCATTGTTTATCCATGCTACTACTTGTGCATCGTTGCCCTTTGTTACGTTAAGAGTGCTTTCATTACTAACCGATAATGAGCTGTTTTTTGAATAAACATTGAAGGTTTGTTCTGTGTTTATAGGTTTAATGAAAGAGTTTAATTGGATTTGGCTTTGCAAGTGATAGGTACCTGGCTGGAGATTGGCTGTATTTAAATCTGAATCAGATATTATCTGGTTGTTTGATAATTTTAAAGTTCCACAACCCCTCATAACTATGTTGTTTTTATCATCAACCACAACATAATCTATGTAGCCTAAATCTGAATTTTTGTCAGGTGTTTGATTTTTATAGTTGGCCATGCGTGTACTGTTAACAAAATTAGCTGATGCTGATAGTTTTTGTCCTTGAATTATGTTACCTGCGTTTACATTCAAATTTCCATTAGCAGCGTTGGGATTACCCCTCACAGGATCACACACAACAAGATTAGCCCAAGTTTCAGCACGATAAATATTCTGCCCTGTTGAACTATCACCTGATGCGCTGAATTTTATTTCGTAATTTCCACTAGCTAAATTATCAGGTACGTCAAAGTAACAGTTACCTATTATATTGCTTTCTTTCACTTCGGTGCACACTACCCTTCCAGTTTTATCATAAATGGTCATGTAGACATTTGTGAATGGATCTGTGGTACCGCCATAGCAATTCCACCAAACTTCAGCCTTGATTTTGGAGGAATCACCTTCGTAACTGGTGATATCAATTATTTGATTCGGTCCGTGGTCATTTATATCAATATGCATTCCAGTGGTAATATCCTTGTGATTATTCGATGCTGCATAAATTGTAGCGAATCCTGAAAAAGCAGATGCTACTACACCGAACAATAATAGAATGCTTATGATCTTCTTATTTAAGATAAAATCACCTCATTTTAAGTTTGTCCTTCTCAGTTTCTGAAAATATTTCCTCCAATAAATTAAAAGAAATTATTTTAAGCTGGATCTATTATGCCCCACTTGATCTTGAGATCTTCCATTTCCCAACTGAATGAGTTTCGAGTGTTTAACAATGTAGTTTTTTGCACTTCAAGTGCATTGATATCGCTCTTTAAGTTATTGATTTTGCATTCTATCAGTTTATACTGTCCAAGATCGTTCTTATAGCAAGCTAATAACAAACGAGAATTTAGATTTTTGATTTGGTCGTTTTTCTGGTTGATATTTTTATTAATAGTCCCTATTTGAAATTGTAATTCTCCAATCTGGTTTTCTAGGTAGTTTACTCTACTTAATGCTTGTTCCTTAGTTGTTATGTTGTTTGTAATGTTGTATGTGGTGTTAGTGCTGTTGTTGCTGTTAGCTGCTGCAACAGTCCCTGAAGCAGTTGCCAATAACAGTAACGCAGCAAGAAATATTGATATTTTCTCAATTTTCATGTGATAAGCCTCCATTATCGTTTATCAGTCATTTGTCAATTTAATAAAAAATTAAGAAATTGATTTATAAATTGAAAAATGTTGTGTTATTTCATTGAATTTTTATCCTTAGTTCATATTACAACTGCGTAGAATGTTGTGGACACTAGTTCGTTGTTGTTATTCTTGTATACGAATTTGAGTTCGTGTGTTCCTTGATCTAATTGATATTTATGGTCGTGTGCATTGTTTTCGTTAGTGTTGATTGAGAATTCTTGACCACTTGGAACTATGTGATTGTAGGTTACGTCGTGTGTCAAATCATGATCGTAGAATAATATATTTTGATTTGAAGATATAACTTGACCGTTGGATTGAACTGTAGCAGTGAGCCAGAATGGATCATTGGCTTTAAATGTAAATGTTTGATTTTCGTTCATGGTAAAAATAAGTCCACTAGACGTTTTCATTTCTACATTAACTAAAGGATTTGTATCATTAGGATTTGCTGCTGAACATCCCGCAATGATGCTCAGTATCATAACAGCAAAAACCGACATTCCCATAATTTTTTTCATTCCATTACCACCTCATGATAATTCATACTTTACAATTAAAGATTAAAAGTTAAACTATAAAAAAATCACCATATAATACGCTAATGTTAAATCAATTAGGTTATTGAAACTATATGAAACAAATAAGCCCCAGATACTAATGAATACATATATAGATATTTTAATGGAAGTTTAGAGATCAATTAGAAATGATCTAACATATACTAGGATCAAGAAAAAGTTAATCATAATTTAAGGATAAAAAAAACACAAATTGTGGCAAAATATCAAAGAATATGATCAGTCTCATCTACTCAGACATATCACTAAAAGAAAATATTAATTATTTCTAAACATTACATAAAAAAAACTGCCAATTTTAACCCATGTTAAGTAGATAGGTTGAAAATATCATCTGTATTACCATTAAGCAAAAAAAAATTTACCGAGAAGATTTTAGAAAAAAAGAAGAATGTAAATGATCCAATTGATTTAAAAATAATAAATCAATCTTCAAACTCTTTTAATATACGTTTTCTGGCCCCTCCAATTGTTAAAGGGTATGGTTTGTCAAATGGAAGTTTATCTTCCTTTTTAAGAATTTCCATGAGGTGTGCTATCCTTGGTAATCTTAAATTAGCTCCCCTTATGGTTTCAACATCTTCAAACACATCCTGAGGATTGCCTTCCTTGATAATTTTACCCTGGCTTATGATGTAAACCTTAGAGGCGTATATTGGCACCAGATCAACGTCGTGTGTTGATATTACAATGGTCATTCCCTCACTGTTTAACTGGTAGAGAAGTTTGAGTATCTGTGAAGCACCCCTTGGATCGAGGCCACTGGTGGGTTCGTCCAGCACCATGATCTTGGGTTTCATTGCGAGTATTCCTGCAATTGCAACACGTTTTTTCTGACCTCCACTCAAATGGTGTGGTGCTTTCTTTTCGTATCCTTCCATTCCAACCCTTAAAAGTGCGTCTTTAACTCTTTCGTCCACTTCTTCGTTGGACAGTCCCATGTTCATGGGTCCAAACGCAACGTCTTCAAGTACTGTTGGGGCAAAAAGTTGGTCATCAGGATTTTGGAAAACAATTCCCACCTTTTGACGTATTTTTAGCAGTTCCTTCTTGTCGTAACTAACAGTTTCCCCATCAACATGTACACTTCCATGTGTTGGTCTTAGTATACCGTTAAAATGCAGGAATAAAGTTGATTTACCTGCACCGTTGGGCCCTAAAAGTGCAACTATCTTTCCTTCTTCAGCATTAAAATTAACCTTTTCCAGGGCTTTGGTTCCATCCGGATATTCGTATGTAAGATCATTGGTTTCAATTATTTTCATTTAACCATCCTCAAAAAATCGAGAGTAAATCCACGCTTTATTCAGAGTAATACTAATTTTAATTAATAAGTTGTATAAATGGGATACTGTTGGCAAAACTTTATAAATATTTCCATGATGGTTGAAAAAAAATAAAGCCCACATGAAATATAATATACCAACAACACACACAAGAAAATATTTTGCATAAATCACTAGAAAAATATTTCACAAAGGGTAAAACAAGATTTAAAAGAAGAAATGAAGTATACTCAGTTAATTAATTTGATTCATTAATTAAGTAGAAATAATTGCTTTTTAAGGGGCGGTATTATGGATAAAAATGAAATTTACGAGACAATTTTCAGGAGAAAATCCATTAGAAAGTACGATCAAGATACTCTAGATGAGGAAATCCTAAAGGATATTCAAGGTGAAGTGATGGATTTAAAACCTTTAATTCCAGGGATTAAAACTGAAGTTCTGTTAATTTCCTCTGAAGATGTTAAAACCAGGATGATGAAAAAGGCTCCCCACTACTTGGCAGTATTTTCTGAGGAGAAGGAAGGTTACCTAACCAATGTTGGTTACATGTTGCAGCAGATGGATCTTCTATTTTCTGCAAATGGTATAGGATGCTGCTGGCAGGGTATTCCAACCATTAAAGACCATGTGAAACCAAGATCAGAACTTAAATTTGTGATTCTTCTGGCATTTGGAAACCCTGATGAACCACTTCACAGATCTGATATAAGTGAGTTTAAAAGAAATCCCATTGAGAAAATGACAGACATCACCATCACAGATGAAAACAGGGAAATATTGGAGGCTGGAAGACTCTCACCAACAGCCACCAACAGTCAAGCCTGGTTTTTAAGTGGGGATGATAGTTGCATCGATGTTTTCACCACCAAACCCAACTTCATAAGATCGTTAATTGCAAAAAAATACATCCCAATAGATGCGGGAATAGTAATTTACCAGATCATGGTTGCAGCGACACACTTCAAACAAAATCCAGAAGTAGTCTTTAAAGAAGGTATTGAAAAAAAGGGATACATCTACTGTGCATCAATCAACCTGAATCCTGATAGAAAATAAAGATCTTTAAACTTCACCTAAAAATTGAATGTTAAAAAGGAAAATCCAGGACGAATTGATCAGGGTAATTCATTCTTTACTTCTCTTTTCCATCTTTATCGTAGAGCCAGGATGATCTGTCCTCACCCTGAAGGTAGGTGTAAACGTATGAAGCTGCGAGTATTCCTATTAAAAATCCTATTGAAACCAAAAACTGATGGTTCATCATGTTGGTTGATGGGGCATAACCCTTCAAAAAGAACATGGCCTGTACAGCCAGTAATCCAACAACAATGAATGTTATAAGCGCACCAATTATCGCTTTGAGTTTATTTTTCTTTATTTCAGCCATTTAAATCCATTTTCCCTTGAATAATATATATGTAATTCAAAACTTTTACTTTGGAACTTCTTTGTACCTCTGCTAAATATAGGTTTGGTATTTTTATATAAATGGTATCCTACCTTTGGATCTTTGATTATTTTCAAAAATAATTTAAAGAATTAAAATGAGTATTAATCTATGGAAATCAAAAACAAAATAATACTTGCCATGGACCTTCTGACCATTGATGGTGCACTGGAGGTTGGAAACAGTGTTATTAACTATTTGGATACCATAAAAATCGGTTATCCCCTTGCTTTAGCTGAAGGTTTGCCATCCATTGGATTGGTTAAGGATAGGTTTGACTGCAAAATAATTGCCGATTTTAAGGTGGCAGACATCCCTGAAACAAATAAGAAAATTGCAGATCTGACATTTAAAGCTGGAGCAGATGCCATAATTGTGCATGGATTTGTAGGTCCCGACAGTGTTAAGGCTTGTGTAGATTCTGCAGAGGAATTTGGAACAGAAGTGTTTCTTCTAACGGAAATGTCACATCCCGGAGCATCAAGATTTCTCCAGCCAGCTGCAGAGGACATTGCAGTCATGGGCATGGAGATGGGTTTAAAGAATTATGTGGCACCTTCAACCAAACCCGACAGGCTTAAAAAAATTAGGGAAGTTGTTGGTAAAGATTCATTCATAATATCTCCAGGCGTGGGTGTGCAAGGTGGAGATCCGAATCAAACACTCGAATTTGCTGATGCCATCATTGTTGGACGTTCAATTTACTCCTCAGAATATCCTGAAGAGGTTGTTAAATCCATTGTAGATAGCATCAAACTTTAACCCTGCAACTTCGTAGAACAGATCAAACAGCAAGAAGTAGATGAAGGTTTGAAATTGGAAGTATTGGATGTTGGGTTGTGTTAAAACTGGGAAGTAGGGTACAAGAAGGCCCAGTACAGCAAACACCAACACCGTTAATTTTAGTGTGAACCTGTAATCAAAGAACAGTTCCGCTCCCCTGCCTAATTTTTTTATTCTCTCATTATCGTTACCAACTTCATCGATGAATGCTGCTAATGTACATAAAATCAGGGTTACAATTCCGATTGAAGGTATTCCAATGTAAATGATTATTACCAGAAACAAGATAAGTGCCAGTACATGGTTTAAACTGTCCACCTTTAGGGATAGAACTGTGCCTATCAGTATGGCTATGAATAAGCATGCTGAATCTGAACTGGTCACTGCCAGGTAGGCTATTGAAACACCGCAGAGAACAGCTGCCATTACTGCCATGTAAATATTCTTTTTTTTGTCGTAGGCATCATCAGAAAACTTCATGAAGAATCCTGAAAATGCGTAGAGTACTGGTTCTAAAAGCATGTTATTTTTGTCCTTGATTTAAGAGTTTAGAATGTTAGTTTTTTCTTCCATTATTAAAAATTAGAAAATGGAAATTCTTTTATTATTCATTCCATGGATCGTTGGTTCATTTCCTTTGCACCGGCCAGTATCAATGGGAATATTATGGTTGCATCTCCAACCACTGTCACGAGTTTGGATCCTGCCTTGGCCTTGGCCCATGATTTGGCCTCCTCCAGTGGTGCTCCTCCAAGACTGCCTGTTTCACTCCTGTCCATGGTTATCTGTATAGCAGCATCAACCCCTCCTTTAAGTAGGTTGGATGCTAATGCGTAGTGTTTTGGGAGTCCTCCCCCAAGGATCATGGTTGCGACTTTTTTTGAATCGTATACAATGTCTGATAGTTCTGCCATGTCTCCTGAGGCATCGATGTGAAGTTTGGTGTCCTGGGTGAACATCCAAAGTTGCAGTCCCAACATGCTGTCTATAAATCCCGGCGCGTAGATTGGTACGTTGTTATCTGCAGCTGTTTTTAGTATGGACTCATCATCATCGAGTGAACTGCCAATTAAGGTTAAAAATTCCCTTATGCTTAAATGATCATCCTTAGCTGCTATGTCTGCCAATATTTTTGCTATTTCTGTTTCAAACACTTCAAAATCTTCGGATTTCGTGTAGAGATCAGCTATTCTTCCCATTCCATGTTCGCACATGGTTTCATCATCTTCTTCTATTCCTCGGTGGTGTCTGCCTCCGAAGGCTTCAAGCAGATCATGGGTGATGTTTGCTCCGCTGGTTATGAGCACATCCACCTCCCCATCCTTGATCATGTTCCGAATAATTTTTCTCAGACCTCCAGGCACCAGGGGTCCTGCCACACTGAGAAAAACTGCTGTATCCTCATCTTTTATAACTTCTGCAAGTAACTCTGTTGCCCTGTAAACCCTGCCCGCACCTAAAACACCGGAACCTCCCATCTCTTGGATGAGTTCCAGGACAGACATGCCCTTTTTAATTTCCATCTGGTCAATTTTCAGTTTAATACACTTCCTAAAACAATCTTTTAACTCAATACAACAATAATTTCCACTACCCAAAAAATTTCTGGATTTTTGTCTGGAAACTAATAAAAATTAGAACTAATGCAAATTTAATCCTATGAACTTGATCTTAGTTGGGATTAGTATTTAAAATTACTAGATTCTACTTAATCTAAAAAATAAATTATAATTATAATTCAAAGGATCAGATTAGAATAAGAATTTTAAGGTTTGATCCCAAGAAGATGGGAAAAAATCTGTTTACTTGAAATATTTAGTTTTAAAACGAATATTACCTTAATCCTGCTATTTTATCCAGAAGATCTGTTCTTGTTACGATTCCAATTGGACTTGCATCGTCATCTACCACTATCACTCTTCCAATGCTGTTTTTGTTCATTATTTCAATGGCGTCTGCTATCATCAGATCCTGTTTTACAGTTATGATGTTTTTAGATGACATGACCTCTGAAACATTCTGTTCTTCATCTCCTCTTCCTATGGCACGAATGATGTCTGATAGTGTTAATATTCCTATGACATGTCCATCTTCTACAACAGGAGCTCCTTCAATGTCCCTATCAGATAATATTTTTGAGGCATTCCTGATGCTGTCAGTTGGGTCTAGTTGGATGAGGTCTGTTGAAGCCACTTCTAGTACTGTTTTCTTGGGTATGCTTCTAATGGCTGTTGTGTCCAAGAGTAGTATGTTGTCCATATCATCCCTTCCAACAACAATTCCATCAACAATAAGTTTGTTTACAGGTGTTGGACCTATTCTGATCTCATCTCCAAGATCCAAATATTTAATGTTTCCTACGGCTTTGATGGCTGCTTCACATTCTCCAGGGTGGGTTATGCTCGTGAATTCTATTTGTGAAACTGTTATATCTTTAACTTTTTCACCATCTCTAAAAATAGGTACTAAAGATTGATTGTCACTGGCCTGTATATTCAATGTATGATAAGCTTTAATAGTTGGTTTATATCCTCCTCTGGGGCCTGGAACGCCCTTAACCAATCCTAAACTCCTTAATGATTGCATTTGATTTCGGATCGTCCCGGGGTTACGGTTCATAATTTCTGCTATTTCTTCGCCCTTAATAGAGGCATCGGCGTTTCTGTATAAGTTAATTAAACTTTGTAGTATTTCTTTTTGGACTGATGTGAGCATTCAAATCACCCTTGACGATTTATTATTATTTATAATTATAAATTTATCATGGCTTTTTAATATTTAATTCTTTTTATTTGGTGTATGATAGTTTGTTTTAGAAATAAGTTTTATCCAATCGTGGATTATTTAAATTTCCCTTTAATCTGGACAAATTACTATTTTACGCTAAAATTGAATGATAAAAAATCACGAATAATATCTACAAAACAAATGAACATCGTAAAATCCATAAAAAGGTGTGAGAATATTATTGTATTGAAGATATTTATTAAGTTTTACATTTATATGTAAAAGTTTATATATTTAAATATGACTATTATGATTATACAGTTACTAAAAAAAAGGGGTTGAGATTAATGGAAGATTTGAGTGGATTAGGAAAATCAGCAAGTATAAACAGCGAAAGTGCACCAAAAGTATGTTCTAGATCTAGTGGAATTTCTACACAAAATGCCCTTTGCGACAGAACTGACTGTCCAAGTTATGGAAAATGGTATTGTCCTTTTACAGGCTGGTGAAACAGTTCATATTGGTCAATTGATGCCCTAATAAAATTATTTAATTTCTTTTTAATTTTTTTTCCATTGTTAATTTTTATAAAAGTTAAAAAAATGGAAGGTTCCAAGTGATGGGGGAATTGGTGTTTGAAACAATTCAATACTGAATCTAATTGCATAAATGCTTATTTAATCTTAGTTCCATCCGTTGTATTAAATAATATTTATCTATACTAATCAGAAACAGTATTAATTATTATAAAGGGTTTTCAGTGAGAGTATGATAAAAACAAGCTTCAAATATTTTTTAAATAAATTTATTAAAAAACACACCTTGACTTTGTTACTGATATTCCTTTTAAGTATTTGTACATTACTTTTCTCATTTATAAGCCCTTTACTAATCAAGTCCCTTGTAGATAACGTGTTTGTAGGTAAAATGACTAATTTATTTGTATATATCATATTAGGGATAATTGGAATGTACATTTTTTCTTCAGTTTCAAGTTACTACAACAGTTATTTAACTGGAAAGTTAAACTTGGTACTTTTACGAGAAGTATCAGGAACTGTTTTTAATGTGGTTCAATTTGCTTCTTTAAAAAGTACCCAAACCATAAAAGTGGGTGATATGATAACACGTATCATGGGTAACACCCAAATAGCCATTAATATTCCGGTTAGAATAATTCCGCAGATTTTCATGAGCGTAGTAAGCATTATAGTTCCTTTCTTTATCATGCTCTCTTTGAATTACACACTCGCACTCATAATCATGAGCCCTGTTGTACTGTTTGCATTGTCTTCCAACATATTTGGAAATAAAATGGAAAAAATTCAGAAAGCTTTTTTAGAAACTAACGCATCCATCTATTCATTTTTAAAGGAAAATTTATCCATCATACCCCTAATTAAAGTTTTTAATCTTGAAAAATGGTCTCAAAATAGATTTAACAACCATATGAATGATTATTATGGGATTTCTTTGAATTATACCAAAACATCCTCGTTAAACTCTTCTTTGAGTTCTCTTATTTTAGGAGTACCAATAGTGCTGCTCATTACATTTGGAGGATACATGGTGCTGGATGGGTCTATAAGCCTTGGAACATTCACGGCCTTTTTAGCCTACACATCCATTTTTTTCTCCCCAATATCGCAGTTATCAGGGATTTGGACATCATACAAAAGTTCATTACCTGCCTTTGACAGGTTAAAAGAAATATTAGACATGGACGAAGAAACAGGAATAGAAAGTGAGCTAAGTGTAACAGATGGGGAAATAACATTTGACAATGTCTGGTTTTCCTACGACAATCGTTACATATTAAATGGGTTTAATGCTACATTTAAAAAGGGTTTAAATTACATAGTCGGGGATAATGGTACTGGAAAAAGTACAATTCTCAAGTTGATCTGTTCACTCTACCCTGTTGAAAAGGGAAGCATCAAGGTTGATGGGCAAGATATAATCAAAATTAAAAGGGACAGCCTAATAGGAAACATTTCCATGATATTCTCAGATCCCTATTTATTTGATGGCACCATTTATGAAAACCTGCGAATTGGGAAACTCGATGCTACATACAATGAGGTTAAAAGTGTGGCCAAACTGGTTAAGATACATGATTTCATCGAAACCACCCCAAACAAATACGATACACAAGTGGGAGAAAATGGGATAATGCTTTCGAGTGGTGAAAAACAGAAAATAGCACTTGCAAGGGCTGTTTTAAAAGATTCGCCCATAATACTTTTAGACGAGGTAACCAAATCCATAGACAAGGATTCCAGAAAATCCATCAACGAAGTAATTGATGAACTTAAAATGGAAAAAACAATCATAATAGTGACCCATAACAGCAGAGAAATCGAGGTAAATAGCAATATTATTTATTTAGAGCAGGATAGTGAGTCAAAAAACCCTGCACCATCATCAATCCCAGACCTTGCCCCGTAATAATTTCATATACAAAAAAAAAAGATTGAAGATATTCAATTTACAACCTAGGAAACCTGACATTATTGTGTATTTATTACTTCACCGTTTATAGAAATGGTATAATCCTCAACAGTTATATCTTTCTTAGCCTTTTCAAGTGCCCGGTTAACAATTACACCTATTCCAGAACAACATGGAACCTCCATGTGGACTATGGATATGGAGTGTATGTCTTGGATCTTGAATATCTCAGCTAGTTTATCAATATATTCCTCGATGGTTTTATCGAGTTTTGGACAGAGTATGATGAGTATTTTTCCCTTTAAAAATTTCTGGTTGAAGTTGGGGTATGCAAATGGAGCGCAGTCTGCTGCTATTAAGAGATCGGCATTTTTAAGGTAGGGTGCGTTGGGATTTAATAGTTGGAGTTGTATTGGCCAATTTTTGAGTTCAGGTTTAGAATCTGGTACAGCTTCAGTTGATGGTTCAGATGAAGGTTCAAGTTCCATCTCCCTTGCTCCGGGACATTCACATGCGAAGGTTTTCTCATGTTCATAATTTGGAACTGGTATATTCTTCTCCTCTAGTAGATGGATTGCCTGATTTAGATATTTCTTCTGACCATGATCGTTTAGATGCTGCAGATGGGCTTTGATAACATTTTTTCCGCCCTTGATTATGTTTTCCATGACCTTCCTTTCATCGTACTCCTCTGCTTCTCGTTGTTCAATTTCAATGGCTCCCTGTGGACAGGTACCAATACAGGCTCCCAGTCCGTCACAAAAAAGGTCACTTATGAGTCTTGCCTTACCATCAACAACTTGAAGAGCACCTTCAGGACAGCCAGGAATACAATCCCCACATCCAGTACACTTATCTTCATTTATCCGTATAACATCCCTCTTCATGGGTTTAATCTCCTTAAAATTACATTCTAGACCCTACAAAACAATTATCCAACTACTTAACATCCAAAGGTTTTCTTGGACATAATGCTTTCTAAACCATCAAATGAACGAACTTAATCTTTTATATGTATACTATGTCATTGCAAATTAATAATGTTTATTAAAAAAGTTATTTATTCAATTTAAAATCATTTTATGCATGATTTTAAGGTTTAAAAGGATTTTCTTTGGAATCTTAGTGTGATTACAATCCAATCCCCAGTTTGGAAACAAATTTTTCCTTTTCATTTAGAAAAAAATGATATTACAAAAAATTCATAAATATTGTTACTTCATAAATTGGGAATATTTGTCTTAAAAAGGGGAGTTTTGAATTGGAGAAAAAAGGTTTGTTTGGAAGATTTAAAACACTTTCCAAGCCTACAGGTACTGTTAACTGGTCACAGGGTTTGAAGGCTTTTATTTTAATAGTTGTTGCCGCTTTGCTGGCCACCCTTCTAAAATTTAATAACGGTATTGAAGCCATTATTATGGTCACACTCCTTGCCACCATCATCCTAGACATAAGCATGCCCATAAAGAAGGTGGCAATTCTGGGATTGTTAGGTTTTATTATGACCACGCTAGCATTTCTCTGTGTTTCATTGTCTGTTCATAACTTAGCTGCCTTCATAATTTTCTCGGTACTCTGGGCATTTTTCAGTATTTCCATGTACATATTTGGAAACATGGAAGGTGCCATCGGATTTTCATTCTTTTTAACTTACTTCGTAGCTGTTTTAATTGTTAACCCTGAATCAACTCCCATTGAATGGATATCCTATACCACATTGGCCTACCTTGTGGCATCAACCCTTTTAATTCCCAAACTATGGATGGAAAAGAGGAAAATCCGTCAGCTTGTTTCAGTTGGTTTCAATCCAGAATCAACCATACAAAGCGTGGTAGCAAACATGCACATACTCTCAGGAATTTCATTGAACTCTGTTTACTACGAATTCTTCAAATTCGGGGGTTACTATAAAATATTAAGAAGTTACTCTGAACTCATCATAGCTAGGCTCAATCCACACGATCAAAAATACTTCACCAAGTACCTTGAATTGACGGACGATGTTTCAAAAAGGATTGGACAAAATTTTCAATCCATGAATGGTTCTGTTGATGAAAAGATCATGAATTCCTACGAGTTAAAGGTTGATACAGGGGCAAAGGAAGTTGCTAATGAACAGATCATACAGGTAAGTAGGAATATCCAGAAGATCCTAACTTACTGCAACTCCCTGTTAAATCAAAATCCTGAAAATGGACATAAAACCATTAGAACCAAGGAAAAATCTTTTAAGGAAGTTATCAGTGCAAATTTTAACCTGAAAAATATGTACATGCGTCACGCTGTTAGATTCACTCTTGCAATGACAATTGGACTCATATTTATCTATTTAACACGTGAAAGGAGTGCCATCTGGATAACCATGGGAATTCTGATAATCATCAAACCAGACATCACAAGCACGGTGGACAACCTTATTCAAAGGATAGGATTCAATTTTATTGCAATTGTAGTGGCCATAATACTTGGATTTTTATTTCCACACTACATACTTGTCTGGTTTGCAGTCCTAATGCTCTTCCTATTTAGAGCATTCTACCCAACCTACATGGGGCTTTCTGTGATGGCCATTACAGTTTTCATAGTGCTTGTTTGGCCCACTGGAACTGTCTATGACAACGCAATTTCAAGAATCGTGGACATAAGCATTGGAGGTATCATTGCATTCATATGTGCCTACGTTATCTTACCAAGTAGAATTAGTATCAACCTTCCTGAACAGTTAACCAAGACCATGACCGCCAATCTGGACTACGGTCTTGAAATGGTTAAAACTACACAGAACAACTTCGATAAAACCCAGGCCACTGCTAAGCTCCAGAATTACATGCTTCAAGAAAACAACCTCGAAGCAGGAATCAAAAAATTAGAAGACACATTTAACGATGTTAATTCTGATTTAAGTCTTTATCAAAACATTTTATCCATGAATATCAAATTAACAGCCGATTTAACGGCCTTGGCAGCAGTTGTAAGTGATAATTCAAAGACCATTTCAAATAAAGAAGTTCAAGGCACCCTTATCCAAGATTCATTGATGGAACTCAGGGAACTCAACCTAAACTGGGACCCTGATAAAGTTTTAAACATCAACTTAACTTCCATCAACGAAAATTCCGATGATTTAGCCCAGCTCATCAACTGGATCTCCTCAGATATCCAGTTAATCTTCAATGGTTTGGAAGTGGCCCATAAAACAGACCTTTTCAAACGTTACACCAACCTAAGTTAAACCATTACTATTGCATAAAAAAAATTTAGCTTCTAAAAAAACCATTTATCATTTGAATGGATACCTCGCCCTGAAGAGTCCTGTTTCCTTGGTTACCTTCATAAAGCCATTGTCCTCAATGACCTCGTTGATACAAGTTTTCATTGCATCTAGCTTGTCCGGTTTTAGAACAGATTTATTTCCTGCAAAGGACAGGAAATATTCAATTACAGGTTGAGCATCTGTTATTTCTAGATGATCATGGTATTCTGTCATTGTAACCTTTTCAAAATAGTCTTCGAGTTGAGATTTTCCATTTTCAAGTCCAAATCTGTTTGATAGAGTTTCCAGTGAATTGAGTTGGGGGTAAAATTCTTGGACTAGTTCGTTTAATTCCTTCATATTGTTCCTTCCAAATGTACTGGCATAGAACAAACCATTATCAGCAAGAACCTTGGTTATCTGGTTAAATGCTTCTTTTCTGTTGGGCACATGGTAAAGCATAAGATTTGCTATGACTATGTCAAAGGAATTTTCAGGGAAGCTGATGTTCTCTGCATCCATGACCTTGAATTCGAATCTGTCCCTCAGGCTTCCAAGAACTTTCTTGGCATCATCAAGCATTCCCTCTGAAAAATCTGTGAGTACAATTTTTTCATCAGACACTATTTTGTCCTTGTTCGTCCTCCACAGGATGGCGTTTCCACATCCAAGTTCCAAAACCCTTGAACTTTTCTGAAAATCCATTTGATCAAAAAGCCAACGGGTTAAAGGCTGAGGATTAGTACTAAATTTTCTGTTAAGCTCAATTCTAGCCACAAAATTACTGGAATCCTTGTACTGTTCTGTAATTAAACCCATGAAAATATTCCCCCAGATCAATTGTTAATCTAAAACATTCTCAAAAATGTGATAATTATAACAATTTATTTTGTAAAACAACCTTGTCAGTTGTACTAATTAAGTTATGTGTATAGTTATTATTGATCGAATAATTTATTATGTAGCTAAGTCATAGTATATTGTGATATTGTCAATAATATTGATACATTATAATTATTTTAATACACAATCATCCATTGTTTCACAATTATTATTGCTTTTAAATCGTTATTTTTCATTTAGTGATCTAAAAAAAAAAGGTTTATTTAGGAGGGGGATTGTTTATGGATGTGCTTTTAATTAACCCGTACGATGAAAATGCTGTGAAAAATGGGCTGGGCTTTATTACACCGCCCCTAAATTTGATGTACTTGGCAGCGTCTCTAGAAAAGAACAACCATTCTGTGGAGATATTTGACGATGATCTGATGCAGAAGGGATTTTTTGAAGTCAGAGATCATGTAGAGAAGTTGGATCCAGAAATTATAGGAATCACTGCCACAACATCCACAATAAAAACTGCCCTTAAATATTTAGAGGAAATTAAGAAGGTCATGCCCCATGTTTTAACTGTGATTGGTGGACCTCACACCACATTTTTACCAGTAAACACCCTCCAAAATTCTGATGATCTAGATGTTGTGGTGCTGGGGGAGGGAGAAGAAACCTTTGCAGACCTTGCAAACAATCAGGTTGATGGCAGCGGATCCCTTGAGGATGTGAAGGGAATTGTTTACAGGGACCCTGAAACTGGATCCATTAAAACCAACAATCCCAGACCACTCATAGAGGACCTGGATTCTTTACCGTTTCCAGCAAGACATCTGGTATCATTTGAATCCTACGGAATTTCTAAAAGTCAATCAGGAGGCATGATAACCAGCAGGGGCTGTGTTTATAACTGTGGTTACTGTTCATCATCCTTAATAATGGGAAAGAAATTCAGATCAAGAAGTCCAGAAAATGTTGTGGACGAAATTGAGGAACTGGTCTACAACTACCATCTCAATGATATAGCATTCATGGATGACACCTTCATGTTGAACAAGAACAGGGCAGCATCAATTGCAGATGAAATAAAGGAAAGAAACCTAGATGTGAGTTTTGTAGCATCCTCAAGGGTGGATATGGTGAACCAGGATCTTTTGTTTAAACTGAAAAACGCTGGTATGAACACCATCTACTACGGTGTTGAATCAGGTTCCCAAAGAATTTTAAACCTAATGAAGAAGGGTATTAACTTAAAACAAGCTGAAAATGCCGTTAAAAATGCTAAAAATGCGGGGCTTGAAGTTTTAACATCTTATATTATTGGTTATCCTGGTGAAACCCAGAATGATATGAATGAAACCATCAAGTTTTCAATAAAACTCGAACCAGATTACTGCCAGTACTCAATTCTTACACCGTTTCCAGGAACACCAATATATCATGACTTGAAGGACAAAGATCTCATTAAAACTGAAAACTGGGAGAAGTACACAGTTATGAAGCCTATTTTAAACTACGAAAAACTGGGCTTAAACAAGGACATGATCGAAAGAAACCTGGCCCGTGCCTACCTTAAGTTTTACACCAGACCAAAATATCTATTAAAACACAGGTACATGTTAAAGGTGATGATAGAAACTTTGTTCAGGAGTTTTATAATTCCTAAATTTCGGGGCAGTACTGTTAAGGGTTGGTATCAGAATTTGGACAATTCTTCTAAGTAAAAAAAAAGATAAATGCAGGATGAAAATTTATCCATTCCTATAAAAAGTAAATAATTTGGGGGGTAAGTATGAGGAATGGCATTTAAATTTAATCTTCTGCATCTATCATTTCACCGTAAACAATTTCGAGTTCGCAGCCTTTAGGGCCACAGCAGAAATGCTGTAAATCAAATTTTGGTAACATTTGCTTTTCACCACCTAAACAAATTTTTTTATAGACAACATGAAATTTGGTTAAATTTGTTAATCAAATGATTAACTCAAATACATGTCAAGTCATGTCTAAAACATCTTGACAGTTATACTATAGATCACCATAGAATATAAAATGTTCGGTTACTGCCAAATATATTTTTTGTGTTTAGAACCTGACAAGAATTCCCAGTACCTTGATCCCATACCATGTTCAGTCCAAATTTTTTGAAAGCCATAACAGCATGTTCATGAGTAACTCCTGATTTTCAGGTTCAAGCTCAGGATGGGATCCACTGAGTAACACCCTGCCAGATCCATAACTCTCACCCACCATATCAGCATACCCTTCGTAACCAGTATTATTATCCGAAAATGTGGATAAAATATGTTCAGTATCGTTAGTGTACAATGCAGGCCCATTTTGATGATAGATTGTTACATCTGAGGTACCACTTAGTTTTTTTCCATAGGATGTTGTAGATATGGAAAGGTCCCCTACATAATCCACTGTTTCAGCTGTTACATCAGGTTCAAGTCCCCATCCATTGTAGTAACCATCAACATAATTTGAGGCAGCAAATGCCCCTGCACATATGCCCAAATATCCTTTACCACTCGATACGAATTGTTTTATTGAACTGTTATCTATTTTAGAATTCTGAATATATTCTGATGCATCGCCTCCAGGCATTATTAAAACATCGTAACCCTGGAGGGTTTGGGAATTTATTTCCACAGCAGTGGAATATATGAACTTTTTATTGGAAGATTTATTGTTAAGTTCATCTAAACAGTTTTCCAATCCACTGACACTGCTTGACATGGTTCCAGTACCATCATATATCAAAACATTTACATACTTCACACTGTTTGAAGTTGATGATGACGTTTTTATAGTAGAATATCCAAAGAGAACAATTCCAATGATACACAAGAATATTAAGGCATATATTAACTTTTTGATACGTTTCACTCCACATTATTAGTTTAATTCTTTCTGACAGCTCAAAAGGAGAGTAATGGTAAATTAATTCCTTTGAACTGGCATGTACACCATTTCAATCCTGCCAAATGGTTTTAGCAAGGTCTTCTTCTTCTTTGATCCGTTTTTGGTTTATTTCGTTCAATGATTGGTTAAAATCTTGAACCGTGATCATATCGTAGCTTTCTAGGGCATCTAAAAATCTGTGGTACTGATCGAATTTGTAGTTGAGTTCGTTCTTCTTGTGTGCGTAAATAGCTGATTTTTCGCGTAGAAGAACTCTTTTAAACCAGTTATCAAATTTGGAGATTTCTTGTTTCAAAATAATCAACCTCGGTTTTCGTTTCGGCATATAAAGTCACCTAAAGTTACATACACCATCAAAAGTTTGTGATAAAAAAAGTTTCATAACAATTTTATCACCGGAATCAAGTTTTAAACATCAACAACCATGTGAAGTGTATTTTGAGTCCCGGATTCTGGGCCTAGAATTTAGATTACACCGTTATAAAGATCATGGAATTGATTGGAGTCCTATAACTTGTTTTTTGCGAATTATTGGCCCATTTGTTATGATTTTTTTTTAAATGAGCATTTTAAATTCGAAAATATGGTTTAAGGCAATTTTAGTTATAAAAAAATTGATTTGAAGTATAAATAACCATTTTCCCAATTTACACCCAAATCATGCCCAAAAGACACCTAATTTGGACTTAATCCTAATTATAAACAATATAGGAACTATTAATCAAAATAAAAGCTAAAATATCAGTTAATAATTTATACCAACATTAATATATGGAATTAAAACTAAAAAAAGCAATTTAACAACCTTAAAAACTATTAACGAGGTTATTGAAGAGATTCTGACCAACCTGGTTTTTTTTATTAAGCCCAGTTTTCTAAAAATTCATTTTCTGTACAAAACTTCAAGGGTTGTGGTTTAGAATTTTTTTTTATATGGGATTCCATGTCCAGAAAATGATCCCTTATAAATAATCTTAGGTTAATAACTATTAACAAATTTTATGGAATGATATAATGATAAATCATGTTTACGGACTGGCTGTTAGGGTTCTTCTGGTGGATGAAAATGGAAAGGTTCTCATTTTGAAACGTTCCACAGATTCCAAGACCAATCCTGGAAAATGGGAACTTCCAGGTGGAAAAGTAAACCAGGATGAATCCTTTGACCACGCCCTTTTAAGAGAAGTTTACGAAGAAACTGGACTTAAAATTGAACTGGGCCATGTTGTAGGAGCTTCAGAGCAGAACCTGCACATAATACGAGCAGTTCATATTATAATGTCCGGGAAGATTGTGGAGGGTGAATTAACACTCAGCAGTGAACATGAGGGTTATGCCTGGGTTTTGATGGAAACACTAGGTGATTATGAACTGGCAGACTGGCTTGAGGATTACCTGAACAAGAGCACAACATTCCATTTTAAAGATCCAGAAGAGGTTGATAAAACTGACAACAGTTTTGATCCCCTGATCAAATCCATAAAAACCACCTTCGATAAGATGTCTAGAAAATAGGAGGGTACTATCCATGAGAAGATATGAAATGATGGCAAGGTTGAGGCTGGTCTTAATACTGGCCATCGTGCTTGCAGTGGTTGCAGCACTTCTTTACCTAGTGTATGGATTCGCACTAGTATGGCAGGCACTTGCATCGGGAATTATCATAGCTATCTTGTGCATACTCATCATCTTACTCCTTGGTGTGTCAATATTCCTCTGGACTAAAAATTTCCTCATAAAAAGAGAGTTAAAAAGGTCTGAAATGGAACTTGCACAGTGCAGAGCCCAGTTAAAAATGGCAGTTGCTTTTAAAGAGGAAGACAAAGAAAATTAAAAAAAAGAATGAAATTAGTTGTTTAATTGGTTTCATTTTCATCTAAAACCATTTGAACCAGGGCTGAATCAACGTAGGCCCTAACCTCTACCACCATCTCATTTTCAAATCTTACAATCCAGCAGTAAGTGTTGTTGAAAGGTTTACCATTCAATGCTGTTGACAACGATTCCATCTCAACCACTGCAGTGGCATCTTTAACCAGAACCTGGTTTACCTTTAAAACCACACCTTCGTTTAAAACCTTGTTCAATCTTAGAAAGGTGCTTTTAACAAACTCCTCCTTGGTTTTATAGTTTCCAGCCAAGGGATGTGTTCCCATAACAGTCCAGTTAACATCATCCGAAACCTTGGAAAAAAACTTCACATTTTCACCAGTTTTAAGGTAATTAAACAGTTCTTTAACACTTTCTTCTGAGATCATTTCACTAATACACTCCACTGGATTTATAACCTTAAATTAACGATTAACAATCTTACAATTCATTAGAAATATAAATTTATTAAACACATAATTAATGAATATTAATTGTGCAATTAAAATCTATTATAACCTTGATTTTGATTGATTTTAATGTAACAGTCCTAAAACTAGGGTAACGATAATTCTATTATTCAACTCTTAAAATTGAAGTTTTATTACGGCCTATTCAGTTTTTTACCAATTTGATCCCAGTTTTTATCCTAGGATATTAATCATCGCTGTTCCATCTCACTGCCGTTTAAACAGTATGCGTTGTGTACTATTCCCACATCTAAGGATCTTGCCAGGGGACATGCTGGGCACTCACATCCCTTGAGTTCTGTTATGCAGTTGTTACTCTTGCCTGTTACGCAGAAGAGTTTTTCATTGGCATCCTTTGAACATTCTGTATAGGATGCACATGTATGGCAGATACAAGAATCCTTGTAGTTTTGTATGGCTTTATCCCTTTCATCAGCCGCCATTGAATTTACATTTTCCAATGCTTCTTCAAACTTGTCCATTTTTTTTATCCCCCTTAATTTACTTGCATCATGTATAGTATTTGGACTCAATTCTTTATCAATTTTTATGAAACATATGTGAAAAACTAACTGGAAATAATGGATTAAATGGAGGTAGGGGGTAATTCAGGGAAAATTGGTACCAGATGAAGAGCAGGGATACTGAGTAAGTTGATATGAATTTAGGATTATGTTAAAAATTAAAAAAAATAAAAAGAGTGGATTAAATGGATTCTGTTTTGCACAGTTGTATTTCTATTGCCGAAACATTACTGTTGGATCCTTCTCTGCTAGTCATTTCTTCGGTACAGATATCTATGGAACCTACTTCTAACTCTGGTAAGAATCTGTTCCTCACTATTTCCGCTACATCCACTGCTCTGCTTATTGCCCTTCCTCTTGCTTTTAACATTACCTCAGGTACCCCACTATTCATCTGAGTTACAACAGCTAATACATAGTTCATTACTGGTTTGTTTCCAATGTAAACAACATTTTCCTCTGACATCACTTAAACCTCCAAGATAATCCATAAATTATTAATTATTCTTTCTCATCTATTATATCCAATTATCCATTTGATTTTCTTGAGATGCTTTAGTAACTTTGCATTTTTTGAGGAAGTCTATGAATTTTTTAATGAATTTTGGAAAATTAGTGGTTAGTCAAATAATGTCAAATGTTATTCACACATTTGTCTTAATTATTGAGCATTTAATAATTGAAAGATTAATTAATACCTTGTTTAATATTTTTTTGATAATTATCTTTTTAATCAAACTTTGATTAGGAAATATTTTAAGGAGTTACGATAAGCTTCTTGTATATTGTTAATAGTATAATTTGAATAGTAAGTGGGATTACATGAAAAAAATTCTTGGAATTATTGTAATAGTTGCAATTTTAATATTTCTTGTAATGTGAGTGGTGTTAATAATCAACAGAACACCCAACCAAATTTTAAGACTCAAAGTGTTACAGTTATTGCATCAGGCCCATGGGTAGGAACTATTAATGATGCTTCAGGAACTAAAAACATTATGGGAACTGGAAATAAAACATTTCAATTATCATCTTATCCCGGAAAGATCGTTGTAGAATTCCAAAAAGACGGAACAAAAGACAGCAGAGATAGTAATGATAGTATAATTCCAAATACTAGTCCATTAACTGTTCAATTGTTATCAGGAGATACTATAATAGCTAATAAGACTACAACAGAAGACGGCGGTATTGTAAACATCTCAAATAATATTTTATAAATTTCTTTTTTTTTATTTGAGTTAATTTTTCAAAATCCATATTATGGATTTAATCTGGAAATAATATTTAAGGATAACTGCATCATACTTATGTGTAAAATCAGGTTATTGATAGTTTTAAAAATGCAATTCCTTTTTAAATTGAAAATGTTCGGTACGAACAAAGTTACCAATTTATTTAAAAAGAGAATATATTACTATTTTTATACGTGCATGTATATAACATGTTTAATGTTGGGATTTATTTTGGATTGGGGGTTTAAATGGTTACAAACGATGAAATTAGGCAAAGACTTCATGAACAAAGGGAAGGAACAAATATAAAAGAATATTTAGTTTGTAATAATTGTGAAGGTGCCTATGAATTACTTCCTGGAGAAAAACCAGAAGATTTTAGTGATGAGTGTGAATGTGGAGGCAAATTAACCTACTCAAAAGACAGTTCAATCAACGATAATAAGCCTACAAAGACAAATAAAATGGTTAAAAATGGATTGATTATATTTATAGTAGTATTAGGATTAGTTATTTTTATCGGGCCAATGGCTTACATAGGTTTTGTTGGAATGGTAGTATCCCATGATGAGGAAAGTGGGTCTGCATATGATCAGCTTGCAGTTCTAAAATCAGATTATAACAGTTTAAATGACCAGTTTACTAATGTTCAAACTTCAGTTGATAGTTCGAACAATCAAAATGCAAAAACAGCATTTATCAACGCTAAATTAGAACTTGTAAAGGCAAATTCAGACATAAACGATGTTGAAAGTGCTTTGTCGTCAGGTAAATCTAAAGATGAAATTACACAAAGGGTTAATACTGCACAAACACAGCTAAATAAAGCTCAATCAGAACTGTCAAATGTAAAAGCTATGATTTAAAGTTAGTTACATTGAAAAATTTATATTTTAGATCCTAAAGATTAAATTGGTTCTGGCCTAAAATAATGGAACTTGTTCACATTGAAGTATTTTTGAAGCTACGATATATGCTCCATGGCCTGCAAGGATAAAATTATCTTTACTAATAATTATTGGTCTACCCAACCTAACTCCTTAATTGAATCTGCAATTTTCTAGATCTGTTCCTGAGTATGGCTTCTAGGATTTTCTGGATGTAACCTTAATTGATCTAAATTAATCCAAGGAGTTTTATCTTTCATTTAAATTCATCCTTACAGAATATAATTTAATTTATAGTATTTCGAAGCGATTATTGGCTTAAATTAATCTTAAGCAATATTTTAAATAAGTAAATTAAATAATACAAAAGTAGGAGGTAATGATGTTATGATCAAATTGAAACCCGTAATTGTTGGTATAATATTAATTGTTGCTATAACCATGTTTTTTCCATTAATAGTCCTACCATATATTGTAATAGACATGTTATCATTAGGAATTATACTTTCGCTCTTAGTTACTGGATATATTGGTTATAAAATTAGTGAAAACAAAACAAACGGAGCAATTTATGGCATAATTATAGGTGTAATTAGTGGATTTCTAATGGGCTTGTCAGTGAGTATTATGTATCAATACGTCGCAGCATCCGTTTATGTATTTTACTCTGTATTTTATGCAATATTCTTTGGTATTATCGGAGTTATTGGTGGTACAATAGGATCTTTATTCATAAAGAATTCAGAAGAATTGGAATAGTGACAATATCAACCACAATTTTCTTTGTTTACTTTTTTTAGTTTCTTTAGAAAGTCTTTAAATTCTTTTTATGTGCTCATATTTCCATTTAAACATGCTACCCCTTGTAAGAGTAGGGATACATTTGTTTCTACTTTTGTAATTCGTTGCAATACTTGGAACGTTAACCCTAAAAGAAATAATATGATTGCTACAGCTGGTGCAAGTATGGCTATTAGCATTTCGAGTTCTGTCATGGTTATCATATCCTAAAAAATAAAAAGAGGAAAATTATTCATATTTAACTGAATCACTATCCGTTTCTTCAGTTTTTGTTCGTAGTTTCTCCCTTGGATGCAATATTATTAAAATACCATTTTACAAAATCTATCATTGACTTCTCATTTTTAACTGTTTTAGTCCATGGATGGTACTATTCTACTAGAATTGTTTGAACAGCTTGATACTCATTATACCTTTTATAGCCTCCGCTAAGATAATTTAAATGTAGATTTTTAATTGAACTTAAAAAATAATAAAAAATTTAAAAAAATATATTAACATTGATTATGATGAGGTTCCCGTTACTTGTATGTTTTCTGGTTTAACAGTTATTTTTGGTACTTTATTTGAACCCCCAATAGCTGTATCGTACTCAGTTTTACCATTACATATTCCATAGACCGTTGCAATATCATCATTTGCTAATGTACTAGGAGCAGTTAAGTTATAACAAAATGGAACTAAAATCAATGCTAAAGAATAATGATGTTTAAAGATATGTAGAACAATTTCAAAAAAAAAGAAGAAAAGATATTTTGATTAATATCTGCTTGTTTTAAATTTTAATGTGTACTTTGCGTTTTTGTTTCCTGCAGTGTCTTTGATCGCATTGGTTGGTATGTACACTTGATATGTGTTCTGGCTTAGTCTGCTTTTGGTCATTTTGAGAGTTAATACATTTCCAGATATGCTTGTTACAGTTGATTTTGCGATTTTACCTGTGCTTAGGTTTTTGATGTAGATCTTAGAGTAGTTTGTTCCTTTGCTGATTTTTTCGTTGTAGTAGATCTTTATTGGTGAAGTTAGTGAGAAATGTTTTGAGTTGTTTGTGGGTTTAGCTGCAGTTACCCTCGGTGGAATTTTGTCGATTATGTACAATTTACTGTAAAGAGGAGATTTGTCTAATTGAGTGCCAATGGCCATGTAGTTCAATATAGTTGTTGATGTAATTTTAATTGGTTTCGAATACTTGTTACTGGTATTTGTTGGTATTTTACCGTTTAAAGTGTAGTATATTGTTCCAGGTTTGTTTATTGATAAAGTGACAAGTTTATTTGTGTTGTAAAGTCCAGTATTCACATCAGCTTTGACTACTGGAGCACCAGGAGTTATATTTTGTTTTCCAGAATTAATTCTCCATGTAGTTACTGTTACGTAAACGTTTTTAGTCAGGTCAATATCAGGGGTTTGTAATAATTTTCCATTGTAATACCCCATCAGCATTATATCCATATCATCGGTGACGATTTCTCGAATTCCACTAGTTTTAGTGTAGATTGTTTCTAATTGAACATGATACTTCTCATAGACTATTTCACTTTTCCATTCAAATTGTAACGTCTCTGCTTGTGGACTGTTTAGTGTAAAACCTACAGTATTCCATGGACCCGTACCTACAGCAGTATAACTGCCAATATTAGCTAAATATGTTCCGGTGGGGGCGGCTGAAATTGCTGTCATGCTTCCAAAAGCAAAAACACAACATAAAACCGCAGCCACCAGAAATCCTTTTTTCATATTTTTTTCACCCCTAACTATCATATACTATAGAAATCTAACCATATAAATTATTCATAAATTTCACATTAATAATATCCATTAGAGATTTGTTTAAAAAATTAAAGGAGTTAATGAGTTACATAAACCACTGCACTAATATACTACTAATAGCACAACCAATGGAAACAGCAGCAGCAGCCGCAGTACCGACTATACACCCAGCTGTAATAACTTTCGTAATCCATGTTGGATCTGGAACTGTAATTAAGATTGATGACATTGTCATTAAGACGCCACCAACAACACCAGAAATAACACCAACATTGTTTAAAGTATTGACTATATTTTCTTTAAGTTTTTGTTTCTGTTCTTTCAATTTCTCTTTATCAACAGTACTATTCGTATCGTTACCCACTGTACTATTTGTATCGTTACCAACAGTACTATTTACAAATGTTTCGTTAGTATAATTACCAACAGTACTGTTTAAATCGGTTGTTTCATTGGTAACAGTTCCGTTAATGTCTGCAGTTTCATTATTGTTTAGTAACATATCTTTGATTTCAATGTTTTTTATTTCATTGTCACTATTCAAATTGAAACTTTCTTCTTGCGATCCAATCTGAACTGCGTTTGCAGGTACAACAAATAAAACAAGTAAACTCAACATCAAAATCCCACATTTTTTTATCATTTCTAAAACACCTCCCAACTTTAACACGTATAGTGTAAAAATTCTAGTATTTAAATCATTTTTGAGAATCTATAGAGAATTTGTAGGGAATTTATAGAGAATTTCTATATAAATCGTTTAATGCATACTAAACCGTTCAAAATAGCAGTTTAGTAATAACAAAATAGAACTAACTTTAGGTGTAATTTTAATTTGGATAACTAATTTAATAGGTTTTAATTATTATCATGAGATTTAAAGGATCAATGAACGAAATGAAAGGATTATCTTAGATATTAGAAAGCTGTTGTCAAAAATACTTATTCCCCTTCAAATTCGTATATTGAATTATTTCTCAGTTGGACAGGTCCCTATTCTTGGAGTATTTTTATTTATATTCCTCTTAATCGTGATATTATTGTTTATTTTTATCTGCAATATCCAATTGGAACTCATTCTAAAATGATAACCTATTAACATTTGTATTGGTATGATGAAGTTCATGGAAAATTAGACCAACTTCAAGCAAATTAAAGTACTAAAAAAACTTATTATTCTGATAAATGATTAGTAATTTATTGAAAAATTAAGTTTTTGTTTATAAATTTTTTCTTTTTTGTGTGAATACAAACAAATAATAATAAAATATCTAAACTAATATCCATCCAAAAAAATCATTAGGGGGAATGATATTTTTGAAAAAAATAGCAACCATACTAGTTCTATTTTTGATTGTAGGGATAATTGGAATATCTGGTTGTACAAGTAACGATGGAAACACTTCAAATCAAAGCTATACAAATACTACAACACAAACGCCTGTAACAACACAAACAACAAATACTTCAACAGCTTCAAACACTTCTTCACCAGCACCGTCTGTTAACACTACAAGTTCTAGCAAATCTAGTTCTGGTCCAGGTAACTACATTGGAAATGCAAATACAGGGAAATTTCATCTTGCATCATGTAGATATATTTCAAAGATGAATGAAGGTAATAAAATATTTTTCAATTCAAGAGAATCTGCAATATCTTCAGGATATGTGCCTTGTAAAGTTTGCAATCCCTAATACAGATTTGAAGAATCTAAATTAAATTTTAGATCTTCAAACTTGTTTTTTAGTATCTGGAAATAATTAACAATATTACTATTTTATATAGTTGTATGTATATACTAGGTGATGGGTAATCACTAATTCATTATTTTTCTTAGATCTCCACCATCTTGTTTTAACTTAATTTTGAAAAAATGTAGCTCTGGATTAAGCTAATAGATTCTACGCTTTAAAATCTATTAACTCTAAATAATACAAGTTAATTTTCATTTAATTTCACATTAAAAGATAGATAAAATATGCATCGATTAAAAGGGACATTAGAAACAGTAACAGCACATAGATCGTGGCATATTTCGTTGCAGACTTTTCATCCAACGGTTTTTTTACGAGTGTGATTATTCCCATGGTTACTGAAATTAGGGAAATAACTGCCAATACTTTAAAATCTATTTTTAAAGGGAACAGTCCAGTGTAGGGAATTAGTACAAATGTAAATGTGGCCAAAAAAGCACAGATCAAGCTGATCCTGTAACCAAATTCACGGCCCTTTAAAACTATCCACGTGATCTTGTTACCAAGCTTGTCCCCCTCCATACTTGGAATTTCGAAGCAGTTGATAAAAATAATTTGGAGAAAAATCACGGGTATGGCAAAGATAAAGAAAGCTAGATCTAGTGTTCCCTTCATTGCGAAGTAACCCGCTCCAAGGAATATTACCACGGCAACGATGTTTGCAACTTCCCCCAATCTTCGATATACAAGTTTTATGGGAGGGGCAGTATAAAACCATGCTAATAAATTTCCAAATAAAAGAAACAAAAAGAAGGTGATGGGATAATTAAATATAACTGTGAATGCAGCAGCTAATAAAATGGATATCGCCATGATTAACAGTGCGAACCATTTCGAAAACTCCCTTAATTCTGGATTTTGAATTAGTACACCACTACCTCCAGAGATTGAATTGGGAGTTGTTAAATGATCCACTTCAAAATCATAGTAATCGTTACTGTAGTGAACAGAAAGATGGGCTGTAAACAGAATTAAGTACCCTAGAATAAATTTGCTTGAAACAAATTCAGAACCTAATATCACGGCCAAAAGTGCACCCATAGTAAAAACAAGAAAATTTCCAGCCAAATACTGGGGCCTTCCAAGCTTAATTATATTAATCACTGTTTTCAAGTTGATATCCATAATTATAACCCTTAAATCATTATCATATTATCTAAGATTACTTTATCAGGGAAATGAAGTATATGTTAATCAATATTACCACCGCAAATATTCCTGCTAAGTTGTAGATACAAAATTTTGTAGCGGTTAATTTATCTTCAGGATTTTTAATTAACGCAATAATTCCTAAAATTAATGGAATTGATGAGATAGCTGCAACTACTCTAAAATCTATAAAGTCAGGAAATAAATTGGTGTAATTCAAAATTAAAAAGGATATGGTTGTTAATAATCCTGAAACTGCAATTATTTTGAATCCAAATCTGCGACCATGAGTAGCTATCCAGGTCATTTTACCTCCAGCTTTATCTCCCTCCATATCCGGAATTTCTACGCTCATGGTGAAAAGCATTTGTAAAAAAAGCATGGGAATTGCAAAGGCTAAAAATGGAAGGGTTAAGGTTCCCATCAATGCAAAAAATCCCAAACCAGGAAACAATATTCCAATGGCAGTATTCCCAAATTCCCCGAGTCCCCTATAGGACAGTTTAAATGGAGGTGCAGCATAGAACCATGATAAAATATTGGCAAAAATAACGAACAAAATAAAGGTTAGTGGATAATCAAATAAAAGAGTGAAAACCACAGACACTAGTATTGCTATGCTTATCAAAGAAATTGCCATATACTTGGAAGATTTTTTCCATTCTGGATGTTCAATTAAAACACCACTACCCCCTGAAATAGGCGTAGGAGTGACATAGTGGTCAGCTTCAAAATCGTAGTAGTCGTTGTGGTAATGAACAGCCCAAGTAGAAAAGAAAATAATAACAAAGCCCAGAATGAATTTTGTAAGATTAAACTCAGCACCAAGCAAAAGGGCAAGCAAAGCACCTAGACTGAAATAAAAAAATAAACCAACTGCAAATTGAGGTTTACCAAGCTTAATAAACTTGAATAAATCCTTTAAATTACTAGACTTGACACTGACATCCCTAAACAAAACAATTATCCCCCACCCAAAAAAATGTTAAGCCTAAATTCCACAATGCATGATACTCGTAGTATTATATATGGATACACTCGTTAATCAAACTATTTTTTTTTAAAAATATTCCGAAGTAGTAGTAGTAAGACTGATGTAATGTTCTTAAAAAAAGTTAAAGATGAGTATCTCGTCCATTTACCTAAAAATACCCGTTTGTAAATCTTATTCTAACCCAATCCTTTCCTCTGCTTGTTAAGTAACCTCCAAGTGCGGTTAAATAAAGTATGATGGGATATGCAATGAATCTTTCATTGCCTCCAACACCTAAATATGCTATTAGAGGGTTGGAAGCTGGAGTTGACCCTAACACTAAAAGGAGTATTATTGTTAGGAGGGATCCTATTCCAAGTACCAGTGAAATTATAACCATTGGAATGTTAAGTCCCAGTCTGTAGCTGAATATGGTTGCTAAGCTTCCAAATAGGAATGTTGTGAGTGCGAAAAACAGGTGGGTTGAACCAGTGTACTCTGGAAATAAACCTACTCCAACAGCACCCAATGATGATATTAGAAGGCAAATTGAGAAAAGACGGCAACCTCCACTTTTAAGAATTAGGTAAACTGCCAGAATACCTAAAAGTCCAAAGAGTATAACACTCACATTAAATATCATTGCTGATGGTTCTACGAGTGGGATTGATCCCCCAAGGTAGCTTAATGAATTTTTAGAAACACTGTATCCTGGAAACTGAGTTTCAGCTAAGGTGATTGCTAAGAAAAATTGAATTGTAGCCACAATCAAAACAGTTCCAGCATATTTATAATAATCCTTTTCTGGCCTAAAAATACTTCCCCGTTGAAATTTCATAGTGATTCCCCCTCAATTGAATGAACCTTGATCATTTTCTTGTAATTATGGTATAATATTTGTCAGGAGTAGTAAATGCAGATTTGGGTTATGATTGTGAAAAATTTAAGTACCATGTAGTACTTTTTCTCAGTTTCTGAATTTAGTTTATAGGAAAGGGTTATTTTTCTAGGAGTTTTGCAATTACATTTATATTTTCATACAAAATCCATGATTAAATAATAAAATTTTAATACTAAAAGCTAATAAAATTATCATTAAATTCTTGGGGGGAATTTATTGAAAAAAATTAATTTTGGAATTTTAGGAATTTTAGGAATTGTATTGTTAGTTGTGTTTGCAAGTGGTTGTACAAGTAACAATTCAAATTCCAGTTCAAATGGACAGTCCAACCAAAGCAATGGTCAAGCTGCAACTTATTCCGGGGCTCCTGCTGTTAAAGTTACTGGAAATGGTGCATGGACGGGAAATATTGCTGATAATTCTGGAAGTAGATCAGTTGATGGTTCAGGAAGTCAAACATTCCAGTTAACTGATGATCCTGGAGTCGTAGCAGTAACTTTCCAAAAAGATAACTCTAATGAAGTAAGTCAAAATGGTACTATAACTCCAAATACCGGAACATTAACCGTTGAAATACTGGATAAAACTGGAAAGGTTGTAGCTACACAAAGTACAACAGCTGATGCAGGAGTAGTCAGTACGAGCTATTCATTTTAACACTTCATTTCCATTATTTTTTTAAATACTTACTAAAACCTTGTTAAACTCTGTTGATTCCATCAAACATAACATCAGAGATTGATCCCTAAAATTGATAGCAAAGCTTTAATTCCTGATATTCCCAGTAATGCTATTAAGAGGAAGTAGATTGCTGTTACTAAAGCCATTAAATAACCTGCTATTACCATGTACCCATCATTTTCCACAGAACCCAGTGTTAAAAATAGTATGCTGTATGCAGGTAGAAAATCTGTGAGGGGCACAGGCAGTGGCAGCATGAGTAGAAATGCACAGAAGATCATGAAGACGTTGTTTATCTGATCCATGTAAGGTCGGGTTACGATGTTCAATCTGGGTTTTACAAACTTTTCAAGCCCCTTCAAAATACGGTTCATACCGTTTAAAAGACTTACCATGGTACTTTGAGATATCCTATATTCCATGACCATTTTAGGGATTAATGGATGGGTTTTGGTAAGTATTGCAATGTTTATGAGTATTATAGCCAATCCAAATGGTAAACTGCTTCCAGGAATAGACACAGGTAGTAAAAAAGGTGCAACAAGAATTAAACAGGATATTAAACCTCCCTGTTCACCAATAAGATCCAAAAACTCTCTGAAATTAACTCCATCCTCTGGTATCTGTTCAGATACTCCGGAAATAATTTTAGAAGTTGATTCTGTGGTTGATTCTTTAGACATGTTTGATTCCTGTGTGAATTAAAGAATGTTAAAACAATTTAATCAGATTTAATCAGATTACTATTAAAACTCTTTCAAATTGAAGTTAAATTTAGAATCTGAACCTGATTTAAAATTTAATTGAATTACATCCAAGATATTGGGATAGTTTTCATAGAATATATGTTCTTTGGTTGAAGTGAAATAATAAATTTTTGAGAATATCAGCACCAAACATTCCCAACAAGATATAGTAAACTCACAAGCACCATTAAGAAATTTAATTAAAAAAAATAGTATTTAATATAAAAAAATAGGATGAAAAACCTTATTTTCTTAACCTTTCCACCCTAAAAACTCTGAAATTTATTTGAATTTCATTCCGAGGTTAAATGCTTTTCCAAGGTTTTTTCCAATGGCACGATAGGATATTGCCGCTGGATCGTAGGTGAATGGTTTGATCTTTTCGATGTCAGGTTTTCCAGTGTCTGTTGCTGCACTTTCATCGAGTTTCACATCTAAAATCTCGCCTGTTATCTGGACATGCATTCCGAGATCCAAGGTGTTTATGGCTTTACATTCGAGCACCAGGGGAAATTCTTCAACGTATGGAGCATCAACAAGTTCTGATTTGACTGGTGTCAGTCCTGTTTTTTCAAATTTGTTTTCATCCTTTCCAGATACAATTCCAAAGTAATCTGCCTCAGAAACGTACCCCTCTGATGGTATGCTTATGGTGAAAGCCTTCCTTTCATTTATATTTTTAAGGGTGTACCTATGTTTTTGTAGAGATATTGATACACAGGGTGGATTTGAACATGAAATACCTCCCCATGCTGCTGCCATAACATCTGGTTCTTCATTTTCATCATAGGTCCCAACTATGAAAACCGGTGTTGGGTACACTATGGTTTTAGCTCCTAAAGATTTTTTCATGAACTCATCCCCCATTTCTATATCTTTTTTTAATCAATCCACTGGCTGACTTCCTTTATATCTGGACGTACCACCTTTGACATTTCTGTTGCAGGGTAGCCTATTGCACATCCATTTATTTCGTAGGGCCCCAATGGTATTCCAAGCAAGTCTAAGAATTCTTGGTTTTCTGACATTTGGCTGGTTAAGGATACGATTTGGAATCCCAGGCCCAGTTCTGTTGCTTTAAGCCACATATTTTCCATGCAGTGCGCTATGGATTCTTGTTCCACAGGTGGTATTCCCCTCAACTCTGCTACCACTATGAAGTAAGGTGCTGTTCCAACTCCTATAACTCCATTGTCCACAAATAGTTGAAGTCTTTCCATGAAATTTCCAACTCTCTGTTTTAACATTGGCTGTTCTTTTAAAATTCCTTTAAAATGGTTTAAACCTTCTTCAGCCTTGTTTCTCATGAGTTTCTCTGCAGTTTTCATGGATTCTGTTCCATTTTCAAATACGAAAAATCTCCTGAACACTGTTGATTCACCAACTGCCTGTGCAGCATAGGGTGCCTGTAATCCTGATCTGAGTATTTGTTCAACTGTTTCCCTCGTGGGAATTTCTTTGCTGAAATTTCTAACAGTACGTCTTGATTCTAATATTTCATCTAAAGTTTTACATTGATTATCAACGGAATCCGCCATAATAATCCTCCAAAGTTTCCAAAATAGCTTATTAACTATGAACAGTATCAAATTTCTTATGTTTTTAATCTTTTTATTAGTTTTTGGTAAATCATTTACCACAAAAGTTATATGTTTACACTTTTACATTAATTATTATAAAGGGTTTATTTTGAGTTTTTGAGTTGATTGTCATGTTGGAAGAACAATTTTTTGAGATATTAAACAGGGAACTTGTGGTTGCCATGGGCTGTACAGAACCCATTGCAATAGTGATTGCAGCAGCCCATGCAAAGAAACATTCAAAGGGTAGTATCGAAGCTGTGAATGTTAAAGCATCACGTAACATCGTGAAAAATGCATTCTCTGTGAAGATCCCTGGAACAGATGATTGTGGAATCAACCTCGCTGCAGCACTGGGAATGTACATTGGTGCATCTGAAATAAATATGGAAGTTTTAGAGGATATTAAAGTAGAAGAAGTGGATGCAGCAAAAAAAATGGTTGAAGATGGATTGATAACTGTTGAACTTGCAGACACACCAAAAAAATTGTACGTTGAAGTCACTGTTCAAACTGACAGATCCATTTCCAAAGCTGTTGTGGAAGATTTTCATGACAACCTCGTACTGGTAGAGGTTGATGGTAAAAAATTAGACGTAAAAAACTCGGTTAAACCCATGAAAAACGATGCCAGCATGTTTGAAGATTTAACCCTGGATGAAATTTTAAGGTTTGTAACCGAGGTTGATACTGATAAGTTAGGTTTGATCAAACAATCCATTGATTTAAACTCTAAGATCAGTTTGGAGGGAATAAATAACTGTTACGGAATCAAGGTGGGTAAAAATATCCAGACTAATATTGGTGGCGATATCTTTGGCAACGATATCTGTAATCATGCCGTTGCATTGACTGCTTCAGGATCAGATGCCAGGATGGCAGGTTGTAATCTGCCTGTTATGACCAATTCAGGAAGTGGTAATCAAGGTATTAGTGCAACCACACCTGTTGTGGTGTTTGGCGCATATGTCCATGCTGATGAAGAAACTTTAATCAGAGCTGTTGCTCTAAGTAACCTCATTACCATCTACATAAAATCTAGTTTAGGACGTTTATCTGCACTATGCGGAGCTACAGTAGCATCTGCAGGATCTTGTTGTGGAATAACCTATTTAATGGGTGGAAACAACGACCAGATAAAATCTGCCCTGCAGAATATTCTTGGAAATGTAACTGGAATTATCTGTGATGGTGCAAAGGCAGGCTGTGCCCTTAAAGTTGCAACGTGCACCACGGCTGCTATACAGTCTGTTATCTGTGTGATGGAAGGTCAGCACATCCAATCAACTGATGGTATAGTGGAGGAAGATCCTGAAGATACCATAAAGAATTTCTGCAAGATAGGTCAGGTAGGTATGGCTGAGGCAGACAAGATCATCCTTGAAATAATGATGGACAAATCCAACAAACAGAAGGCAGATCTAGAATCTGATTCTAAATAAGAAATTTTTGGATTTCCACAGCTATTTTTTTAATATTTTCCTGTAAAAAGAAGTTATGACCCATTGGAAAACTTAGTATCCTGGAATGAGTTAGTTTACAATGCATCTTCTGGGAACTTTCAGGAGGTACCAGAATATCTTCTGAACCGTACATTATGAGGGTTGGAACATTGATCTCAGACAACCGGGATTCCACATCAAAAGTTCTGCAGATGCTTAGGGATTTTAAAACAGCAGCTTTAGAATTTGTTTGTACTGCCATGTCTTTAAATCCATAGATTTCTCTGTGTTTTAAAAGGTAATCCTTTGTGTACACGAGTTTGATCATTTCATCAAAAAATGCAGGTACTCCTCCCTGGCTGGTTAGATCTTCCAGTTTTTTAAAGGTTTCAGATAGTTCATGGCCGCACTTACTGTATCCTGAACATATTATGAGTGATTTAACATGTTCTGGGAATTCTAGTGCGAAATTCTGGGCAATTAACGATCCAAGTGAAAATCCCAGGATATTTGCCCTTTTAATATGGAGTTCGTTGAGCAGGTTTATTAGATCTTCTGTTAGAAGTTCCATTGAAATATCGACATCATGATCTGATTCACCATGACCTCTTAAATCTGGTTGAATTGCTTTTATACCTGTTATATTGTTTTTTAGGGGTTTGAAAAATTGGGAAGAATCTGAGAGTCCATGTAAAAATATGGTGGGATCCCCTTTACCATGGGTGTTGTAGTATATCTGTGCATAGTGGCTGTTTATATAGCTCATGAGGATTTCTCATTTTCCTTGTGGTAAAAAATTTCAATATTAAGTACACTGTCCCCATATTTTCCCTATTCATTATTTAGAAGATTTTAAGGGTTTGATAGGGCGTGGGAAGTGTGAATTATTTTTTTGGTTTGGACACTCCTTTGCTGCAGAAGTATCTCATTGGTTCTCCATGAAGTAGATCGTACTCTGTCCAAAATTGGCATCGGTAGCACTGACATATTTCTTTAGTGTTTAGATCGCCACAGCTCGATCTTCCAGTTACACAGTACATTCCGGGAACATTTACAGAATCTGAATCAGTCCCCTTTGCTTCAATTTTGGGATCAATTTCTTGTTGTTTTTCTACTGTACAAGTGCTACATATTTGAACAGGACATTTTATGCATTTACATTTCTCATAATTTTCTAATGAAAATTCTAGTTTGTTCAAGGAATCACCCAGTAATACTATGGTTTCTACGAAATATTAATTTATGGTTAGTAACCTGTTAAGTTATCCATTACCACTATCTCGAGCGTCCCTTTAAATTGGTTGAATCACTTATTACAGAGTATATTATGGTTTAATACCGAGAAAAATTGATGCACCCTTGAGGCGCAAAAAAAGAAATGTGTATTACAACGTCGATTTGCTGTGAACGACTTGTTTGGTGTTTATGTAACCTGAGGATAATCTTTAGTTTTCCTA
Organism: Methanobacterium lacus; assembly: GCF_000191585.1. Lineage (NCBI taxonomy): Archaea > Methanobacteriati > Methanobacteriota > Methanobacteria > Methanobacteriales > Methanobacteriaceae > Methanobacterium > Methanobacterium lacus. Next base: position 2,056,197 of record NC_015216.1, read on the forward strand.
TTTTGGTTTGGATTTGTTGTATAATCTCCAGTATTTGACTAATATGTAAACTACCATTATTGTAACTGCTATTATGGCCACTATTGCGCTAGTACTCATTAATTCACCTTATAATAATATTATGTTAATATGTTTATCAATTATAATTATAAGTACTTAGGTGATAATATTGTTTGGAAGGGAGTAGTGATGAGGAAACTTATTTGGTGGGTATTTGCAGGAACATCTGGAGGACCTAACAGGGCCAGGTTAGTTATGGCACTCAAAAAAAGGCCTCAAAATGCTCATCAACTATCGGAATCTCTTAATTTAAATTATAAAACTGTTCGTCATCATCTTAAACTGTTGGAAGAGAACAATATCATTACTTCATCAGGGAAAAATAAATATGGGGAACTATACTTCCTAACCACTGGAATGGAAGAAAATTACGATATTTTTGAAGACCTATGGAATGAACTGAAAGAATGAGGAGAGCATGGAGATTTATGATCATCATGTTTTGGATAAATCTTTAATTAGCTGTCCTAACTAAAAAAAAGGAGAAATATAATATGTTTTCAGATTTTGGACCGGCCACTGTGCTGTTGTTATACACATCGGTAGCAATTGGAACAGCTAACGTTATTTTATTGTTTGGTTTACTCTATGCCTATTGGAAAACCTACAAGGAGATCAAGTCAAAATTTACCATAGGCCTCTTGTACTTTGCATCATTCCTGCTCTTACAAAATATTGCCATAACCTTTGCCTCGGCTTTACCACTTCTGCTTCCCCATATTCCGTACAATGTTCCGAGTTACGATCTAGACAGGCCACACATAGGATTTTTATTTGTGAATCTGGTGCAGCTCATTGCCCTGAGCATTCTCTACAAGATCACCAAGGAATAAAAGGAGGAGTGTTAAATTCACTCCTCAAACCATTATATTCACTTTTTAGGATTTTTATCTGTTTTTGAAGCAAACAAATGTTCATTTTTTTAAATCCATTGATTTTCTACACCCGAGTTTTTTATATAATATTTTATCTTATTTTAGATAAAGATTAAAAATTATTTTAAAATAAAACTTTAATAATGCTTAAATTTTAATTTTAAAGTAAAATATCTGTTTTCAACTATGTAGGTAGTAAGATATATATAGCATGTTATACATGAAAGATCACTATGATTAACTTAGTTGATGTTCTTGAAAAATTGAGGGAGTTGGAAAAGTTAGGCGGCCTCAAGTTCATGGTTCTTCACGTCCTTGATAAGGGTCCAAAAAATGGGACAGAAATTATGGATTCCATTGAAAGGCACCGTATACAAGTAAACAAGGTGCTAAACCGACATTCACATGATGAAAATGCTGAAGAAATTTGCAGTTCATTAAAACCATCATCGGGCGCAATTTATCCATTGTTAAAGAAATTGGTTTCAAAGGGCCTCATAGTAAAAAGAGAAGATAACAAGTATGAACTGACAGAAAAGGGCAGTTACACTCTCGAAAAAATTTCTGGTCATCTACACCATTCATTGAATGAACCAATGAACCGTGGAACGATAATGGTGGACACGGCATTAAATGAAATTGAAAGTTATATTAGATTTTTAAGTGATATTAAACCTGAAAAATTACAGAGTAAGAAAGAATCCATTAGTAAAATGAGTAAAATGCTAATAGAACTTGAAAAATCTCTTGAATAATTTTATAGGTGATGGGAGGTTTTTTATGGAGAACAAATGGATCGTAATGTTAACTGTCGTTGTTGCTTCACTCATAGGAAGCATCAACATGAGCATCATGCTCATTGCCCTTCCCGCAATTTTCAATGGGATACAGATCAATCCACTGAATTCATTTCAATACTTATTATGGATGATAATGGGATACTCGCTACTTACTGCCACCCTACTTCTGAGTTTCGGTCGGCTTTCAGATATTCACGGCAGAGTCAAAATGTTCCGTTTAGGATTCCTAATATTCACTGCTGCTTCAGTACTGCTGAGTTTAACCCCATCAACTGGAGACGCCGGTGCTCTGGAAATCATAGCCTTCAGAATGATACAGGCCGTTGGAGCAGCATTATTTATGGCAAACAGTGCAGCTATACTAACGGACGTGTTTCCATCCAATGAACTTGGAAAGGCCCTGGGCATAAACACTGTGGCTGCCATGAGCGGATCCTTCATAGGTTTGGTTCTAGGAGGAATTCTAGCAATATTAAACTGGAGATATGTATTCCTTGTAAGTGTGCCATTTGGAGTCATAGGAACATTTTTATCCTATTACAAATTAAAAGAAGTGTCCCTAAAGTCTGTTAAAACCAAAATTGATATTTGGGGTAATGCCACATTCATATTAGGAATCACTCTCCTACTCATAGGAATAACATATGGGCTGCTGCCCTACGGCTCAGATCCAATGGGTTGGAGCAATCCATGGGTAATAATAAGTATGATACTAGGTGTTTTGGCATTAATATCATTCCCATTCGTTGAACAGAGAGTTGAAGATCCCATGTTCCGTTTCGATCTCTTTAAAATACGAATGTTCAGATATGGTAACTTAGCAGGATTGTTAAGTGCATTGGGACGTGGTGGAATGATGTTCCTGCTTATAATATTACTTCAGGGAATATGGTTACCACTGCATGGTTACAGTTACGAATCCACCCCATTTTGGGCCGGTATTTACATACTGCCATTAACAATTGGAATGAGTATAATGGGGCCAATATCAGGAATTTTATCTGATAAGTATGGATCTCGTTTAATAGCCACCACAGGCATGGTTGTCTGTACCATAACCTTCCTCTTGTTAGCAGCATTGCCATACAACTTCAATTATTGGGAGTTTGGTTTGTTGGTGTTCTTCATGGGTGTGGGTAATGGAATATTTGGTTCGCCCAACAATGCATCCATAATGAAATCTGTACCTCCAAACGAAAGGGGTGTTGCTTCTGGAATGATCTACACCCTCATGAACACAGGTTTCACAGTTAGTATGGGTCTGTTCTTTACAGTGCTCATTGTTGGCATAACTCAAAGATTCCCCGCTGAAATGACATCTTCACTGGTGAGTATAGGGGCCTCTAACTTAGCACCGCTTTTAAACAATATCCCTGCAACATCCGCATTATTTTCAGCACTCCTAGGATACAATCCAATAGGTTCCATATTGGCAAGTTTACCAGCACCTGCAGTTGCAAATATTCCCCCAGCAACTTTAAGCACGTTAACAGGTACCACATGGTTCCCAACAACATTTGCAACTGCTTTCATGCCATCTTTACAAATTTCTTTCTATGTAGGTGCATTGTTAACAGGAACAGCCGCAGTACTATCCGCACTTAGGGGAGATAAGTACAGCCATGAAAATGATGGAGTCAAGGTTGAAAATTTAGAGAAATCCAAGGGAAAGTAAATGTATCAAATCTTAGGACAATATTTTTGATCTAAGATTGATCCATTCTTTTTCGAATCTTTTTTTGATGAAAAAAGGATTGAGATTGTAATATCCAATTTAAAAAAAAAAATTATTTCGCAAACTCAGTAAGAAAATTCTATTAAAGGATTTTCCAACCCTAAAATGGTCGATGTTTATGTTTTAATTGAACCGTGCTAAGAATCCTTGAACATTCTTTTCTACTGCTTTGAATTCTTCGGGCGAAGGTATTTCCTTATTAAATGGATATTCCTTGGCTGGGAATAGTTCATATATCTCTAGTCCTGTGTCAGTGTTCCATGTTTGGAATCGTTTGAAGCTGCCTTCAGGAATCTGACCCACTATTCCCCCTATCTTTTCGATATCCTTGTCTTTTAAACCAGTCACTAAAAATCTTATGAAGTGCCTACCCTTTTCTAACGAATATCCAAATTCCAATATTTGAACTTCCACCAACTTTAAAACCTCCCTGGATCGTCATTTTTTTCTATGATTAATTATTATTTTTGCACCAGATTCCATTTCAAGTTTTTGATTCAACATAAACGGGGTTGCTGGTTTCAGTGAAATTCAGATAATCAATTTAAGAGCTTAAAACCAGTTTAAATCTTTCTCCACTATTTTTTAAAAACTCGGGATCACCCTAGAGTTTGGGTGAAAATTGGGTGTAAATCTGGAAAAACTACTTTTGTTATAGCCAAATCATATTATAATACAAAGTAGTTTGACGAAAAAAATAAATTAAATAAAGTATTAAAGGAGGGTTTTAGATAGGTTATGAAACATTTATACCATCAATTCCCGTAATTATCGGTTATCTAGTTACTTACACATGTTATAAAAAGAATTTAATTAAAAAAAGAGTTCATATTAGTATTTGGAACCTTGCAATCCTGTTAACATTTCTAGTTTCAGGTTTGGGAGGGTTTTTCCTGGTGATCTTGATGGATCTGGGATTAACCTCTCCAGTGAATGGCCAGTTACTTTACTGGCATGTTGAATTTGGTATTACCATGATACTTGTAGGGCTGTTCCACATCCACACATACTGGAATTCCACAAAAAAAATGTTAAATCTAAATGTGGGAGTTTAAGAAGATGAAGCAACAGTTATACAATATTTTAAAGAATAAAAAGGTGGTAAATGCAGCTTTAACAGTTCCAGCAATTGCGGTGGCCACCATGTCAGGTTCTTGTGCTGCTGGCTGTCCGTATGGATTGGTTAACGATCCATATCCTGGCCAGTGCCCACGATACACAGATTTAAATGGAGATGGAATCTGTGATCTTTCACAGACAATAACCTCAACAACCACCAACAGCGGAACAACAGACAGCAGTTCATCAACTAATAACAGCTCTGACGATTCAAATTCCACTGTTAACTTAGACTCCAACAATGGAGGTGATGGTACTACCTTTTCAGATGGTGCGGATTTCAATGTGATACCCTTAAGTTTAATTATCATAGGAATTTACCTATTCACACATTTCCTATTTTCCAGGGGAATATTAAGTCAAAAGAAGCATCGGCGCATATGGAACCTGTTTTTAACAGCGGGTTTTGTAGGTACAGGTTTTACAGGAGCATTACTCTTGCTTCTAATTAACTTGGGAATAAAAACCGCGTTAAATCCAAGTATTGATTATTGGCATGCTGAAATATCCATTTTAATGGTTATTGCTGTTTTGATCCACATGCACATCTACAGAAAACCATTGAAAAGAATGTTTAAAATATTTGGATCTATGCAAAAACCTAAAAAAGTCAAACCATCTAAGTAGGAACAATCACCAGTATAATCATACAAAAACGATAAGTATATCCCATTCCATTATAAAAACTTAGTTTTGTAATGGTTTAATAACCCATTGACTATTTGGTGATGCCTATGAAAAAAATACTTTGGTGGCTTATAGCTGGTACTAAGGGAGGAATAAATCGAGCAAGGATTTTAAGCCTTCTAAATGAAAGGCCTTACAATGCCCATCAGCTGGCCGAAAAATTAGATCTGGATTATAAAACTGTAAGGCATCATATAAAAGTCTTGGAAGATAACAACGTAATAACAACATCTGGAGAAAAATATGGAACCATGTACTTCCTTTCATCATCAATGGAAGAAAATTATGAACTTTTCCAGAGTATTTGGCATGAAACTGAAGAAAAATAATAAGGTGATTATGTATGGATATTAATGGACCTCCAGAAAATGGCAGTTTTAATAGGAGCGGAGCAGAAAGACCCCCTCTAGACGATCCAAGCTTAGCAATATTTGCAGCAGTAGTTTGTGCAGCGAACATAGGATTGTTGTTGATTTTGCTCTTCACTTACGTAACAAGTTACAGAAAGCTGAAATCTCAATTCACATTGGGCCTCATCATATTTGCAACACTACTCATAGTCCAAAACATTCTGTTCATGTTCTTCTTACTAGCTAGAGAAGGATTCCACGGTGCAGGAATGGGATTCCCAGTCCTGAGTTTGAGCATAATAGAATTTGGTGCCTTGCTGGTTCTACTAAAAACTACATGGATATAAATGTGAGATTAACGAAAAAAAATTAAAAAAAAGTGGATATTGCTGAAAAAAGTCAGGTAAACTAATTTAAGAAATATTTATTTTTACTGAACCTTCTTACCTGATACAGCATTTATATAAATGAAATCCACATGCTCCTCTGTACCCACAGTGTTCACAGGAACCTTCCAAACCTTAACACCATTGTAAGTGGTTAAAGTTGGTTCACCCAATGTAACTCCCATAGCTGTGTACTGTTGAGCTATTTCCTTGGCCTTTGAGGCGCTGATATAATTAGTTGTGTTGTGCCCTGTACTGTTGTTTACAACCACGTTGTTAGTGTTGTTCGTTGAGTTGTTGGTCATGTTGGTGTTGGATGTACAACCACTAACAGCAACTAAAACAGCCACCAAAAAAACCACTACAACCAAATTTTTCGAGTTAAATCCCATCCCATTCCCCCATTTAATCCATTGTTTCTCAAAAAGTTTTTTAAAACCATAGAACTTGGAAGATTCCAAGTTTCAATAACTAAAATCAATTCATGATACTACTCTTTTACTTCAAAATATAAAAAAATATCCAAATTCGACTGGTATCCCCCAGATTTTAGGGGAAAGTTGTGAACAATTTGAGAAAAGTTAAAAACAGGAATATGTTCATGAAAATGTGAATTAATAGCTATATATTTAACTGCCAAACCTTTTTAGATTGAACGCCGGGACTGGGATTTGAACCCAGGACGAACGTACGTTCAACAGGATTTCGAATCCTGCGCCTTACCTGACTAGACTATCCCGGCAGTATTTTTATTGACAATATCTCTAATTGGAATTTACTCCAATATAACAATTTAGTTTTCAGGGATATAAAAAAAAATCTTCATCAAAAAAAATTTGTTCTGCGGACTTCATAAATAACAGCTGAACACAGTTGTTCCATACCTAAAAAATTATCAATAATCGGAGGAGTTTGAAATGCAGCAAATTGAATTCAGCATGGAAAATATCAAGCGATGTCTATGTAGTGTATGTGATGTGCAAAAAAGAAGTGAGTGTGTGAAGGACAGGCAAAAGTTGATGCTTTTAATTAAAAATCAGGACCTTGACAGTCCAATGATGATGGGTCCAGACAAGGTTCCAGGACTTTACTGTTCAACTGGAAAAGCTGTTTGTCAGGACCTTGACACACATGAAATATGTAAATGTGATGAATGCCCTGTTTGGATGGAATTTTCCCTGGATAAATTTGAAAACAACAGATACTTCTGTGAAAATGGAAAGTTCAAACCCTAAATTAAGATATGATCAAAGCTAAACTTTAACTTGCACAGCTATTTGTATTTTTTAGTCATGAAAATTGGATTAACTAGTTTGTAAACCAATTTATTTGGGACAATTTAATTTCTATTGAAGGTGGAGCATCTTTAATATTTCCTGTAAAAGTGTAAAATAACTTCATATAACCATTGTGATCCAGCCTTTGATCGTAACTATTTATATTGAGAAAGTAGTAACCTAAATTTAGAGTCTGAAAGGAGGCGCGTATTACAACAATAGATACCTTTCGATTTCTATATTTGCAGGGTTACTATGGGTTTTAAACCTAACAATTCCCTGCTCAACTTTAATTTTAATGTTCAAATGAAAAAATATATTAATTTTAAATATTCATAGAATTTTTATTGATTAAATTTCTTTGATTGAGATTTGAATTTTTTAGGATTGAATTTATGATTGGGGCTGATTGAAATTTTAGATTATGAAAAGGATGAGATTATAGCTAAACTTGAAAGCGACTTGAAAACCATTGAAACTAAAAATCTTGAATTGAAGTACACCAACAGAAACCTTATTTCCACAGTTTCAGAGCAAAAAAAGATGCTGAAAGTTTTAAAAGCGAAGCTTGCAGATTTAGAATCCATAAATCATCCTGCCCCGAAGAATATTGGAGAACTTAAAACCAAGTATCAGAAATTGTTGGCTGACCACGAAGATCTGAAGGATAAGTACCAAGCTTCACAAAAGGAGCTTGCAGAACTTAAAAACACAGGTTCAGACACAAAATCTGGTCAAGGATTGTTTGGAAGGTTTTTAAAACGAACCGATGCAGATAAATCCCATGAAGATTCTGGAAAGGAATCTAAAAAATAATTTCTTCAATGCATTCTAGGATATAAGAAAAATTTTTTACAATTAAAAAGGTGTTTGTGTATGGTTTTTCATGTTATGCTTGTACCCACCCTTGGATGTCCATCTAACTGCGGTTACTGTTGGAGTTCTGAGGAAGGTTCCGAGCTTATGAGTATTGATACATTGAAACAAACAGTTAACTGGCTTAAAACCCTTCGTGAAGATAGTGTGACAGTGACGTTCCATGGTGGAGAACCTTTGCTTGCGGGTTTAGAATTTTTTCAAACAGCACTCCCACTCATCAAAACAGAACTTGACCATTTAAAACCAGCCCTTGCAATTCAGACCAACCTTTGGAACATGACAGATGACCTTGCAGAACTCTTCAGTACCTACAACATCCCAATCGGTTCAAGTATAGATGGACCTGAAGAGTTAAACGACTATCAAAGGGGTGAGGGTTACTACCAGAAAACCATGCAAGGCTATAAAATTGCCAAGGCACATAACTTAAAGGTTAGTTTTATCTGCACATTCACATCCCATTCAATCAAACACAAGGAAGAGATTTTAAACTACTTCCTTGAAAATGATCTGACACTCAAACTGCACCCATCCCTACCATCCATGAGGGATGATAATCCTGATGAATGGGCACTGTCCCCCGAGGATTATGGAGAACTTCTGGTTTACCTACTTGAAGAGTACCTGGACAAAATGGATGAAGTCGAAATAATGAATATTGACAACCTTGCAAAGAGCGTTTTCAGAAGAAGGGGTACTGTATGCACCTTTGTAGACTGTATGGGTGACACCTTTGCCATAGGCCCCGATGGAAGTATCTATCCCTGCTACAGATTTGTTGGAATGCCCGATTACGTAATGGGAAATGTTCATGACGATCCAAGTCTGGATGATCTTGCAGAGTCCAAACCATGGCAACTCTTGATGGAATTTAAAGACTTCGTAGATACAGACTGTAAGAGATGTAACTACGTAAAGTTCTGCAGGGGAGGATGTCCATACAATGCCCTGGCAATAACAGATGCCAAGGTTGAAGCCGTTGATCCACACTGCACAGCTTATAAAAGAATATTCAAAGAAATTACAGACAAGGCCACCAAGGAAATGCTGTCAGGTTCACTCATGGGAAATTCCAAGCCCTCAAAAACCACCAAGTACAGTATCATGGACCTCATGCTCAAAGAATCCAGATAAAAGTACTGAAAATCTTTTGTTTAACAGGAATTTTAGCTTTACTTGAAAGTATAAGATCCAATATATTATCTTGTTTTGAAATATCTACATAAAATTTGATCAAAGAAAAATAGATGTTCAGACATACCTAATAGTAACAGGAGATGTGATAACATGAATCTAGGTAAACTGAATGAAAAATGTCCAAAGTGCGGCTGTAAAGACAAAACATTGAAAAGGGATCTTGATTCAGAATTTCATGCTCATGCAAAAACAGGTTCACTTACCTGCAGCAAGTGTGGCTATGTATTTGTGAGTAAAGACGATGAAGAACAGGATAAAAAAAAAGACAAGACGGGCACAGATTAAATTTGCTCATGTTAACTATTCCAATCTGTTTCCACAATCCTGACAGAAGTTAGCATTTGTTTGATTTATACTCCCACATTTTGAGCAAGATTTGTTTTTTGGTAACAAATTGCTTCCACATTTGTTACAAAATTTAGCAGACTTACTATTATTTTGACCACATTTAGGACATATATTCCTTGATTTTAAAGGATTTACTATTTGATTGGGGTTGTAATCATAGACTTTTTCAGGATTATTCTTTCCATTATTATTTTTTATTAACGTAGCAATAAATCCCACAATCATTACTAATATCACAAACCACAATGGGCCAAAAACAAAAAAAGCTCCTTTTTCATCCTGAATTATGTTACATTTTCTGATTTTTATCATTACTAGCTCCTAAATTTTCAAATCTTGTCACTGATTTTCTTTAAAAAAAATAAAAAAAAGAAGATCAGTAATAATTAAACACTTCAACATGCCATTTGTTTAGATTTGCTGCTATCACGCTCAGATAATAATTTCCAGGACTAGCTGTAACTTCAAATTCATCACTCTGACTGGATTGGCTGAAAGTGCCCATGTCTCCAGAACCAACATAACTTTTTGTTTCACCTTCAGGATAGGCAAAGAAGCTCATAACTGCATATTGTGGGTTACTGGCTGAAGCATTTATAACCACTTTAAACTTATTTACTTTTGTTGTAAATGATGGAGTATTTTTATCACCGCTTCCTGTGAAATTAGCACACTATGCCAAGTCACAGCAAGTATAGTAGTCTGTGGTTGGTTAGTGGCTGTTGTATTGTTAGTTTGAGTAGTTGCAGTATTTTTATCTGGTGTAACCATTTAACCTATAGCAAAAAGTATTAAAAGACCAACACAACAAACACCGATACCAAATGCGAATATGCTTTATTTTGTTGTGAATAAGAGAACTAAGCTTATTAAAGATGCTATTTGTTATTTATCTTCTTTTTGATTGGTATCATAATTATCTCTTGTTCACCTCCTTTATTTGATTTTTACAAGTTTGATTGCTGAACGATTAACTAAAAGTAATGCCATTATCAGGCAGACGTTTTATATATTACAATCCCGTGGCCTGGACTCCATATTCCGCTTGCTGGCGTGTAAATCCTTCAAATTCGAGCTGTTCAATTAATCCAGATCGTGAAAATGACTGGCTATCTAAGTAGCTTTGAGCCATTTTTGCTGCTTGCGCATTCCAGTCAGCATTAGTTTGATCTACTCCGTATTCAGCTTCCTGTTGTGTAAATCCTTCATATTTGAGCTGTTTAATTAATCCAGATCGTGAAAACGCCATGGTATTTAAGTAGCTTTGAGCCATTTTTGCTGCTTGTTCTTGACCCGCAGTTACACTTGTACCTGAACTATTAGTTGAGGTATCTGTAGATGGTGTAGAAGGAGATGTAGGAGTATTATTAAGATTTGTAGTGGTAGTTGTAGCATCTGGTGCCATAAATGCAGATATTGCAATAATTAAAATTAATCCTATACAACAAATACCACCTATACCAATACCAAGTTTACCTCTTGAACTTTGTTTATTCCAGAAACCTATTACTCCATTTCCAGATGTTTCATTAGAGTTTACTGCATCTGTAGATCCTTTCAATTCTGTACCGCAATTCTGGCAAAAATCCGCATTATCACTATTTTCTGTTTTACATTTTGGACAAATTTTTGTCATTCTTATCATTCCTCCCCTGACTTTGAAAAAAAAATATTAACCCATTACAATTGCCCATTTAATAGCTTTGAGCAAAATAGCTAGGCCAACACCACCCATTAAACCCGTAAAAAATCTTAAAACATTGTTACTTTCTCTCAATCCTAATAATTGAGTAAAACCATCAAAAAAAGTGGGGATCAACATTAAACTAGCTAATATAATAATCGGGATGGTGTATGGAATATAAAGAAAATAAGCTAGAATGAAGTACAAAGAACCAGCCAAATAAAATCCTGTGCACCTTGAACATACTGGGAAATAATATCCGCGTATGTTAAATGTTCGTTCTGGAATACGGTGACATAGAAATTTTGTGAAAATATTGTAATCAAAGGTATTGTTTACACTGATTTTGCTCTTCCAAGATTTTAAAAATGACAGTTCCATCCCCCCAATTAATATCAGATAATTAGATAGCTTAAAAGTTAACTATTAAAACAAAATAGAAACTGTTTATTAAAATGATTTTTTTAACCATTTATTTTATGACTGTAATGGAATAATAATTCCCATCGCACCATTAAACAAAACAAGATTTCTATTTTAAAAATATCTAAAAAAAATATGTGGTTCTATCAAAAATAAAACAACGAACATGAGTCATTATAGAAATTAAAGCTCACAAACTATTTGGACATTGAAATCATCATCAACCCATAATCCTACTACATCACAAGCAGAGTACAATTCCTTAATACGCTCCACTGATTCAATTATTTGTTTATTATGTGTTTCATCATCCATAGGATTTGCTAGGCAGTCATGATGTCCCACAACAAATATAAGTTCTGTTGAATGGCCTTCATTAGAAAACGTTACCTTTTCAAGAATATCACTCACATCATTATTTCTATTTGAAAGTAAACCATTTATTCCTGGTGCAGTTATCATGTCCACGTATTTAACGTCGTAATTTTCTAGTATCCAGTTGATTACAGGTAGTTGGACTCTACCGTCGATACAGTTAAGACAGGTTACAAATTCGGTTTTCATAGCACATTACTCCAATATGTATGATCAATTATGATCGAACAATTTTAACATGTTATGAAATATTAGCCTAATATAGTTAACCATTTCAAGTAAGCATAGAGAGATATATTGATAATACTTGCCTAATATTGCTAGAATAGTATTCTGTAAATTAAGAAAAAAAAGAAGGAAGGAAAATTAAATTTTAAACTTATCTTATCCCGTGCATCATGGTTTCGAGTCTTTTTCTGATTAGGAACAGTAATACAGCTGCTATGAGTGACATCACCACAAATATCATGAAGAATGATGTGAAGCTGTTGATGGGCATTCCAAGTAAGTAGGGTGTGGGTAGCGATGGATCTGGGTAGAGTGTGCTTATCTGTCCTGCCAGTATGTTTGCAACTGCACTCGTTAAAAACCATACACCCATGAGCAGGCATGTGAACTTTTTAGGTGAAAGTTTTGTGACCATTGACAGGCCTATTGGTGAGATGCACAGTTCTCCAAAGGTAAAGAGTACGTAAACTGCTATTAGCCAGAGTGGGCTGATGCTTGTGGCCCCATGATCCAGGGATCCTGTTGCAAACACCAGGAGCATGAATCCCGAGGATAGTAGTAGCAGTCCCATTGCCATTTTAAGTGGTATTGATGGTTCTTTTCCCATATCCTTTAGTTTAAGCCATAATGCTGCAAAGATTGGTGCAAAGAGGAGTATTGCAAGTGGGTTTACAGATTGGAACCATGCTGCAGGTATGCTGAAGTTAAGGGCTGTTACCACACGATCAACGTGTTGCTCTGCCAGGAAGGTTAACGACACTCCTGCCTGTTCAAAGGCTGCCCAGAAGAATATTCCGAAAAATGCAAGGATAAATATGACCAGTATCCTCTGTTTTTCCACCCATGTGAGTGTGCCCTCTGACTTGGCACAGTCCTCTGGATCGTATTTGTGGTTTGGAATCACACCAACTGATCTTCCCTCTGGATCCACTAAAAATCTGTTCTTTCCCAGTATAAATACCACCAATCCAAATAACATTCCTATTCCTGCGATTAAAAAACCGTACATGAAGTTGGTTGGATCGCCTGTATCTGCAAATCCTCCTATTAAAAGTGGAGATATCAGTGCTCCGAGGTTGATTCCCATGTAGAATATGGTGAATGCAGAATCCCTTCTTCCATCATTTTCAGAGTAGAGAAACCCTACCATGGATGATATGTTGGGTTTGAAAAATCCATTACCAAAAACCAGTAAAAACAAACCAATCAAGAAGAATTCAGTTTGAGGGTTAAAAACAAAGAAACTGTTAACTGTACCAGCAGCCTGGGGTGTGTAAAGGTAGCTGCTCAGGGCAAGTGAAAACTGGCCCATAGCCATTAAAAAACCACCTGTGATTATTGATTTTCTGTTACCCCAGTACCTGTCTGCGATGTAACCCCCAATTAAAGGTGTCAGATAAACCAGTCCAGTGTAGTATCCGTATATGCTGGATGTGAATGCTGTGCTGTAAAACAAAGCCTTTATCATGTACAGTGAGAGTATTGCCCTCATACCGTAGTAACTAAATCTTTCCCACATCTCAGTGGTAAAAAGCAGGTACAATCCCTTCGGATGCTGTTTAAACATTATATAATACTCCTATGAAAAATCTTCCTAAATCTGACCCCAATATTGGTAAAACTAATTGTTAAGTTATAATGGAAAATTTAAGATATATAAAACTTGTTATTATCAATCATAGGATTAGTGCGAATTAGTATAACTAAAAATTGGATGAAAATAGATTAAAATTTATCAGAAAAATCTGAATATGCCCCTGAACTAGGGTAACCTTTATGCTAAAAGAGGTTAAATAATATATAAAAAAATTTTTAACTTTAATTTAAAGAGCTTTGATTTCTAAAAATAATGTTGGTACTTATTGGTAGATACATAATATATTATAAGAATTCAAAAAAAATGCTTGATAAATTTATAAAATAATAATGTAGGTGTAATCAAACATGATAGTTAAGGAATGGTGCATGTACTGCGGGGAATGTGCAGGAGTTTGTCCTCGTGCATTAATAGAAGTCCGTGAGACAAGTTTAATTTTTAACGAAGAAGGATGCAAAGACTGTAGGATATGTGTAAGTGTGTGTCCTATTAACGCTTTGGACAAAGAAGACTAAAATTTTTACTGGAGATGTATACTTATGAAGTTAATAGAGACAGACGTTCTTGTTATTGGAGCAGGTCCAGCAGGATCATCCACTGCTAAATACGCAGCACAAAACGGTGCAAAAGTTATACTTATGGATAAAAAATCAGAAATTGGAGCACCAAAACGATGTGCAGAAGGAGTTTCCAAGGAAGGATTGAAAAAACTTGGAATCGAACCCAGCAGCAGGTGGGTTACCAAGGAACTAAGCGGAGTTAGACTCGTCAGCCCAAACGGTACCGATGTATGGTTAAACGATGACCAGGTCAAACTTCCAGAGGCTGGTTACATATTGGAGAGAAAGGTCTTCGACAAGTTCATGGCAATGGACGCTGCAAGGGCCGGTGCAACCATCATGATCAAAACCCTTGCAAGGGGCATGAGAAAGGACAGCAACGGCTACATAGTCAGCTGTGAAAATATGGGAGAAGACTTCGAGATCAAAGCCAAGATCGTTGTTGGAGCAGACGGTCCAGAATCCCGTGTTGGAAGATGGGGAGGACTTAAAACTGTTGTCAAACCTAAAAACATGGAATCTGGAATTCAGTTTGAAATGGCAGGAGTTGAAATGGAAGACCCTGACTGCATCGAATTCTACTTTGGAAGTGTTGCACCTGGAGGGTACGCATGGATATTCCCTAAGGGTGGCGACATAGCAAATGTGGGTCTTGGAATTGTCAACACAGTAACAGATAAATCTGCCTACCAGCACCTCCTTGAATTTGTTGAAAACTGTCCAGCTACCCAAAATGCACAGGCAGTTGAACTAAACATAGGCGGAGACCCAGTTGGAGGAATGCTCAAGGACCTGGTTGAAGACAACGTCATGATAGTTGGAGATGCAGCAGGACATGTAAACCCCCTCACAGGTGGAGGAATTATCACAGCACTTGAAGCAGGTAAGTACGCCGGTGAAGTAGCAGCTGAAGCCATTAAAGAAGGAGACTGTTCCAAGAAAAGGTTGAAAGAATACGAAAAGATATGTAAAGAGGAAATTGGAGATTCCTTCAACAAGTACTTCAAAACCAAGGAGTACATGTTAAGCCTTTCAGATGAGGAACTGGATTCAATTGCTGAAGCATTCCAAGACTACGAATTTGAGAAGATAAGCACATCCGAACTCGTGAAGCTCCTCATAAAAGTTTCACCAAAGGCTCTGCTCAAACTGGGAAAACTTTTCTAATTAAAATTTCCCTTATTTCTTATTTTAAATTTAAATTATTCATTTTTTTAAGATTTTACTTTTTTATACAAATAACTAGACCATTTTGATCTGAAATTTTAGATTACCACATAGTAACCTGGGCAGGTGGCTTCAAAAAAAAATGTGGTGTTTGAGTTTTAGACAGGTGTTGAATGGAAAAATAGTATGTAGAATATGCAGATCAAGAAGAAGATCATGGCAATTTGGTGGTACAGCACGTCTGCAATATCGAACATCTTATCCTTCTGTGTGAATAGGGACAGATAAAGTGGTAAGGTTGCAAAGGATGCCGGTAGAACTGCCACAGCAAACTGTATCAGATTCATATCTCCATTAATAAATGCATAAAGGAGTATAATTCCTGTTATGGCTGTTAATACACTGGCCATTTTCTGTTTGGATTTGTACATGATGTAGGTACCCATGCTTCCAACGTACATGAACAGGTAAACACTCCAAGGTACTATGGCAATACTTCCCAGTAAAACTGCACAGGAAGCCATTCTAAGCACTGAATTGGTTGCTGTGCTGAAAAATGGTGCAAGTACCGTGTCCTTGAGCCTGATAGGAGGAACAGTGTACAACACCTGATTTAAAAACATCAACAGAACTATCACTGTGAAGGCCAGGGGCAGTGTTAAAATTGAAACCACAAACACGGCTCCTATGATCACCGAGCAAAATGCAACTATCCACTTCTTTTCAACATGTTCCTGTATGAATGGTCTGGACTGTTTCATGGAGTCCTTCATATCTTCGTCAATATCAGTCAGATCGTTTAGACTGTAAAGAGCTCCCCAAAGCGCAGATACAAGAATTAGGCCTTCAAGTATTTCAAGGGGATTGCTTATAAATGCATCTGCAAAGTAGGCGTATGTTAAAACCAGAAGGTACATGTTCACATTTTTTGCGGCCCAACTAATTCTTGTGGACTTTATAAGAGTTTTAATCATGGTATCGGGAATAATTAATTTTTTTTTAACGGACAAAATCCATGCCATGAACGAAATTTAAACACAAAACCATTGGAATTCATATAAATGTGGTATCAAATTTTACCCATCTGTTTATTCCTTAAATTTTTGATGGGCTCCTATTTGTTTTAAGGATATAACTTTATGAATATAATTTACATTAATAATTTTTTATAAAATTTGCGAATTAAAAGGGAACTAAATTTATTTACGACTCGTATTTTATGGCCTGGCACACCAACCTTGGTTTGTTACCAAGTTCATCTATGTGGGCTTCGATGATTTTTTGGTCTGCATCAACATGGCTTTTGACTATTTCAACAGTTTCTTCACGACTGTACCTTATCTCCACAACTTCAAAAAACAGCCTCAACATGGCCAATGCAAACCTGGACAAGATTCCAAAATCCGTAAAAAGATCCTTCTTCTCCTTATTTAGTTTCACAGTCCAGGCTGTTTGAATAATTATATTAATTTCTTCGTACTTCTTCCTATTTAGAAGGTACTCCTTCATACATAGTATATAAAATTTAAGCGAACCAATTCCCTTGGTTTTTGTCCATAAACTGTACCCCACCATTTCAGTGTTCATTAGATGTGTGTCATGAAATTTGTCTGCAATGACCAGGGCATCAAAACTTGCTAGATCATGGTAGATTTCTGATTTGGACCTTGCATTTAAACCACTCTTCAGATCATGGTATATCTGGTCCATGAGTTTGGATGCATCTGCATTGGGATCCATGAGTCCAAGTTCAAGATCATAACAGTTTAATCCGAGTTCTTTAATTGCTGCGTAGATGTTTGAAGATTTTCCTGTTCCAGGTGCACCCACCACATGAATTATTCTTCCATGCCGGGTTTTAAGTGTTTTCAGTTGTTTGTGAAGATTTTTGTAGGATCGTGTTTCAATGAATGTTCTGTTGTCTGATCCCCTGTTCACCTTGAAATTTTCCATGTCTGATATATTGTACTTTGTATCATAAAAAATTAAATCCTAATTTTTCCAGTTTTTATCACCAAAAAAACACCTTCTAAACCCATAATACAAGATTTTATTTAGTTTGGAATTCATAAATAGGTGTGGATATATTTAATTTATTTTTTAGTTGAAAGGTGTTTAAATGGGCAAATATCGATGCACAGTCTGTAATTACATTTATGATGAAGATGTTGAATCTGATAAGTTTGATGAACTGCCTGATGACTGGAGATGTCCGGTCTGTAACTCCCCTAAATCTGTTTTTGTACCGTTACAAGAAGAGTCTGTTGAACATTTGAAGGGTGATAAAAGTGTTTCAGATATTCTGGTTGGTCAGATGGCAGAGTTAGGTCTTAAACATGTTTTTGGAATTCCAGGCACATCCATACTGGGTGTGGTGGATGCCATAAAAAACAATCCAAAACTCGAGTTCATACAAGTCAGACACGAACAAACCGCAGCATTTATGGCTTCAGCCTATGGTAAGCTCACAGGAAATGTTGCAGCATGTTTAACTGTTGCAGGTCCTGGAGCAACCAACCTTGCCACAGGACTCTACGATGCCAAACTAGATCATTCCCCTGTGGTTGCTTTAACAGGAATGGTGAAAAGACAGTTAATTGGCCCGGGATCCTTCCAGGAAATAGATCAGTACTCATTTTTTGAACCCTTAACTGTGTTTAACAAGATCCTAATGTCCCGGGATCAGACAACCACCCTGGCAACCCTGGCAATTAAACATTCATTGATTGAAAGGGGAGTTTCACATATTGGAATTCCCAACGATGTCCAGAAGTTGGACCACCAAACCAAACTAGTTCCATTTAAGGGAAATTTTCCAACCAGGGCAACCAAACCCACGGAATACCTCATTGAAAGGGCAGCCAAGATCATAGATAAATCTGAAAGGCCAGTTATTATTGCAGGGTTTGGTTCAATAGAACAGGGCGAAGCTCTTTTAAAATTTGCAGAGAAAATTAAGGCACCCATCACAACCACCTTCAGGGCCAAGGGAGTGGTGGACGAGTACGAAGATCTCTACGTTGGAAGCCACGGAGGTATTGGATCAACAGCATCAACCAAACTCGTGGACGATGCAGATCTGCTCATAGTGATTGGATCATCATTTTCAGACATGACCCAAATACCAGAGAAAAAAACTGTTCAGATAGATATTGATCCCCTTATGATATCCCGAAGATTTCCAGTTGAGGTTGGTTTAATTGGAAACTGTTCAGAAATTCTACCAATGCTCCATGACCTTGTGAAAGAGGTAGAAAGAAAGGACTACATGGAAGAAATGGCTAAACTCAAAAAAGAATGGATAGAACTTCTTAAACAGGAATTTGAGTCTGATAAAACTCCTCTCAGGGCACCTTACATCTTGGGTGTGTTGAATGAGATGATTGACAAGGATGCCATAATTACCCTCGATGTTGGTGAGCACTGCTGGTGGTTTGGAAGAAATTTCTGGATGAAAAAGACTCAGAAAATGATCATGTCGGGAAATCTGGCTTCAATGGGCTTTGGATTCCCAGCTGCACTCACATCCCAACTCATGTACCCGGATAAACAGGTTGTGTGTATCACAGGTGACGGTGGCTTTTCAATGGTGATGGCAGACTTTTTAACGGCAGTTAAATATGAGCTTCCAATCAAGGTCTTCATATTCAACAACAAACAGTTGGGAATGATCATGCAGGAACAGAAGATGGAGGGCTATGAAAATTGGCAGACAGAACTCCAGGATCTTAACTATGCAGATTATGCAAGGTGTTGTGGAGGTGTGGGTATCAAGGTTGAAAAACCAGAAGATCTTCCAGCTGCAGTTGAAAAAGCTTTAAAATCTGAAAAACCAGTGATCGTAGATATTAATACAGATCCTAAGAGGTTCGTATAGACAAGATCAATGCATCCCTTTGAAACCTCACCATTGACAAAATTTATTGGAGATAGTAGAAAATGGTTCAAGACTCGGAATCTAAGTTAATGAAAATAAAAAATTCGCCAGAAAATCGTGCTAAGTGCCACTGTAAGCTATGTCCAAGCTACCCCTACAAATGTGGTGGTGAAGTTCTTTACTGTGGAAAGGGGCCAAGTAAATGTGATGTGGACATCGAGGTTTGTATCTGCGATACATGTCCCATTTACTTCGAATATAATCTCAAGGGTATTTATTTCTGTGACAAGGACATGGTTGGTGAAAACAAGGTTTTCATGAGAAAAAAACGTTCAGATGAGGATGATGATCGCTACCAAGCTGTGGTGGACATAAAGGATGAAAGTGCTGTTGGTGAGAGTGTGGTTGGATCCATGGGATCCCTTAAAAAACTCCCATTTTCATTGGACGACCTCTACTTCGTACCAGCTCAGGTCATGATTCTACCCCTAAATGCAACAGACCCTGTTAAAACCAGTATCGTGCTTGGAAAAGATGCTAAAAAGCCTTTGAAACTGTCAAGTCCCATAATGATATCTGGACTGAGTTTTGGTGCTGTTTCAAAGAGTGCTAAAATTGTGATTTCAAAAACTGCTTCGAACTTGAATGTAGGTTTTAACTCAGGTGAAGGTGGTGTTCTTGATGAAGAACTAGAAAGTTCCAAGACCATGGTTGTTCAGTACTCCACTGGAAGGTTTGGTGTTGAAGATGAAATCTTAAAAAATGCCGCTGCAATAGAGATCAGATTTGGACAGGGAGCCTATCCAGGTAAGGGAAGTTATCTACCTGCAGAGAAGATGACTGAAGAAGTTTCAAGCAAGAGGAACCTTGAAAATGGCGAACCAGCCTACTCACCAGCCCACCATCCAGACATACTCACACCAAGGGATCTGAAAAAGAAGGTGTCAAAACTCAGGAGAATGAGTTCAGGAGCACCCATAGGTGCAAAAATCGGTTGCGGAAATGTTGAAGATGATGTGAAGGTACTTGTGGAAGCTGGAGTGGACTTCATAGCACTTGACGGTTTTGGTGGAGGTACCGGTGCAACAGACAAGTATGTACGGGAAAATGTTGGAATACCAATATTCTCTGCATTACCACGTGCAAAGCAAACCTTAGAAAATTTAAAACCCAAACGAAGAGTTTCACTCATTGGTAGCGGTGGGCTTCGAAGCTCTGCTGACTTTGCTAAATGTCTTGCCCTCGGTGCCGATGCAGTTTATATTGGTACAGCAGCCCTGATAGCAATTAACTGTGAACAGTACAGGTTGTGCTACACAGGTAACTGTCCAACAGGCATTGCAACCCAAAACCCAAAGCTCGAAAAACAGGTGGATCAGGAGGAAAGTGTTCATAAACTAATCAACTTCATAAAGCTATCATCCCAGGAAGTAGCTAACCTAACCAGAATAACAGGAAAGGATAATGTTTCAAAACTGGATAAATCAGATTTAGTATCTGTAAACAGGGACCTGGCTGTTATAACTGGGGTTAAATGGATAAACGGAGAACTGCAAAGCTAGTGAACCTGTTAAAAACAACTTTCTTTACAAAAATTTTTTTTATATATTTTAATACAAAATCCCAATTCTGTCTATTTTTCATGATAAAATTTTAAGGTTGGGTTTGAATCTTTTTTTATTGTTTCTGGATATTCATGGTTAATCCATTGGAATATTGGAACAGAAACCAATCAACAATAGAAAAACTTATTCCATATAAGACTAAGATAGTTTTTTAAAGAATAAATTGTAATTGGATAAGATGTTGGGGTAGTTGTGATGGAAGAATCAGCAAATATTAACACGGAAGCAAAGATAGGGGCACTCAGAAAAAATTTGCTTGATTTGACCATGCGAAACAAACTCTTAAACTTCAAACCGCTTGCCAAATCTATCAAAGTTGTGGATGAAATTCCAACGGAGATCTACCAGCTCATGGTCTTGGAAGATAAGAAGATGCAGTTCATTCCAAGGGCCAGAAAGCCTGTAAAAAAGGATTTTGAAGGAAATCAAAAACCTGAAGAGGTCGAGGAAGAAGAGGAAGAGTTAAAACTCAAACCCATAGACATCACAGACAAGGAAGCATCCCTGCTCTGGAAGTTACCCCTTCCAAACAGCAAGGTTTCAAGCAAACACAGGAATTTGCTGCTTCAAACCAATCACGAAGCTGAAGAGCTTCAAAAAAGATTGTTCTACATCAATCAACAGGCCAGATCAGTGCTGGAAGAACAGGGATACAACATACTCTACTTGGCCCTTGGTTTTCTTGAGTGGACCGAAAACAACGACCTTGAAACCAAGAGAAAGGCACCTTTAATATTGATACCAGTTGAACTGGAACGTAAAAAGGTTAAAGGTTCCTTCAAACTCAGATGGACTGGTGAAGATATCATTCCAAACATTTCGCTCCAGGAAAAACTGCTTGAACAGGGTGTTGAACTGCCTGGCTTTGAAATGCCCGAACATAAGGAGGGTATTTACCACTACTTCGAATCTGTTTCCGATGCAATAGAACCTAAAAAAGATTGGAACGTTGTGTACGAAATTTACCTCAACTTCTTCAGCTTCACCAAGTTCGTGATGTTCAAGGACCTGGACCCTGCGAGCTGGGGCGGAGTTTCCATTGCTGAAAACAGCATAATAAAAACCCTGTTTGATGATGTTGAATCCATTGACAAAACAGAGTTTAATGAGGAAGATGTTGACAAGAAACTGAATAGTAAAGATGTTTTTAACGTTGTTGACGCTGACTCTTCACAGATAGCAGTGGTTGAAGAGGCTAAAAGTGGAATGAACCTGGTTGTTGAGGGACCCCCAGGCACAGGAAAATCTCAAACCATTGTAAACCTCATATCTGAACTCATGGCCAACGGTAAATCCGTACTGTTTGTCAGTGAAAAAATGGCAGCTTTAGAGGTTGTTAAAACACGTTTAGATAGTATTGGATTGGGAGAATTTTGTCTCGAGCTTCACAGCCACAAATCCAACAAGAAAAATGTTTTAAAAGAACTTGAAAGAACTCTTTACAGCCAATATGACCGTTTAAGACCCTTGGACGAAGAATTTGAAGAACTTGAAAGGTTGAAACTTGAACTCAACCAGTACAACGAAGTTCTACACACCTCCATTGGAAACTCTGGTTTTTCACCCTTCCAACTCTTCGGTATGAAGGAAGATGCTATTCAACACTTCAAGAAGGTTGAAAGAAATATTCCAAGGGCACACATCGAGAATCCTGAATCTTACACCCAAAAGGATTGGAAAAATGCTGTTTCAACATTGAAAAATGTTACCGAAGTCATAACACCACTTAAACCAATTTCTAAGAATGCATGGTACAACACCGAACCTGGAACCATACTACCAACAGACAGTGAAGACATTGCTGAACTGCTTGAAAATGCTGTTTTAACACTCAACGATGTGGAAGCAGATCTTTACGAACTAATCGAATTAACTGGCATTAGGAAACCGTTAAATAAGAGTGAACTTGACAGTTCCATCAAAACAGCACTTTTAATTGCAGATCCCCTCACAACCAATCCTGATGTACTTTTCAATCCTGTCTGGGAAATTGGTAGGAGTGAAATCATACACATCATAGACATCATGGTGGAGTACGATACAAACAGGAAAGAACTGGAAAAGAGGTTCAACAAAGGAGTTTTAAATACCAATATCCAGAGTCTTCTAGACGATTACCAGGAAACTTCTTCCAAATTCTTAAAAAGTTTCAGGGGAAAATACAAGAAGTCCAAAGATAAAATAGCCAAACTTTACAGGGACGCTGTTCCTGAAGATGATGAAGTGATTATTGAAGATCTTAAAACCCTTAAATCCTGTCAAGAACTGCAGAAAAAACTGGAGGATCTAAATTCTGAAGCTAAAGCTGTGTTTGGAGATGAGTGGAAGGGTACTGAAACTGATCTCAAAAAAATTAAGGACCTTGCTGAATGGGTTTTGACAGTTAAAAAACTGTTGAAAACAGGAAAGATAACAGAAAGGACCTTTGATATTATTGTGGACGGACCAGACACTGCAACCATCAATGGAACCATCCAAAAACTTAACAAGGATTATGGCAGCTTTTTAAAGGTTTACAAGGCAATAAAAGGTTACATCAAAATTGATGAGGAACTTGTGTTCGGTGCTAAAATGAGGTTTGTGAGGTTTCACGAACTGGAAAGCCGTATTGAAAACTTCCTTAAGGGCATGCCCCTACTCCAGAAATGGTCACAGTTAACTGCAATTTTAAATGAAACTCCAAGCCCAATTGCCCAGCCAATTGTGGAGCTTATAAAGGCGGATAAAATTAATATCGACGATATTATCCCATGTTTAAAGGCTAACTTTGCAGACGATCTTCTAAGAAATGCATTTCTTGAAAATCACATACTTTCAAGCTTTATTGGTGAAATTCACGAGAGAAAAATCGGTAGGTTCATTGATCTAGACAGGCAGATTATTTCACTCAACAGGAAAAGAATTTCAAACAGGATAGCCTACAACAGACCCCACATTAACACTGCAGTTTCTAGAACTTCCGAGTTAGGAATTTTACTCAGTGAATTTAACAGGAAAAGGGGTCACATGCCCATAAGAAAACTGTTGTCCAATGCAGGTAACCTGGTTAAAAAGATTAAACCATGTTTCATGATGAGTCCACTTTCCGTTGCCCAGTTCATAGACCCTAAAAATTCTGTGGACCTTCGGTTCGATGTGGTTATCTTCGATGAAGCCAGTCAGGTCAAACCCGAAGATTCACTTGGAGCATTTTTAAGGGCTAATCAAGCTGTTGTTATGGGTGATACAAGACAGCTTCCACCTACAACCTTTTTTGACATCATACTCGAGACTGATGAGAATGAGGACTATGAAATTGCTTCTATATCTGATATGGAAAGTATTTTACACCTTTGCAAGGGAAGGTTCCCAACTAAGATGTTGAGGTGGCACTACAGAAGCAGGCATGAATCTTTAATAGCACTTTCCAACCAGGAATTTTATGACAACAACCTACTCATCTATCCTTCACCTTGTCATGAAACTGAAAGCCTCGGACTCAAGTTCGAATATATGGAAGACACAGTTTACGATCGTGGTAACACATCGTCAAACAGGCTGGAAGCACGAAGGGTTGTTGAAGCTGCTGGAGATCACTACAGAGAACATGGTCTCTCCAAGAGTTTGGGTATAGGAACCTTCAATATCAAACAACAACAGGCAATTCTTGAGGAGGTAGAACTTTACCTCAGACAGAATCCCTCACTTGAAAAATACTTTTCAAACGATCTTGAAGAACATTTCTTCGTTAAAAACCTGGAAACCATCCAGGGAGACGAAAGAGATGTAATATTCATAAGTGTAGGGTACGGGAACGATGAAAACGGACACCTGAGTTTAAACTTCGGACCACTAAACAGGGAAGGAGGAGAAAGACGTTTAAATGTGCTGATAACCAGGGCAAGAGAAAAAACTGTTGTATTCTCCAATTTCAGACACACAGAAATTAATCTGAATGAAAATGCACCATTCGGACTCAGAGCCCTTAAATCATTTTTAAAGTACTCTGAAACCAAGATGCTTGACACCAAGTACGATTCTGATGACGAGTTAAACACGGAATTTGAAGATTCCCTCTATGAATTCCTGAGATCCCACAACTACGAAGTTCACAAGCAGGTGGGTTGTGCAGGTTTCAGGCTAGATCTTGCAGTTGTAGATCCAGAAGAAAGGGGCAAGTACCTTGTGGGAATCGAATGTGATGGGGAAACCTACCACAGTTCACCAGTAGCCAGGGATAGGGACAGGCTCCGCCAGCAAATTCTAGAGGGTTTAGAATGGCACATCTACAGAGTATGGTCCACAGACTGGTACAGAAACCGTGCTGAATCTGAAAAACGGTTACTCGAAGCTGTTAAAAATGCTAAAGATTTAAAGCCAATAGTCAAACTCGATACAACACCAGACGACAGTGAAACTGTCAAACCCATTGGAGAGTACGAACCTGCCTACGAGAGAACAGGAACTGGAAACCCAGAAAACAGCACATTACCTGAAGAGGAAACCGATCCTCAGACAGTTAAGTGGGAATCTGAGGATTTGAACCCTGAACTATCTCCTGAAACAGATCCTGAAATCATTGCAGACTCTGAAATCGTTGAAAATGCCAAGTTCGAAGAACCAGAAGTATCCTCAGAGTTTGTTGAAGAAGGAACCATTCCAGAATTAGAAGAACCAGAACCCCAAAACATAAAAAAACATAGGGCAGCGAACGAACCACTACAAGTTGAGGAGGAAGAAGTATCCAAAACTCCTGCTCACGAAGAATTGGAGAAACCTGTTATAGATGAAGCTGTTGAGTTCGTGGATATTGTGGAAGATGAAGAAGACAGTGTTGTGGATTATGTCCCTTGCACAGAGTTCTGTATTCCAGTGACCGGTGAGATCCATGAAAAATCTGCGGAGGACATGGCAAGGCTCGTGGTGCAAATTGTGGATGAAGAAGGCCCAATACACATCAACGAAATAATAAGGCGAATAAGAGTTGTTTGGGGACTTAAAAGGGCAGGTAAACGAATTCATGATTCTATCATGGCAGGTGTGCAGCTTGCAGATGAGAGAAATAACATCATCATCAGGGACGATTTTGTCTACTCCCGAAGTGCTGTACTAAGGGTCAGAAGACGTTCCGTTGATCCTCCGGCCAAGATCAACCTCATAAGTGATGAGGAAATTGCAAAAGCAGTGCAGATAGTTTTAAAAACCCAATATGCATCTCCAATGGCAGAAATTATTAAGCAAACATCCAGGTTGTTCGGAATAAAAGTTACAAGAGGAGCTACAGCTAAAAGAATCGAAGGAATTGTACTGGAACTTCTCGAAAGCGGATCTCTAGAGTTGCAGGCCAATGGAATGATAAATTTCCCTAAATCATAAGCATATCATGGAGGATATGGTTTGAAATCCTTAAGACTTCATTGATTTGACCATTAATTGGGTTTTTCTACCAAATTTTTTCTTTGATTCCAACAGAAATATTTCTACTGTAGATTATTTTTAGGTTTATTGAGAACATTATTAATATAGAACTGACTAAATTTCTAGTATACATATATAAAATAAAATCATTTACACGAGGAAAATTTAATATGAAAATACCATGTACCATTGATGAATCTTTATATCGGCCTGAAGTGGTCAGATGGCGTGAAAGAATGAGTTTGCTCGAACCACTGGGTGATGTGGTCGTGGTTTTACCATGCAGCATGAGAAAACCCTACACAAATTCCAAGTCCCACTCTGTATTTATGAGGGCAACCAAGGGTGTTCAGGAGGCAATTTTAACCTCACCATTTGGTGTTTGTCCACGTGAAATGGATCGCACCTATCCAATACAATCCTACGACACATCCACCACAGGAGACTGGTCCCACGAGGAAATTGATCTCACTGGAGAATGTCTTAAAAGCTACGTGGATGGAAAAGATGTGATTGCACATGTTTCAGGTGGTTACAGGGAGGCTTGTGAAGCACACCTTGAAGATGCCATTTACACGGTTGAAGATGGTAGGGCAACTTCATGGGAATCCATGGACAACCTTAAGAAGGAACTCAGAAATTATCCCAGGATCAAAAACAGTCAGAAACGAATTAATGGTTTCAGATCCATTGCAAGGTACCAGTTCAACACCAAAAAGGGCGATAGTTTCATACCAGATGAAACCAAAGCTGTTGGAAGATTCACACGTAAGATGATCTACAACCATGAACAGTTTGCAACACTGTCCTTCGATACTGGACTGTACTCCTTGAACCTTCCAGGTGGGGAGAAGGTGTACGACATGGGTGTTAACTGGGTTGAAATTGATTTTGAGATGAAGACCAACACCTTATTTACACCAGGAGTTGTTGATGCAGATCCGAATATCGTGCCAATGGATGAAGTTGTGGTAGTTAGAGATGGGGAAGTTATGGCCGTGGGTAAATCTGTGCTCAGTGGAAAAGAGATGAAATCTGCAACTAAAGGTGTTGCAGTGAAAATCAGACACAGAAAAAAGAATTAACCCCTTCTT
This sequence comes from Methanobacterium lacus, assembly GCF_000191585.1. NCBI lineage: Archaea > Methanobacteriati > Methanobacteriota > Methanobacteria > Methanobacteriales > Methanobacteriaceae > Methanobacterium > Methanobacterium lacus. The sequence continues at coordinate 2,083,937 of NC_015216.1, forward strand.
TTTAAACACCCTATAAAGTATAAATACCATAGGGTATTAAAAGACAACTAATTCATTCTAATCTAGAATAATTTTTTAGATTCAAATTTACAAAACATAAAAATTAAATTTGAAAAAAAATAAGATTTAAAAAAATAAAAAGGAATCGAGGGATAACATGTCAGAAGAACTAGTAGAGAAAATAAGAACCGCACTTTCAACTGTAGCAGATCCACATATGGGAGTAAGTATTGTTGAAATGGGCCTGGTAACTGGTATTGAAGTGGATGAAGAAGCTAAAACAGCTAAAATTACCATTACACCTACAAACCCTGGATGTATGAGTGCTGCTAACATGGCTATGCAGGCCAGAACAGCTGCTGAAGGTTTAGATGAAATTGATAAGGCTGAAATTGTAATGGAAGGCCATATGATGGCAGATGCCATCAGTGAAATGGTCAACAAATAAATGCCATGAATTGGAACATCACAGCCCTTGTTGGTGTTCCAGGTGTGGGTAAAACCTCACTTTGCAAAACTGCAACAGGGCAAGTTGGAATTAAATATGTGAACTATGGAGAGCTCATGCTCGAAGTAGCCACATCCAATGATCTGGCTTCAAGTCAAGGTGAAATGTTTCATCTAAAACTTGAAGTCCAGGAATTCATTTGGAAACAGGCTGCTATCCAAGTTCGGACCATGGCAAAAAACCAGAATCTTCTGGTGGATCTGCATGGTTTAGATATTTCTGATGAGGGTTACATTCAATCGTTACCAATTGAAACCTTCTGTCCAGATCTGATCGTTATTGTTGAAGCCTCCTACGAAGACATCATGCTTCGAAGGATGGGTGATGATACACGTAACAGATCATTGGTTGATCTGAAATCTTTGGAAGAACAGTTTCAATTGTTGAGGATGTCCATGATGTCTGCCGCTGTTTTATGTAGTGCTTTCGTTAAAATTTTGCACAACGATGATCTTGATAGTTGCGTCACCGAACTTGTGAGCTTGCTATCAAAAGGGTCTTGACTGGAATATGTAATAAAATTCTGATCCATGGTACTAAAGATCTCCTGGTGCAACCTAAAAAATCATGAAATAGAGAAAAAGGTTATATAGGATGAAGTGTAAATGTTGAATCTACCCCTATAGTATTTTTGACTGTTTACGAATACAATTAAGTATGTGTAACTCTTTTATATTTGAGGGCCCGTGGCTCAGGCGGTAGAGCGCACGGCTGATAACCGTGAGGTCCTGGGTTCGAATCCCAGCGGGCCCATTAAATTTTTCATTGCTACAACTTTTTTTTTATGCCATTATTTCTGAAATTTTAATATCGAGAACAATTTCAAAAAATATATATTTGAGTAAAAAAAATATTCAAATGGAGCAATTGTAAAATTCAAGGTAATGAGTTAAACACATTATTACCTCATTTTTTTACCTCTTTTTTCAATAATATATCAAATAAAAGTTTAAATCTACTTCTAAATAATATTAAAGCTTAAAAAATAAAATAAAGTGTTGGATGTTGAATTTAAAAATTTATTCAACTTCCTTGTCGCGGTCTTCTAATTCAGGGTTGAATTTTTTTTTAGTTGTTACTTATCTCGATGAAACTTCCAAGTTTTTCCAATGCCCTTCCAGATTTAACTGTTGCATATGCATTTTGGTAACCCATCTTTAAACTATCTGCTTGTCCCGCAATGTAGAGTATGGCAGCTGCATTAACAAGACACATGTCAAGCTTTGCCCTTTCCTCTGTTGTGCTGTTTTTACCAGATAGAACATCCTTCACCACTTGGATGTTTTCTTCAATGGTTTCAGGTGCCCTTATAAATCTTGACTTTGACCTTTTAACACCAAAATCTTCGGGATAGATGTCTTTAACAGTTACCCTTCCATTTTCAAGAATTGCCACCCTGGTTTTGCCTATGGTAGAAATTTCATCCATGGCTGGATCATCGTTCTCATCAAATCCATGCACCACCATTGCATGTTTAACATCAAGATTTTTAAGAACATCTGCAATGATCTCCACATATTCCGGGTCAAAAACACCTAGCAGCTGTATATCTGCATTTGCAGGTGAGGTTAAAGGGCCTAATATGTTGAACACCGTTCTTATTCCCAGTTCCTGTCTGACTGGCATTATCCTTTTCATTGAGGGATGGAAATTTGGTGCAAATATGAAGGAAATCTTACAGGTTTCGATACATCTTTCAACTGAACTTTTATCGCAGTTTATGTTAACACCCAGGGCTTCAAGAATATCTGCACCTCCACATTTACTGGTTATGCTCCTATTTCCATGTTTTGCTATGGCAACATCGGATGCAGCAGCTATAATTGCGGCTGTGGTGCTTATGTTGAATGTTTTAAGCCGGTCCCCCCCGGTACCGCAAGTATCCACCAGCGGAAGGTCAGTTTCAGGTGAAACTTCGATGCATAACTCCCTCATAGCCTTCACAAAGCCTGTTATTTCATCTGCTGTTTCACCCTTCATACTAAGTGCCGTTAAAAATGCTGCTGTTCTTATTTCTCCAGCTTCTCCACTGGTCATTTCCATCATTGAGGTGTAGGCTTCATCTTGAGTCAGGTCATTTCCAGCTACAACCTTTTTGAGACATTCAGATATCATTTTGTGTGCGTCCTATATCTTGGTTGATTGTTTAAGTTCACTGCAGAATTTACCAATCTCTTCGAGTGCCTTGTCTTTGTTGTCAAGGTTAGCTGTGATGATGTTTATGATGGCACTGGCTACTATTGCACCGTTGGATCCTGATTTTATAACGTCCCGCACATGTTCAGGTTTTGAAATTCCAAAGCCAACTGCAATTGGTAGATCTGTACGATCTTTAACCCTTGTTATGAGATCAACTGTGCTTGTTTGGATGTCTGATCTTGCGCCTGTCACACCCATGACGGCCACAACGTAGAGAAATCCTGATGCATGTTTAGCTATTTCATCGATCCTCTCGTTTCTGGTTGTCTGTGCAACCATGAATATTTGATTGACACCGTACTTGTCTGCCATTTCAACTGCGGATCCTGCTTCTTCTATTGGAAGGTCTGCTGCAAGAATTCCAGTTACACCTGCTTCACTGGCACGTTTGTAAAATGTTTCAATGCCCTTCCTGTAGATGAGGTTGTAGTAAACAAGCAGTCCTATAGGTACCTGGGTAAATTCACGAATTCTTTCTATGAATTTGAAGCACTTCTCTGTGGTCATTCCAGATTCAAGTGCACGGATATCTGCTGTTTGTACACTTGGACCGTCTGCAACAGGATCACTAAATGGGAATCCAATTTCAAGTGCGTCTGCCCCGTTTTCAACGAATTTTTTAACTATCTCGATGGATGTTTCAAAGTTAGGGTCCCCTGCAACTACAAATGGTATGAATGCTCCTTCATTCTTGTTTTTAAGTTCTTCAAATACTTCTTTGTAGGTCTTGGTTTTCTGGTTGTTTGGGTTCATACTTCCACCCCCATTTCCTTGGCAACTATGAACATGTCCTTATCTCCCCTTCCAGACAGGTTTATGATGATTGTTTTTCCCTTGTTCTCTTCCATTGATGCGTATTTTTCTGCGTATGCAACTGCATGTGAGCTTTCAAGTGCAGGTATTATTCCCTCGTATTTGGAGAGTAGTTCAAATCCTCTGAGTGCTTCTTTGTTGGTTACTGCCACGTAGTTTGCACGTCCTGTTACCTTCATGTGTGCATGTTCGGGTCCCACACCAGGATAATCTAACCCTGCTGAAACTGAATGTGCCTCATTTATTTGGCCATCTTGGTCCTGAAGTACGAAGGATAATGAACCGTGGAGAATTCCTTCTGTACCTTTGCACAGAGTTGCACCTGTTCGTGGTGTTTCAGTCCCATCACCACCACCCTCAACACCTATGAGTTCAACTTCATCATCAGCAGCGAATCCTGCAAATATTCCCATGGCATTACTACCTCCACCAACACATGCAATGACTGCGTCTGGAAGTTTGCCCTCCTTCTCCATGATCTGTCTTCTGGCCTCTTCTCCTATGACGCTCTGGAAGTGTTTAACCATGGTTGGGTATGGGTGTGGTCCCATTGTTGAACCTATTAGGTAGTGTGTGTTTTCCACATTGGTGATCCAATCCCGGAATGCCTCATTAATAGCATCCTTAAGTGTTTTTGAACCTGTTTCCACTGGAATAACCTTTCCTCCAGAGAGTTCCATCCTGAAAACATTCATCTTCTGCCTTTCAACATCTTCACTACCCATGTACACATCTGCAGGCAGTTTAAACAGTGCCCCAACAACAGCTGTTGCTATTCCATGCTGTCCAGCTCCTGTTTCTGCTATTAATCTGGTTTTTCCCATGTACTTTGCAAGCAGTCCCTGGCCCAGTGTGTTGTTTATTTTATGGGCTCCTGTGTGGAGCATGTCCTCACGCTTCAAGTATACCCTACACCCAAACTTCTTTGATAAATTTTCAGCGAAGTAAAGGTTGGTTGGTCTGCCTGCAAATTCCTTTAAATAAAATTTGAGTTCTTCATTAAATTCAGGATCGTCTTTGTACTTGTAAAATGCTTCTTCAAGCTCTTCAAGTGCAGGTATGATGAGTTCGGGAACAAATATTCCCCCGTATTTACCAAATTTACCATCTTCCAACATTTTTAATCACTTCCAATAATTATTATACTTTTTATCTGCGAATAAAGATTATTTCTTCTAAATTAACTTTCAAATGATATTTTAAACCCATTTAAGTCAGTTCAAAGAGTTCCTTAAGCTGTTGAGAATTTTTTATTCCGGGAGCATCTTCAACTCCAGAATTAACATCGACGTAGTCAAACACCTTTTCCAGGACTTCCTTCCTGTTCTTTATTATTGCAGTGTTTATTCCGCCTGCAAGAAATATTTCAACGTTATTATCTGCATTTTTTGCAGTTTCAACTGCTTCTAATGCTATTTTCATGGGTATCTGTTTTCCTGTGCCCCCACTTTTACCGTTCATTTGATAGTCCAGTACAAGTGCATCACAGCAGCGTGCAAATTCTTCTATTTCCCTTTTCTTTCCAGGTGTAAGTACTGTTTCACCGTTTTTGATTTTTGTTGAATCGGGTGATAGTCCCACTGCCCTGAATATTTTAAGGTGGGCTTCAAACGGTGTTCTTTCATATTTTTCTATCCACCTGAGATAGTTGATCTGGTTGGGTGTGAGGGAGTGGAGTTGAACATTTCTCACCCCTGTCTTCTTCATCTTCATGACCACTTCTTCTATATCTGCAGGTTCTAAGACTAGGACCGCTTTCTCCTTATTTTTCATCCCAGATCTTAGGTTTTTAATTTCTTTGAGGCTCAAATTTCTCTTGGACCTTTTAACGTTGATGAAGCCCATGAGCTCTGCACCTGATTCTTCGCATCGGGTTAGATCCTCTGATCTGGTGATTCCACAGACTTTGATCTTCATGTTCTACCAACCTTTAAACCTTTAACAGATTTTATGATATTTTTTGCTGCCCTGTGCATATCTTCAGTGTTTGCAGTTCCCATGATTGCAGATCCAACAAGTATTGCATCTGCCCCATATCCTGCTACTTTCTTTGCATCTTCCGGACCTTGAACACCACTTTCAGATACTAGGACCACTTCTGGTGGTACGCTGTTTGAAAGTTTTTGTGTGGTTTTAAGATCCACACTGAAGTTCTGGAAGTTTCTGTTGTTTACCCCCACGACATCGGCATCTGCAGCAAGTGAATGTTCAATATCTTCCCTGTTTTTGCATTCAACTATGTAGCCGAGTTCAAGTTCGCTGCAGAGGGATATTCCCTCTTTAATATCTGGATAAACATCATTCATTAACAAAACAGCATTTGCTCCCGCGAGTTTGGCCTCGTAAATTTGATATTCGTCCATTAAGAAGTCTTTCCTTAGTATTGGAAGCTCGATGATATTTTGTGCTATCTTAATATTTTCCAAGCTTCCATTGAAATAGTTTTCCTCAGTTAAAATTGAAACAGCACTTGCATCTGCCTTTTTAAAAACTTCGAGAGCATCTTGAATTTTTGAATCAGATATGTGTCCCTTGGAAGGTGATGCTGGTTTAAATTCACATATCACAGCCACATCCTCATCATGATTAATGGACCCTCTGAAATCTTTAAAAGACTGGTTATTTTTTGAGTTACCTTTATCTGAGTCTAATCTGTCCAACAGTGTTTCGAGGGGAACCTTTTCTTTGAGTTCCTCCAAGGTTTCCCTTCTCTTTATGAGTATTTCGGATATGGAAGGCCTTGTTTTCATTGGTTAATCTCCAGGAAATTTTTGAGTATCTGGATTCCATGGTCTGTACCAACTGATTCAGGATGAAATTGAAGTCCGTATATGGGTTTTTCAACGTGTTTTATTCCCATTATCATGTCATCCTTTGTTCTGGCAGTTACTTCAACACATTCAGGTGTGGTTTTTTCACTGCAGGATAATGAATGATATCTGGCTGCGGGTAATGGGTTTTCAAGTCCCTTGAACAATCCTTTTCCATCGTGAACTATGGAACTTTGTTTACCATGCACCGGTTGGTTTCTTACAATTTCGCCGCCAAATGCAGCGAAAATGCCCTGATGTCCCAGGCAAACTCCAAGTATTGGTATTTCACCGCCAAGTTCCAGTATAACGTCGTTGCAGACCCCGAAGTCCCTCTTGTTTCCAGGGTTTCCAGGTCCTGGTGATATTACTATGCTGTCTGGTTCAAGTTTTCTTATCTCGTCCAGGTTGAGTTCATCATTTTTAACAACTTTTATGTCTGGATCTAGCTGTCCAATGAGTTGGTAAAGGTTGTAGGTGAATGAATCATAGTTATCAATTATTAGTATCATATTATCTAACCTCAAAAAGAAGATTTATTTTTTTGGAGTGTTCTCCAGGTTGTTTCCTGATCGAAGTGCTGTTAAAAGTGCTCCGGCCTTGTTTTCTGTCTCGTAATATTCTTCTTGGGCAACTGAATCGTAAACAATTCCTGCGCCTGCCTGTACAGTTGCGTGGTTATCATGACACACCATTGTTCTGATGGTTATTGCAAAGTCTGCATTTCCATTGAGTGCGAAGTATCCAACTGCCCCTGCGTAGGGTCCCCGTGGTACCTGTTCAAGTTCGTCGATGATTTCCATTGCACGAATTTTAGGTGCTCCACTCAGTGTTCCTGCAGGGAACATGGCTTCAAATGCATCCACAGCATCCTTGTCCTTCCTAAGTTTTCCAGTGACGTGGGAGACAATGTGCTGGACATGGGAAAATTTCTTCACACCCATGTACTCTGGTACAGTGACAGATCCAAATTCACTGACCTTGCCAACATCGTTACGTGCAAGGTCTACAAGCATCAAATGCTCTGCCCTTTCCTTTTCATCTTCTAGAAGTTCAATTTCGAGTTTTTCATCTTCCACATCGGTTTTACCACGTTTTCTTGTTCCTGCTATTGGGAAGGATTCGATCATCCTGTTTTCTACTCTGACCAGCATTTCTGGGCTGGATCCTATGATCTCATTTTCACCGAGCTTCAGATGGTACATGTAGGGTGATGGATTGATCCTTCTTAAGTTTTCGTAGAAGGATAGTTTGTTTCCAGATAGTTCGTACTCCCTTGCATTGGATATTACGTCCTGGAAAATTTCACCAGCCTTAATCCTTTCTTTAACATCGAGGATCATGGACTCAAACTCTTTCTTGGTGAAGTAGTGGTTAGTTTCCTGGTAGCTGAGTTCACCCGTTGGAATTTCTTGTTTAGAAAATTTTTCAACCTCTTCAAACCTGTTTTCTCCCAGTGTAACGTACTTGCACGTGTTTCGGATTCTGTCGTAGACTATTCCGTCTAAAAATAGTCCGAACTCGTAGTCTGGTTTGTTACCTGGTTTAAGGTCTATTGGTAGGAAGTGTCTTGCTGCTTCGTAGGATACGTATCCCACAAGTCCTCCGCAAAATCCTTTTTTACCGTTGTTGGGCCGGGTTAATTTTCTTATTTCGTCGAATGGATTTTTCACGTCAATTTCTTCGGTGTGTCCATCGATATCTACCTCGAGCACGTTTTCCCTGGCCCTTAAAATGGCTGCAGGTTCAAATCCCAGTACTGAAAATCTTGCCATTCCACTGTCGCTTTCCATGGATTCTAGTAGGAAGCTGCTGGAATGATTCGTGTAGAGGTTCTTAAATAGTTCAAATGGAGAATCAGAATTAAGATCTATACTCTTCGGTTGCTTTATTTTTATATTGTATTCGCCAAAAACATTCACTGCCTTTCATAATTGTCACCTTAAATAAATTTTAAATTATATAAAGTATACAACAATCTATCATCAAAGTACTATTTAAACCTTTAGAGTACACATTTGTACATAAATTTATATAGTTGTACAACTAGAATATAATTACAGGTGAAACTAGTATGTGGGACAGGATCAAACATAAATTTGAAAAATTTCCGGCCAGAATGGCTGTTGCAAGAAAAATTGTTGAATTAGGTCTTCGTGTTGGAGAAAATGGTAAAATATACCTCGATGATGTCGAAATAAATGATGTTGCACTGGCAAGATCTGTTAACGTTGATCGAAGAACCATTAAATCCACAGTTGACGTGATCCTGGCTGATCCACAGTTATCAGAGATCTTCCAAAACATCCACCCAGCAGGAACCCTATTAAAAAACATTGCTAAAAATTTGGGCTTTGGAGTGGTTGAAATTGAAGCAGACGCAGGTAACGCGGGAATAATTGCAAGATCAACCGAACTAATTTCAATCGAAGGTTTGAGTATTAGACAGGCTCATGCAGGTGATCCTGAACTGGAAGAACATCCAAAATTAACGATAATCACAGAAAAACCCGTTAAAGGCAATCTTATCAACGAATTTTTGAAGATTCCTGGAGTTAAGAGGGTTTCAATCTATTAAAAAAAAAGTTGCTTTAAAAAAAATATATTTGGGGCCTGTAAAAAAATATTGAATTTTTTAGTTGTTGTTCCTTTCTTTGTCTTCTTCATCTAAGGCTTCTAAAAGCAAATCCCATGCTTCGAGTGACTCTTTAGCTTCCTGTTCTGATAAAACTTCGATGGCATATCCCGAGTGAACAAGAACATGTGTACCTATTTCTAGATCTCCAACTAAATCCAATTTGGCACTCTGTTTAACTCCGCCAAAATCAACTGTAGCCACGTTATCTGTGATATCTACAATCCTTGCTGGTGCTGCAATACACATATCTATCTCCTCCTCAAATAAAATTTATTTAATGTGTTCCGTTCCCAAATCAAAACAATTTTAAGAACACTGCACTATACATATTAACATTAAGATTTCAGTTACTGTAATATAGTTTTTTTGCCTTATAAACTATTCTGGAGGAAAGAAGTTATGAAGTTGGTTGTAGTGGGTGGTGGATCTGCAGGAAGAACAGCATCAATCGAAGCTTCCGAACTCGGAGCAGATGTAACCCTAATAGAAACAGATAAAATTGGTGGAAAATGTCTTAACCAGGGATGTATGGTTGTATGTGCACTAAACGATGTTGTGAAAACTGTTCAGGCCAATCACAAATTCGAAAAATTAGGCATAATAGACTCAAACCCCAAGATAAACTTTAGAAAAGTTTCAGAAGGGATAATAAATACAACAACTAAAATAAGGGGAGTACTCACCCATGAAACAAAAAAAGCAGGGGTAAACATCGTAATGGGAACAGCCAAAATCCAAGAGGGTTACGTGACAGTTAATGAAACAGATTATCCCTACGACAAATTGATCATAGCAACAGGTTCAAATCCATTTATTCCAGATACTAAGGGTAAAGAATACGCAAAAACTTATAAAGAAATGTTGAATTACACTGAAGTACCTGAAGAACTAATCATTGTTGGTAGTGGGACAATAGCAACGGAAATTGCAGGCATATTCTCAGGATTAGGTTCAAAGGTCCATATCCTTTGCAGGGGAATCTTCCTTAAAGAGGTTGATGAAGATATCAAAAAATACATCGCAGATATTCTCCTTAATGATGTTGAAATACATGAACACGTTGATGTGGAAGAGATCCATGAAGACGGTGTAACAACCAGCGAAGGTAAGTTAAATGGTGAAGTTTTCCTTGCTGTTGGAATGATACCCAACTCCCAAGCTGTAAATGAACTGGTTGATACAGGGAAAAGGGGAGAAATTATTGTGAATAAACGGATGGAAACCAGCCACGAAAATATTTATGCTGCTGGTGATGTTGTTGGTGGAATTGGAACCACACCAGTTGCAAGGATGGAAGGGGTTGTTGCAGCCAGAAATTCGTGTGGAATTGCATCAGAAGTGGATTACAGCTACATACCTTTATCAATAACATTGCACCATGATGTAAGTTATGTTGATACTGGTAAGGAAGGTGTTGAAGGACACATACCAGGATCTGGTGGTCCAAATGCTTACTGGGATGTGCTTGATAGTGAAACTGGAATGACAAAAATGAGTGTCGATCTTGAAACAGGTGAGATCGCAAGTATTAAATCCATATCCCCCTCATCCAGGACAGTGTTGGCTTACATGTCCAAGTTTATGAAGGATGGGTATACAGTACATGATTTCGAGAATTTTGTTGAAGCACATCCATCAACCGATGCAGTTTACAAGTTAATAAGGTTTTTTGCAAGCCACGAAAAGGAAGGAAAATAATATGAAAAGAATCGAAAATAAAGGAGATCTAATTCCCATTAAAGCATTTAAAGAAGTTACAGAGTTTCATGGACATGTGTGTCCAGGTTCGGCAATTGGATACAAAGCTGCTGAAGCAGGTTTAAATGAGCTTGAATCATCAGCCTCGTCTGATGAAGAAATCGTTGCCATTGTTGAAAATGACAGCTGCGCAGTTGATGCAATACAGGTTGTTACAGGCTGTACATTTGGAAAGGGTAATTTGATATTTTTAGACCATGGAAAACAGGTTTACACATTTTACAACAGACAAACCAACGATGGTGTGAGAGTTGCACTTAAAGATTCCTTCAGTGTGGATCTCCTAGCACCAAAGCTTAACCAGTTAAGGGCGAAGGTTCATGCTGGAAATGCCACAGACCTTGAAAGGGAAGATCTAAAGAACATGGTCAAGGATGTTGCAAATGAAATACTTGAAATACCCTACAAAAACATGTTCGAAGTTGAGCATGTTGAAATGGAAGCACCTTCCAAGGCCAAGCTATTCAAATCTGTTAAATGTTCCAAATGCGGTGAAATGGTATCAGAAAACAGAACAGAAATATTAAACGACGAACTCGTATGCATACCATGTTTCAAAGATTAGAACTAAAAAAATTTATATTAGACATCCATTACATGGATGATTCCACTGTTTAACTCTATTTGGAGTTAATATCTCCTTCTTTTTATGAACAAGAAGTAAACCACTGCGGCAATTATAAGTAAAACTATTATTCCCAGTCCAAAAAGACCGAAAAATCCGATTAATCCCAGTTTTCCTAAGAATCCAATTTTTCCCACGGATGCTGCCTTTCCCACTGATCCTACTTTTGCAACTCCCATTCCCTTAAGCATAGGTATCATCATTAAACACCCTTAAAATACTTGTTTTAACGCATATATTTATCATAGTGCATTCTCCCAATGTTGAATGTTATCACTCCTCCAAGGGCTGCTACTCGTTGCCATAGTTCAAGTGGTGCTACTATTAGGAAATATAATAAAGCTATACCTACTGCACTGTGTGTTGCAATGTTCTTCCAATCCTTCAAGTAATCCAATATTCTACTCATAAATATCACCTCTTAAATATCACCTCTTAAATTCATAGTTCTTAAATTCATAGTTCTTAATAATTAGAATATAAATCCAAGTCAAAGGATGTAAATTTATTTAGTTATTAATTTGTTATATCCATATTTTAGTTAATCTGATTTTGAAGAAGATGGTCCACCTGCACGTTTGCTTATGATGCCCGCGATCTTGTCCGACGATTCGAGAACATCCCTTCCATAGTTCTTTGCAGTTTGTTTCATGGTGGTGATGTTGGCAAATGCTTCATCGATCACTGTGTCCAGATTTTCAAGTTCGCTCTCAAGTACCGCACCCTCAAAAACAGCGGCCAGGTTATGGTAACGTCCATATTTAACACCTAGAAGTGCAACTACTGGAATGCCCCATGCCATTGCTTCGTGTATCATCATTCCATCATCTGTTACAACGGCAATATCCACCACCTTGTAAAGATCCTTGATCCAGTCTATGTAGCCCAGATTTATTAAATTGGGGTTTTCAAGGTAGCTTTCGTACTCGTCTTCCAGTGGATGGCCCACCACTATGAGGTTGGCTTTCAAGTTTTTATCTCCAAGCATTGAAGCTGCCTTGGCCATTTTCTCGAAGAGTGTTGAACCTGAGGATAGGAGTATGGTTGGCAGGTTTTCATCAAAATTATCTGGAAGGTTCTTGAGTGCATTTTCCCTGTCACCCACCACAATATCCGGACTCACAGGAGAGTAGGCCTTGTGTATTGTTTCATTGTTTAAATCCATCTGGAAAAGGTTGGATTCCGGTAGCACAACAGTTGTGGTTATTTTGGTACATACCTTGGCATCTGCAGGTGTTATTAAAATTCCAACAGATGGTACTTTGGCAATCATCGCCCCCAGACATCCTACTACGGCACCGCCACCTATTACACCTACAACCACGTCAGGTTTGATTTTTCGACATAAGCTGGCTGTTTTAATTGATGCTTTCAATGTTTTAAACCCTGCATTTACCAGGGTTTTTTTGGTGGCTGCATGTCCACCTGCCTGCGGAATGCTTGTTTTGTGCCATTCAATTCCATGTTTTTTAAATAGTAAACCTGGTGCAGTTGGATCCAGTGCAAATTCACATTGAAAACCATATTTCTCCAATGCCTTTGCAATATTTAGTGCTGTTACAGCATCTCCTCCAATTCCTCTACCTGTAACCACGAACAACGCTTTCATATAAATCTCCTTGATACAATGTTAGTTTGAATTTAAATTAAACAATTAATGGGGTTAAACTGTTTTTAAAACTAGTAAAATTTTTATATTTTAAAAAAACCATCCCAATTTTCATTAATTTCCAGAATCTTATTGGTTCATATCTTTCAATCTGATCCTTTATAATTGTTTAGAGTACCAAGATGGGCGAAGTTAAAAACATAATCAAAGATATCCAAAAATTCCCAACTTGAACCAGAATAGGTAGCAAACAGAATAACAGTTTATAAATTTGATGTTGGTCCAAAAATATTGGTAGAGACATATTTATGATTAAAGTACATGGGTGATCGTTATGGAGTCTGATGAATATGTTATCCAAACATCCTCTTTAACTAAAAAGTTTGGAGATTTCACTGCAATAAATGATTTAAATCTTAAAATAAAAAAAGGAGAAATTTATGGTCTGCTAGGACCCAATGGTGCGGGTAAAACCACAGCCATTAGATTACTTTGTGGCCTTATCAATTATGGAAGTGGAGAAGCATACGTGCTTGGAACCAAAGTTCCAAATCATTCAATAGCTCATCAAATCGGTTACATGCCTCAAGAAACAGCTCTTTACAAAGGATTGAGTGTTCAGCAGAATATGGAATTTTTTGGGGAGATATATGGCTTGGATAAACAGAGGATAAGTGAAAGGATAGATTCTTTGCTTGAATTCATTGACCTCCAAAACTGGAGAAATGAACTTGTTGAAAATCTGAGCGGTGGAATGAAGCACAGGGTTTCACTTGTTTGCGCACTCATTCACGAACCAAAACTCCTATTTTTAGATGAGCCAACAGTTGGAGTTGATCCGGAGTTGAGGGTTTCATTCTGGAAGTACTTCAACGATCTAAAGAACAACGGTGTTTCAATCCTTATCACAACTCACTACATGGACGAGGCAAGACACTGTGATAGGATAGGATTCATGAAATCAGGGACACTCATAGCTGAAGACGAACCATCCCAACTACTAAAGATTACGGGTAAAACCTCTCTTGAAGATGCTTTTCTCGTGTTTTCCAGGGAGGTTCAAAAATGAATCTTTCAAGAACTTTAGCAGTGACTAAAAGGGTTTTTAAAGATGTTAAAAACGATAAACGTACCATTGCCTTGATTTTAATCGCCCCAATATTTGCAATGTTTGTGTTTGGACTTGCCTTCAGTGGAAATGTTGAAGATGTAAGCACCATCATAGTGAACCATGATAATGGCTTTGTTTCGCCCAGTGGTCAGAACACCTCGATTTCAAAGGATATAATTTCCAATTTAAACACCTCTGTCATGAATATAACTTACATGACAGATGATGCAGCTGCAACTAAGGAAGTTCAAGATGGTAAATCATACGCAGTCATTATATTCCCTGAAAATTTCACGCAAGAGATTATTCAAAGCCAAACAGGAACCAATTCAGGAAATTCAAGTTCAAGTACTGAAATCACTATTAAAGACGATGAAAGCATTGTTAATATTAAAACTGCAATTACTGGAAGTGTGGCTGATGCCGTAACCACGACTATGGAGAATAATGGAGTAAATCCTCCTGTAAAATTGAGTACTGATCCTATCTACGGCCAAAATGCTCAGTTCATAGATTTTGTTGTTCCGGGAGTTATGGGATTCATAGTTTACTTGTTAACCACCTTACTCACACTCCTTGCATTTGTTGGTGAGAGAACATCAGGAACTCTTGAAAGACTGCTTTCAAGCCCTATAAGAGAGTCGGAGATGGTGGGAGGTTATGCTATTGCATTTGGAATCATCGGAACTGTGCAGGCAGCATTTCTCCTACTGGTTGCCATAGCTGTTTTCAGGATCACAGTTATTGGTGATGTTTTTCTGGCATTTCTGGTTGTTGCACTCCTTGCAGTTGTTTCACAGGCACTTGGAATACTGCTTTCAAACCTTGCAAAAACCGAAGGGCAAGCCGTGCAATTTGTACCATTCATCATTCTACCAGTATTTCTGCTTTCAGGAGTTTTCTGGCCAATACAAGCAATACCTGTATGGTTAAGACCGTTATCATATTTAGTACCGCCAACCTACGCAGTGGATGCATGCCGAGCAGTTCTTCTTAAGGGATGGGGTTTAAGCCGAATATGGCCAGATATTCTTGCACTAATACTATTTGCTGTTCTGTTTCTCATCCTTGCCACATTATCCCTCAAAAGACGTAAGGATTAAACATTGAACACATAATCTTCCTTTTTTAAATAGTAGAGGAAAATTCAAAACCAAAATATATATTATTTTTATTTTTAAAGCAGTATCAAGGTTTATGGTGGCTTTTTAATCTTTAAAATCTTGGTTTGACCACTGATAAAAATGTTTATAGAAAAAAGTTCATATTAAAATCTATGTACGATGGTTCATTGCTGTTTTTTGTGGCTGCATTCCTGTCAATTGTTGTGGGTACAGTGGCAGGATTTGGTACCTCAACTATTTTTCTTCCCATTGCACTGTTCTTTGTAGATTTTAAGACTGCCCTTGTGCTGGTAGCTGTCAGCCATCTTTCTGGTAACATCGGCGCCACAACCTTCTTTCGCCATGGTTTGGAAAAGAAATTGATACTGCTATTTGGTGTTCCAAGCATCTTGCTCACGGTGCTAGGGGCATATCTGGTGGTTTATGTTCCCCAAAACATTTTAATAATAATATTGGGAATTTGCCTCCTTATTTACTCTGTGACCTTTCTTTTAAAGCCTGATATTAAGGTGGCTGCAAACAGAAACAACACAATCTTTGGCGGTGGATTGTCCGGACTTTTACAGGGTTTAGCTGGTATAGGTGGACCAATTAGAAGTGCATTTTTAATATCATACGATCTAGATAAGTACAGATACATAGCCACCCTTGCAGCTCTGGCAGTGCTGATCGATCTAACCAGACTACCAATTTATCTTACAAACAATCTGCTTGAACCCCAGTACTACTACTACATACCCATACTCGTGGTTTTAGGAATATTAGGTTCTTACGTTGGTAAAAGAATAGTGAACATAATACCTCAGGCCCTGTTTAAAAGAATGGTGATGGTGGCAATTGGACTTGCAAGCATCATTCTAATTATTGGTGGATTGAAATTCTAAAAAAAAGGTGGGGCTTTTAGATTATTTTGAGGAGTAGGGATTATAAAAAAGTCTTCTAAACCCTAAACTCACCAGTATAGGATTTTTTATGGTGACACTCCTTTTTTTGAGTGTGGTTCTCCTTATTAGATCTCCAAGTCCTCCCCCTGTTAAAACATCCATGAAGTAATCTCCAAATCTGGGATCATTGATATTTAGATTTTTTTCGAGGAACTGTTTCAAGTTGTGCTGTCTGAGGTAGGCTATTACCATGGTTGTTAGCAAGAGCAGGACAAGGGTTACAACGAATGTTGTGGCTGGTGTGAAGTTGCCAATTAAGCCTCCTAAAAATGCGAATGAAACACCCAGTGCCACTGCAAAACTGTGATTTCCAACTTCACCCATCATTATTTTGCCCCTGAAGTCCAGTGGTGCGTATCCAAGGCAAGCTGCTAGTAGTACTAGTACTGGATAGTAAAGGTATCCGAGTGCTAAAATTCCTATGAGTACCAGTGCACCCATCAGTATCACTGTTGTGCAGGCTGTTCCTGGCTGCATATCTGCTATGTTCAGGGGTTGGATCATGAGGGCTATGAGTATTGAAACTGGTCCAAGGTAGAAGTATCCAACAACCATAACCAGCAACATACCAATACCTCTTGAAAGCTGTCCAAATTCTAATTTGCTTCCCCTGATCTTTTTTCTCCCAACAATATCATCTAAAAGTGCAAATAAACCTATTATGAGTATTAAATATTTGCCTGGAGCTGGGAAAAAGATGAGAAGAACTACGAAGGGGGCTATGCCCACTGCCCTTGGAGTACCGCCCCTTATGTTTGTGTAAAGATTTCCTCCAAATCTGGTTATGAGTTCCTTAAATCCCAGTGTTAATAGTAGGGATGCTAAAAAAACTGTAACCACTGCAACTAATTCGTTTAAAATTTTCTTTCTCCCCTATTTTTTTTGTGTTAAATTAATCTAATTTGGATTTTTAGGTTCTTGTGAGTGGATATCTAAGTGTGGCTGCTATGCCTCCCAAGGCTGAGAGTTGTTTACCTCCGTCGTGTTCGCTGCTTATTATCACGACGTTTCCACCCATGTTTTCTGTTAGATCCATTAATTTTTCAATGTCCCTTTCACGTACCATTTCATCTATCACAAGGAGGGTTTCTGCTGCTCCTGTTTGAACTGCTTCACCCACCTCTTTTTTACCGTATGCAACAAGTTTTGAGGATTTTCCGATTTCTGAGAGTAGTTCTTCAACTTTCCTGATTTCAAAGGCTATTCTTCCCTCTGTGGCCATTTTTTCTATTACACCCTTCTTTAGAACTTCGGTTATTCCTGTTCTTCCACCTGCACCTGTGCTTTCAAGTACAGTCATCTTGGCTATTTCAGCGTACTTTTGAACGAGGAAATCATGAAAATCTCCCTTTGAAAATCCTGGCCCTGCCAGTATCACGGTATTAACTTCTTTAAATCCTTTGATGACCTCTGCTAGTTCTGTGAAAAAGTCGTTTATGGCTTGTTTACGGTTTTTCTGTACTATTCTTTTGCCTGATACACTGCCAATTATGGGTCCGTAATAGTCTACTCCGTACTGTCTTATAATTCCTATATCGGCAACATCGTCTTCTATTGCAACTATTAATGCTGTTGGTTTTTTTGAAGATTTTATCGAATCCTTAAGTCTTTTGAGGTTCCATTTGGACCAGTGTTCCTTCTGGATTTTTATTGAATTTTTGAGTTTGAGATCTAGGGTGTGGAAGGAGCCCAGTGGCACCAGATCTTCGGGACCTACTTCTATAGTTCCTGTTGCCCTTAATTTTCCTGTGTACTTGTGGAAACTGATATCATCCACCCTCACACCCATGAAGAACGTCTTTTTTATTCCCCTGTCACTCCTGATCCTTTCTCCTGTAGAATCCTGGATCCTTCTACTGGTGAGGGATGATACCAAATCACCCTTCTCTATTATATGGGATAAATGCCACAGATCATCGAGTGTTTCTGGAACTACTTCTATTACTCCCTTCTTTTTATCTTGATAAACTATGCGCAAATGTAACACTCCCTATGATTTTCAGTTTAATTCACTATCGATTTCAGTGCTTCTCATCTGATCTTTTAATTTGTTAATATTTTAAACTTTGGTGAAAAAAAAATGGCTTCGAATCTTTTCATAAAATGAACCATCCACCATGTAACCTTAATAGAGGTTTACTAACACTAATATGATGTTGATAATCTTAATCGTAGCAAGTTACCAATTAATAACATATAAAAACAATTGAAGCACATATTAGTTAACAGTGATAATAAATGCCGGACAAAATTTTGATTGTTGAAGATGAAGTAATCACAGCCATGGACATCAAGAACATGTTGAAAAACTATGGATTTGATGTTTTAGGAATCGCTTCCACTGGAAAGGATGCAATCAACAAGGCAGAAGAATTCAGACCAGACCTCGTACTTATGGACATCAGTCTCAAGGGAGATATGGATGGAATTGAAGCTGCTGAAGAAATAAAATCTCATTACAATATTCCCGTTGTTTATATGAGTGCATTCACTGACACAAATACCTTCGAACGAATAAAATTTACCAATCCCTATGGTTTTGTAAATAAACCCGTGAGTTCTGAGCTGCTTCTGATATCAATCGAAACAGCCATCTACAAACACAACCTTGATAAAAAATTGGCAGAAAGTCAGGAAAAACTCAAGGATGCACATGATAATCTGGAGTTAAGGGTTCAAGAAAGGACCGCTGAACTTGAAAATGCCTACAAAGAACTTTCAGATATTTATAACAATGCCCCCTGTGGTTATCATTCTCTTGATAAAGATGGTTACTTTGTTAAAATTAACAACACAGAACTCAAATGGCTCGGATACACCAAAGATGAAATCATTGGAAAGAAGAAGTTCAGGGATCTTGTGACTGATGAAGGTGTTGAAAAATTTGAAATGAATTATCCGGGCTTCCTAGAACAGGGATTTGTGCACGATCTGGAATTTGACATGATCAAAAAGGATGGATCACCATTAACAATTCTTTTAAGTGCTACAGCAATTTATGATGATAATCACAACTTTTTGATAAGCAGGTCAACAATTTTTGATATAAGTAATCGTAAAAAAATGAAATGACAATTTTGAATAATTTGGCGAAAGATTTCAAACTAAGTTGAAATCAAACTAGTTTTACCTGTCAAATGGATCTAGCCAAAAAATGTTAAAATAAAAAAAGTAAGAATTTAAACATCTGCTTAATTCTTATTTAGTTTAATACTTACCTGTTTTAAACGTTGATAGGTACTTGGAGTTTTTGTTCCCTGCTGCGTCCTTAAACGCACCTGTGGGTATGTATATTTGGTAGTTGTTTAGGCTGAGCCTGCTTCGAACCATTTTAATTGTTAACTTGTTTCCAGATACTGATTTTTTGATTGTCACAAGTTTTCCTGTGTTTTTGTTTTTAACCTGGATGTTGTTGTATTGGCTGGCTTTAGAGATCTTTTCGTTGAATGTCAGTGTTAGGGGTGCACTCAGCGAGAAACCCACTTGATTGTTTTTAGGTGTTGATTTCACTACTTTAGGTGGAACCTTGTCGATTATGTAATTTTTAGTGTATACTGTGGATTTATCTGAAAACTGATCCATTGCAATAAATTTCAGCAGAGTGGTAGAGTTTATGCTGATTGGTTTGGTGTATTTCTGGCTCATGTTGTTTGGAGTTTTACCGTTGGTTGTGTAATAGATCGTTTCATTCCCATTCACCTGTAACTTCACCAGTTGATTTTTGTTGTAGATTCCACTCGATGTGTTGGCCCAAGGATTTGAAAAACTAGTTCCACCGCCATTTCCCATAGAACCATTACCACTGCAGTTTCCACCATTTAAAACAACAAGACTCACTGATCTTGCTGATGGAGCTTGGTTGGACATGTCAATGCCGGAACCTTCCAACAACAACTGGTTAAATTTGGCCATTACGCTTAAAGTTTTTCCAACAGCTTCAGGGAGCACTTTAACAGTTAAACATAGGGTTTTTTGTTGACCCCTCTCAATATGTGTTATAATATTTAGGTCCCACACACCAGTAAGTGGATTATAGTTTTGAAGGTTTTGATTTCTATCCAGCACAACATTGGATACAAATTGAGTACCGTTTGGTATTGGAATGTATAATGATACATTATTCCAATTCACTAAACCGGTATTGGTTATTGTTACCAAGATTTGTACTGTATCCCCCGCGTGGGCCGTATTTTCAGATGTTGCTATAGATACTGAGCTTGAATACAACATTGTAGGATCAGCTGGATATGTGACTGTTGGACTATTCTGTACCTGCTGTGGATTTTCAGCATTTACAGCAGAAATACAACTGAATATGATTATAAAAAGAAATATTAATGGTATTTTATTAATGTTTGTCATTTAACCCCCCACAGTTAATTATTATTTCTAAATTTAACTTATTTCAATCTGAATATAAATACATATCGATAAATTAAAAATGAAAAATTGATTTACGATTCTCGTGAAAAAGTCCAATTGTTTCCAATGCAGATTATTTATTGAAATTCATTTCCCAAACATACGCTAAATATGAAAACTAAACTATTAAATATCTAAATCATGGAATGTGTAGTGTAGGTATCCTGAGTTCAGTTTGTAAACCAAATTCATCAATATATTAATAATGATAATATTTAGTAATAATTTTATTGCGTTAAAGCCGTCTATAACGAAGTTGTATAAAATTGACCAATTTTTTTCAGTATAATCCCGGGAAAATATTTGGAATCACATTTTCAGATCAATCCAAAAATCTGAATTTGGATACAGTAAAATCAAAATATTGCAAATGCCCTCTAAATCCAGCAGCACACCTATACCACCCAGCATAAATACGGTGTTTTTGATTAAACTTAGAAATCATCTGATTGGTACAGATAACAAACGAGTTTGTTCTCACACATCCAACTCAAAATTATGAACGATTTCATTCTACCAATTTATAATAAATATTATTTTTCAAAAAACTTGAATTCGGTAACCTCAAAAAATTTCAATTTATTTTTGTGCTTAGTTCGCTAAAAATGTTATTTTTCAACAATATTTTATATCCCAACATCAATAGACATATAGAGTAAAAGGGATTCTGTATATGACCCTTAAGTTAACTGAATTTCAGAAGGGATTTAAATGGTAAAAATTGCAGTAATTGGTGGAACAAGAGGTTTAGGCCGATGGATAGCTAAATTTTTAGCTGAAAAAGGTTTTGATGTCTTAATTACCGGTAGAAACGTCACTGATGGTGAACTGGTTTCAAAGAAGATTGGCACAGGTTACACCAACAACAATTCACTGGCAGCAGAAACTTCAGATGTGGTGATAATCTCCGTACCAATACATGCAACACCCAACATCATCAAGGAACTTGCACCACTCATGAAACCGGGATCTCTACTAATGGATGTGACTTCAGTCAAGGAAGAATCTAGTCATTTGATGGAGCAGTACGCTGCAGAAGGTGTTGAGGTTGTTCCATCCCATCCCATGTTCGGACCCAGGATCAGATCCCTCGATGGCCAGGTGGTAGTGCTCACACCATCTGTGGATGGATCATGGTACACCAAGGTCTACAAATTTTTAGAACATGAAAATACAAGGATAATTGTCACCACTCCAGAGATCCACGACAGGATGATGAGCATTGTACAGGGACTCACACACTTCGCATACGTGAGCATTGCAGCAACCATTGACAGGCTTGACATCGACATCAAGGAGTCTAGGAAGTTTGCAAGTCCCATCTACAATCTGATGCTGGATACCATTGCAAGGATAACAGCTCAAAACCCTTACCTGGTTTATTCTATACAGACCTCGAATAAGTACATCAAGGATGCCCATGAAACCTTCAACGAAACCTTCAACGAGCTTAAGAACATGATTGCAGATGGTGATGAAGAAGGATTTGTACATGCCATGAGTAATGCTGCCAAACACATCGATGATCTTGAAAGTGCACTTGGAAGATCTGATAAGGCCATATCCGCACTTTCAGAAGAGGTTAATATTTTAAAGAACCTTGTGGGAAGGGAAGTTGGGCTTAAACACATCTACTCCGGTAAGGTTCATGTGGGAATGTTGGAGGAACTAAAACCAGAGTTTCTGGTTTTAAAGTTAAACAACAGTTCAACAAAACTCAAACTGTCAAATGTGGAAATATTAACAGACAAAGAGCTCAAAGATTGGAAAATTAACAACTATCCCCTGAGGAGCTACGATGTATCCGCTGTGTTCCCAGAATCTGCAGATCCCGAGGTTGTTGTGGCCACTGTCCAAGGACTTGAGGGTGTTGTGGATGCCGAAGTCATGGATACCTACAGCGGCAGTCAGATTCCAGAGGGCAGTATCAGTATCACGTTGAGGTATTTAGTGTTTGATGATGATGCAGTTTTAGAAGTTGAAAAACTTTTAAAGGGATTTGGATGTCAAATACGTTGATTTAATTGTTTTTTTTACATTTTTTTCCGTGTTCTACGGCTTTTTTTTGTTTATTGGGTCAATTTACATCCTTCTTTTTCAAGATTTTTTTTATTACAAATCGACAAGTTTTTTAGCACAAAAACACAACATATATATAGTAGAAAAAACAATGTTATAGTAACATGAGTTAACTAAAAGAAGAAAATTGATTAAAACTATTTTACACGTTTACAAAGCATTTCGAACATATTTAACATGATATTAGGAGGGGTTTTATATGGAAAATAAAGAAATGAAATTAAAAGTTGCTGAAGCCTTCTCACAGGCTGATGTTGGAAGGTCAGTTGCAAGGATCGACCCTGCATGCATGCAGAAACTCGACCTTTTAGACGGAGACATCATAGAAATTGAGGGAAAAAAATTAACTGCAACCAGGGTTGCATCCTCACAATCCGATATTGGCCTTGGAATAATACGCATAGACGGCTACATCAGAAAAAATTCAGGAACATCCATTGGTGAAGAAGTAACTGTCAGACATGCCGACTACAAAGAAGCCAAGAAAGTAGTACTCGCCCCAGTTGAACAGGAGATACTCGTAAGGGGAGATGTTAAATCAGCATTTCTTGGAAGGGTACTCAGCCAGGGAGACATGATAATAACTGGCGTAAGACAGCAACAGCAACAGCAAACCATGCGTTCAGGACTATTCGATGAGTTCTTCAGGGACGTTGCTCCAATGGGCGAGATCAAACTCGCAGTTGTAACCACCAAACCTGCAGGAATCGTACAGATCACTGAAATGACAGATGTTGAAGTGCAAACAGAACCCGTCGACGTATCAAAACTCGAAGGAGTTAAAAACGTAGTTGATGTAACCTACGAAGATATAGGTGGTCTTAAGGAAGAAGTTAAAAAAGTCAGGGAAATGATAGAAATACCCCTGAAGAGACCAGAATTATTTGAAAGACTGGGAATTGCACCACCTAAAGGTGTATTAATGCACGGTCCACCAGGAACAGGTAAAACATTGCTTGCAAAGGCAGTTGCAAACGAAAGTGATGCCCACTTCATAGCCATAAACGGACCCGAGATCATGAGTAAATACGTCGGAGGATCAGAGGAACGTTTAAGGGAACTGTTTGAAGAAGCAGAAGAAAACGCACCATCAATCATATTCATAGATGAAATTGACGCCATAGCTCCAAAAAGAGAAGAGGTATCCGGAGAAGTTGAAAGAAGAACAGTAGCACAGCTTTTAACACTCATGGATGGTCTTAAATCAAGAGGACAAGTCGTTGTAATAGGAGCAACCAACAGACCAGACGCACTAGACGCTGCAATAAGAAGAGGCGGAAGGTTTGACAGAGAAATTGAAATTGGAGTGCCAGATAAAGATGGAAGGGGAGAAGTCCTTCAGATACACACCAGGGGAATGCCACTGGATGACAAAGTGGATCTCGAAGAAATGGCAGACATAACCCACGGATTTGTCGGTGCAGACCTTGAATCACTCTGTAAAGAAGCTGCAATGAGGGTACTAAGGAGAGTTCTTCCAGACATAAAAGGAGACGAAGAAATATCCAAGGAAACCCTTAAGAAAATGATTGTAACCAAAACAGATTTCAAGGAAGCTCTCAAAGAAGTCCAACCTTCAGCACTGCGTGAAGTCCTAGTTCAAGTGCCCGATGTTAAATGGGATGACATAGGAGGATTGACAAGCGCCAAACAGGAACTTCAAGAGGCAGTTGAATGGCCTTTAAAATATCCTGAAAGCTTTGAAAAATTCGGTGTGAGACCACCAAGAGGAGTGCTCATATACGGACCTCCAGGAACAGGTAAAACCCTACTTGCAAAGGCAGTTGCAAACGAAAGTGATGCCAACTTCATAGCAGTCAAGGGACCGGAATTACTCTCAAAATGGGTTGGAGAATCTGAAAAGGGTGTGCGCGAAGTCTTCAGAAAAGCCAGACAAACAGCACCAACAGTAATATTCTTCGATGAAATCGATTCAATAGCATCCGCAAGAAGCGGATCAAGCACAGATTCCGGTGTAACACAGCGTGTTGTAAACCAACTCTTAACAGAGATTGACGGTTTAGAAGAACTGCAGGACGTGGCTGTGATTGCTGCAACCAACCGTGTAGATATACTTGACCCTGCCCTAACAAGACCTGGAAGATTTGACAGGCATGTAAAGGTAGATGATCCAGATGAAACAGCAAGGTTATCCATATTCGAAGTTCACACCAAGGATATGCCACTTGCAGAGGATGTGGATCTAGAAGTTCTATCAAAAAGAACACATGGATTTGTTGGAGCAGATATCGAAGCAGTCTGCAGAGAAGCAGTGATGCTCACACTCAGGGAAAACATAAAATCCGAACTAGTGGATATGAAACACTTCCAGGAAGCTATTAAAAAAGTTAAACCTAAACATGAATCAGATCTAAGCCACTACAGTTAAATTTAAATTTGGAGAGATACCCCTCTCCAAATCCCCCTACTCTTTTTTTTATTTTTAAAATAATTTTATGTACTAATCAGTTCTTGACGTTTTTTTCCTTAATTATCTACCCAGATAACCTTTAATTTAATATTTAATTCAAATTCAAGTTCTTTGTAACTTTTACAAAGTTTAAATATTGATAGGGAATATAAGTTAATTAGAAAATTGAATGGATATGAACTGATTTTATCAGTGATATTTTTTCATGTCGATTTTAAAATTGAATATTTTAGGTGAATAACTATGAGCAACAATGTAAAGGATATGTCACTTGCACCGGAAGGTATAAAAAAGATTGAATGGGTTCAAAAACACATGCCAGTTCTTGAACATATAAAAAAGGAATTTCAGGAAACAAAACCGTTTGAGGGTGTGACAATTGCATCTTGTTTACATCTCGAACCTAAAACAATCAATCTTGGTTTAACACTTCAGGAAGGTGGTGCTGAAGTGGCCATGACAGGATGTAATCCTTTATCAACCCAGGATGATGCCACTGCAGCAGGCGCATCCCTTGGACTGAACATGTACGGATGGAGAGGAGAAACCAACGAAGAGTACTACGAAAACCTGAACAAAGTACTTGACCATGAACCAGACATCATCATAGATGATGGTGCAGACATGATTTTCCTGGTTCACAAAGAAAGAAGGGACCTCATGGACAAGATCATTGGTGCATGTGAAGAAACAACAACCGGAATTCACAGGCTCAAGGCCATGCATGCAGACAAAGCACTTGAATTTCCTGTGATGGCTGTTAACGACTCCTACATGAAGTACTTGTTTGACAACAGATACGGTACAGGTCAGTCCACCTTCGATTCAATCATGGGATCAACCAACGTACTCATAGCAGGAAAAACATTGGTTGTCTGCGGTTATGGATGGTGCGGTCGAGGAGTTGCAATGAGAGCAGCCGGACTCGGAGCAAACGTCATTGTAACAGAGATCGATCCAATAAGGGCACTTGAAGCACGTATGGATGGTTACAGAGTCATGAAAATAAGGGAAGCTGTTAAAGAAGCTGACATGATCATAACTGTCACAGGAAACATCGATGTGGTTTCGGGAGATGATTTCAAGTACATGAAAGATGGCTGTATCATGGCCAACTCAGGTCACTTCAACGTTGAAATCAATAAACAGGACCTCCAAAAAATATCCAAAACCACCAAACTACTTAAACCTGATATTGAAGAGTTCACAACAGAAGATGGAAGAAAACTGTACCTGCTTGCAGATGGCAGACTCGTAAACCTTGCTGGTGAACGTGGTCAGGGCCACCCAGCAGAAATAATGGATATGAGCTTTGCAATGCAATCCTTATCCGCCAAATATCTCCTTGAAAACAAGCTGGATGTTGGAGTGTACAAGACCCTAGATGAAACTGATATAGATGTTGCCAAACTCAAATTAAACGCAATGAAAATTGATATAGACAGTTTAACTGAAAGACAAGTTGCATACCTCAAAAATTGGGATGAAGGAACCTGAATAATTCATCAAAATCCCCCAATACTACTTTTTTTTAACATATAACGATTCAAATGCAGTTCATTAAAAAAATTAATGGAAACCATGGCCCTACCCGTGTTTTTGTAGGGGGAGTCCATGGAAAAGAGGGTTTAACCACCATTGAACCATTAAAACAGTTGAGTCAAATGGATGTTTTAAATGGTAAACTCATCCTCTTCAACTGTCCAGAGAGCAAATACATTAGTACCCTGGATCCTGATTACTACCAGACAAAAATGGGTCAGACCATCATCAAGATCATCGAGAAGTACAGACCAGAGATCTACGTTGAACTGCACTGCTACAAACCTTCAAGTTACCAAAAACTCATAAACTTGAATCGAAAGGATGAAGCAGGGGTACCTCCACTCATAGAACTTGAAGAAGGTGTACTTATAAGTTCTGTTGCACCTTACCTTAGAACTGAACTCTTCAAAAGGGATGATGTGTGCATAACCCTCGAAATGCCCTGCAACCCTTCAGAAAACTCTAAAAAGGTTTACTTTGAGATAATGCAGCAGATTGCAACTTCAAATAACAGAAAGGAATTTGAAGCAAAGTTAAGGGTTAAGTATCCAAAACAGGTTGAAAGGGCCAGAATCTACGCTGCTGAATTTTTCGGAGAATACCCATCCTTCTGATACAGACTCAAAAGACTATTGAAGTTTTACGATAAAATAGAAACAGTTTATCTGCTTGAATTAAAGTGAGAATATTTTTTTAATTCAGTTTTTGAAACTTGTAAATCGCTGCAAATTTAGTTCACAACTCTGTTTTTATTGCTTCTATAATTATAAAATCATGGCATAGCGTTTTAATGAATCCCAACTACAGATCATTTCGATTTTCAACGTTCCCCTGATTAGTTGCGGTTAATATTTCCATGGTCGTTGATAGCTCCACCATAATATGATAGCCCCAACATCTGTTGCTTTGTTATTTGTAAATGTGCAGTTGTTAACATTTAAACTACCATCATTATAGATAGCTCCACCATTTTTTGGGGTTGCATCATAACTAGTATCACCAGAAGCAGCCGAAACATTACCCATGCCCGAAGCAAAAATAACTCCTAATAATGATATTACTACAGTAAAAACCATCAAATTAGAATGATCCCTTCTAAAATTCATACAAAATTCATACTGTCCCATATTCTCTCCACCTCCTCATAAAAAAATTTACAAACAACTTTTCATACAATTAAAAATTTACAATTATAATTTAAAAATTATAATATTTAAGTGATTCTTGAGAATCTTTAGAAATTTCACACCAAAACATCAAAAATTAGCTAATCTATTGATTACAGTGCGGAGTTAAACTCAAAAAAATAAAAATGCAGTATTATATTGCTAAAAATATTTTTTAACGCGAATTTATTGATTAAAAAAAATGATTCAGCCTTTAGTTATTAATAAATTATGAAAATTATTGACTTTGAAATAGTATATTACATACATAATCCCCATTTAGAACCAGTCTTCAAGGCTTTTTTGTTTGTTATCTAGCTTGGCAAATTTGTCAAGTGCACTAAGTACCCTCTGCTCTGAAAAGTCGTGCTGGTCACAAAGGAATTCTACAGCAGCTTCTTTATCAGGAGAATTCCATTTTAGTTCGTAGTCCTTGACCACATTGTGTTCTAAGAACATGTTCCGTAGTATGGTTGGATCAACATCCATTTCATAGTCATTCTTTTCTATGACATTGAATATGTCTCCATGTTTTTTTATGAGTTTCAAACCTGTTTTTGCACCCACACCTTTAACTCCCCTGTTAAAATCAGTTCCCACAAGTATGGCTATGTCTACAAGCTGTTCCCTTGTGATCTCCATGTTTTCAAGCACTTTTTTAAGGGTGATTAACTCAAGATTTGCTTTTCCACCAGTTATGGTTAAGTTTCTAACCATCCTCGTGGCCCCGAAGAGGATGCAGTCGTAATCCTGCGAACCCACACACCATGCATCTCCATTTTCAACCATGTACGATGCTTGTGCTTCTCCCTCACCCAGTGCCTGGATGTAGGGTACTCCAAGAATCTCTAATAGTTTTTTCGACCCTTCAATGATGTCCCTGGACATCCTGGAGGATCTTACAGCGTACTTCCTTGCCTCTTCCAAGTTACCCTCTTCAAGGGCTTTATCCCATTTTTTCTGGGATTCTTCTTTCACTTCCCTTCTTTTATCTTGGGTGTCCTTTTTAAGTGCATCTGATACTCCGTCAAAGATGTATATGGGTTTAATTCCCTTTTCTATGAGGGATGATGTTCGATACAGTATTCCACTGAAGTGGGATGTGATATTTTTGTTTTCATCCATGAGCGGTGTTCCATCCACCTGTCTGATGCTTGATAAAAACTGATAAATTACATTTGCAGCGTCTAACGCAACTATTTTTGATTCTAAGTCCTGAAATTTGATGTTTTCTGGAGTTACAATATCTTTAAATTTTACACCCATCTACTAATCCCCCAACTGTAATGAAAAAAGGTTTTAATTTCTGAAATTGGAGTATGGAAATGTTTCCATGAGCCATATTAATATTTCATTGTGATGAATTATGTTATATGTCCTTGCGAGCATCACAGAATCTGTGTTGAATATTTCACCAATTTCTGGTGATGGTTTCTCTGAGTACACAGATTTTATTTCTCTTCGAGATTCTATCTTGTGTTTTCTAAGTATTCTTCCGATTGGAATATCTGCCCGGATAATATCCTCTTTAAAATCTTTTTCAAGCCTATCTATAGGTATCAACGATACAGCATATATCAATGGTTCGTTGGTTTCAATTACAACCACCCTGTAGTTGACTTCGTCTCCAACTTCAATATCTAGAAGTTTGGCGATTTTTTCATCAGCCTCTATGAACTTCTGTTCAAGGGTTTCTATCTTAGCGTGACCCTTGATCACATCAAGTATGGCTGTTATAGAACCATCTGTTGTTAGTAGAATCTTCTGTGCGTTTGAAAGTTCTCCCACTTCAGATTCTATACCCTCTATAGACTTGAGAATAGTTTTATCCATTTTTTTAATCCCTTGGATCGTTTATTTCACCACTGAGTGCTGAAGATGCTACCACTGCAGGATTTGCAAGGTAAACCTCAGATTCGGGGTCTCCCATTCTTCCCAGGAAGTTTCTGTTGGTTGTTGCTACACAAACTTCGCCTGCTGCAAGCACACCCATATGCCCTCCAAGACAGGGTCCACATCCAGGGTTGCAGATTATTGCCCCTGAATCCATGAATATGTCTACTAATCCACTGTTAATAGCTTTTCTGTATATTTCAGCTGATGCCGGTATTATGAGAAGTCTGACATCGGGATGAACACGTTTTCCTTCCAGAACTTCAGCTGCAGCCACGAGATCTTCCATCCTTCCATTGGTACATGAACCTATGAATGCCTGGTTGATGGTTTTTCCAGTGACTTTGGACAGGGGTTTAACATTATCCACGTTGTGTGGACATGCCACTTGTGGTTCCATGTCATCCACATCAAAGAAGTATTCCTTTTCATAAGTGTAATCAGGGTCTGATGTTACAACATCAAAGCCTTTTACATTTCTATCCTTCAGGTACTGTAGGGTGGCTTTGTTAGGTTCCATTATTCCATTTTTCGCACCGCTTTCTATTGCCATGTTGCATATGGTCATTCTACCTGCAACATCCATGTTTTCTATGGTATTTCCACAGAATTCCAGTGATTTATAGGTTGCCCCGTAGGTTCCAATTTCACCTATCACATTTAAAATAACGTCCTTGGCGCTAACAAAGTTACCTAACTTTCCATCAACTGTAATTTTGTAGGCTTCAGGAACTCTGAACCATGTTTGTCCAGTTGCAAAAATAAATGCCATGTCTGTTGCTCCGACTCCAGTTGCAAATGCTCCAAATGCCCCGTGGGTGCATGTGTGGGAATCTGCTCCTACAACCACTTCGCCTGGTTTAACGAAACCGTACTCTGGAAGTACTTGATGGCATATTCCTTCACCATGATTTAAATAATTTTTAATTCCCTGATCCCTTGCAAATTCCCTTGAAACCTTGTGAAATTCTGCTGATCCTATGGTGTTGGGAGGCACTGTATGGTCACATATTATGACTATCTTCTCAGGATCCCAGACCTTGTCTTGGATCTTTTTGAAGTTGTTTATTGTGGGTGGGGATGTCCCATCGTGTGCCATTGCAAGATCCACATCAACTTCTATTATTTCTCCGGGGTGTACCTCTTCCTTACCCGCAGCCCTGGCCAGTATTTTTTCTGTAATGTTCATTTATTATCACTCTAAATTGAATCAGGACCCCGGAAATAATTAGGGATCCTTAGATCAGGTTTTTGTTACACTAAAAAATTTTAAAGTTCAAATGGACCTCTAACAGATGCTACAATGCTGTTAAACAGTTCATCATTGATGTAGTTACCCTCTTCTCTCTTGCTCTTAACTTGTTCCACAATTTTGCAGAGTTCGTCTTTGGTCACATCTATTCCACATTCATTCAATTTAGCCCTTACAGCTCTGCATCCTGAATGTTTTCCGAGAACAATTTGTCTCCTGTGTCCTATGAGTTCTGGTAAAAATGGTTCGTAGGTTAGGGGTTCTTCTATGACTGCATCCACATGAATTCCAGATTCGTGGCGGAATATGTTTTTTCCAACGATTGGTTTGTTGTAGGGTATGTCCATGTGTGTCAGGGATTCAACCAGCTTCGAAAGTTCGCAGAATTTACTCACATCAAAACCAAGATCTACTCCGTAGATGAATTTAAGGGTCATTACCAGTTCTTCTAAAGCAGCATTTCCAGCCCTTTCTCCAATTCCATTTACAGTGGTGGAAACTGCATTTGCACCTGCAAGTAATCCTGCTATGGAGTTTGCAAGAGCCATTCCAAAGTCGTTATGACAGTGCAGAGCTATTTCTGCATTGATTGTTGATCTTAATTGTTTAACAAGGTAATCCATTCCGTAGGGGCTGATTGCTCCCACCGTGTCTGCTATGTGAACCCTGTCAACACCGTAGTCATCTGCCTTCTTGTACATCTTTTTGAGGAAATCAAGATCTGTTCTGGTTGCGTCTTCAGCTGAAAATGCAACAAAAAGACCATGGTCCTTTGCATGTTCTATGGAGTTCATGCAGACGTTTAGTATTTCTTCCCTGCTCATCTTTATTTTGTGCTTCAAATGCAGATCAGATGTTGACATGAAGGTTATTATACCATCAACATCACAGTCTATGGCTGTGTCTATGTCTGATTTCTTGGTACGTGACAGACACAAAATCTGGGCATTTAAATCTTCATTTACGATTGCAGTTACAGATTTCTTTTCTTCTTTAGATACAACAGGAAAACCTGCTTCAATTTGATGTATTCCAACTTCGTCTAATTTTTTAGCTATTTTAAGTTTTTCAGGAGTTCTTAAACATACGCCTGGAGTTTGTTCTCCATCTCTTAAAGTTGTGTCGTACACTGTAATTTTTTCTGGAAACTTTAGATTAGCTTCTTTATTAAAGGGGCTTACTAGGTATTGCAATGAAATTACCACCTTATTTTTTTTATTTAAAAAAACAAAAATCCCTAATGATTTATTTTAAGCATTCATTAGAAATCTTATACTGAGATAAATTAATTTTTGATTTTGATCAGTTTTAAATATTTATTTTTAAATATGTTAACCACTAATATTATTATAGGATCAGTATATTTATATAGTTTTATTTTTCCATTAAACATCTCTTTGGATCTGGGTATTTATTTGGGAGCACCTAACAGTTCAAGGTACGATCGTCTCTCAAACCCGTCTTCAATACCCATGGTTTTGTAGATTTCAAAAATTTGATTCAATGAATCTGTTGTGTCCTTTCCATCCTCCACATCAGTCTCAATTTCAACGTAGATTCCAGCACCATGGACAGTGTCCAGTGTGATTATGAATTCATCCAAATGGTATATGGACCTGTCCTTTGTCACCACTGCAGCCTTCTTGAAGCCCAGATTTATGAGTATAAGTGCCATGTTCTCGGAATCTGTAATATCCACCTCAACTTCCTGGCGTGTTTTGCTGAGATCATCCATCTTAGCCCCTTTGTAAGTTAAAATAAATCTTTTACCAGAATTTTCAGGAATTTCTCTGATTCTTAGGGCTTCGTCGGTAACTCCAAAATCTCTGTCATGGGCGTTGAAGTAAGTGTCACTCTGATATTCGTCCTTAATTTTTTGTGCACCCATTTCAATTAATTTTTCTTTGATGTCTGAAAAATTCTTAACCTTCGCTTTAACTTCAACTTCTATCAAATTTAGCACCTCTAATTTATCCAACCCTATGCTGGATCGAGCTTTTTATGTAGAACTTAGATTGTTCGATCTGATCAAGGTAGTCATCTATGGTGTTTTCAACAACGGCATAGGTTGCTATGGTAAGATTTCTTTCCTTGGTCAGTACCTTTTTCTCTTTAATTACTTGTGAAACAGATTTTTTTCTTCTTAACAATCCCTGTTTCTCATTTACAGACTTATCAACCTCTTGAAGTTTGCCCATGTAATCCAATCGGATGTTTCTTATGTCTGCGCGAACATTGTAACGTATTTTACTCAATATCTTTTCAAGCTCGTTTAACTTGTTTAAAGTATCCATTGTATTATTAATGGTAGATGTGTCTATTTCAAAACCATCTATCTCTAAATCAAGTAATTGTTGACGGTACTTTTTTGGGCTCATGATACACAACAGCTTATCTGAATTGATAAATAATATAAGTAAATCAATGATTAATTAATTTTTTCATTTAAATTTCGTGCAGAGTAAAATGGATCGGTAACTTAATACATTTTGACTGTCGTACAAACTATAAGGAGTGAAAATGTATAACCCAGAATCTCTGGAAAAATTTCCAGTTCATGATATTTTATCTTCTTACTGATTGTTTTGATCTAAATTAAAAAAATTTATTTATATAGTGAAACTAATGATTAGTTATCGGGTTCTAAGTTGAAACTATTTAAATCAGTATAAAAACTATATAAATAGTACAACAAAAAATACTTTTATATATCTTGAAGGATTAATTTAAGTTTTATAGAATAATATACTATAAACATATTAACTCAATTCTGATTATATTAAATACATCTGGAGGAATGTAATGACAACTGTAGAAATTAAAGTTGAAAACATAGTGGCATCAGCCGCCCTTGGAAAGTCTTTAGACCTTCCCCAAGTCGCTCCTGCCCTGGAAGGTGTTGAGTACAACTCAGAACAATTTCCAGGATTGGTTTACAAATTAAAAGAACCAAAAACAGCAGCACTAATATTTGGATCGGGTAAACTTGTTTGTACCGGCGCTAAATCTATAGAAGATTCAAAAAAAGCAATTCACATAGCCGTTGACAAAATGAGAGCCTTAGATACAGAAATCCCCCATGAATTTGAAATTAAAATCCAAAATATCGTTGCATCTGCAAACCTGGGCAAAACATTAAACCTAGAATCAGTAGCATTAGACCTCGAGAACACAGAATATGAACCTGAACAGTTCCCAGGATTGGTTTACAGACTAGATGACCCAAAAGTTGTTTTACTATTATTCGGCTCTGGGAAAGTAGTTTGTACCGGTGCAAAAAGCTTCGAAGATGCTCAGCTTGGAGTTGAAAAAACTAAAGAACGACTAGCTGAATTGGATTTGATATAATTTTATTTATTTATTTATTTGATGTAAATCGGTGATCTTTTGATTAAACTCATAGCATTTGATCTTGATAACGTTCTTATTGATGGAGAAGCAATTGATGAAATTGGAAAATTGATGGGCGTTGAATCAAAAATATCTGAGATAACTAAAAAAGCAATGGAAGGCGATCTAGATTTTGAAACTTCCCTCAACAAGAGGGTGGCACTGTTAAAAGGTGCCTCGGTGGAAGATATCAGGGAAGTCGTTTTTAAGATGCCCTTTATGGAGGGAGCTGAAGAAACTATTGCAGAACTTAAAAAGAGAGGATATAAAATTGCAACCATAACCGGTAGTTTTGAAATCGTCGCAGAAAGGATGAAGGATACTTTAGGTTTGGATTATGCATTTTCTAATATTCTCCATGAAGAAGAGGGAAAATTAACAGGACAAGTAAGCGGTCCCCTCGTTAAAGGTTCGAAGGCCGAAGTCCTGAAGGAGATTATGGAAATGGAAAATATAATAGCAGAAGAAACTGCAGCTGTAGGAGACGGAGCAAACGATGTGTCAATGCTTGAAGAAGCAGGTTTAGGAATAGCATTTAATGCAAAACCAGTTTTGAAAGAAAAAGCTGATGTAATTGTTGAAAAAAGAGATTTGAAAGAACTTTTAGAAATTTTCCCAGATGAAAATTCTGAACTAACTGCCAAATCAGCAGATGAAGAGCCATCAGAAGAAGAAAAACCTTCCGAAGAAGAAGCAGCATCTGAACCAGAAGAAACCACAGAAACAGTTGAAGAAGAAACAACTGAACCAGAAGAAACCACAGAAACAGTTGAAGAAGAAACAACTGAACCAGAAGAAACCACAGAAACAGTTGAAGAAAAAGAAGCTGAACCAGAAGAAAGTTCTGAAAAGGAACCAGCAAAAGATGAAGAATCCTCTAAAGATAATAAAGATGATAAAGAGGATGATAAGGATGATAAGGAAAAGTCAGAAAAACCATCTCCAGATGTAAAAGCTGAACCTAATCCTGATGCTGGAAAAAGTTTCGGGGAACTTCTTTCAAACAAAAAAGAACTCGAAAAACAGCTTAAAGTACTGACTAAAGAACGTGACGATCTGAATGAGAACGCTCGTGAATTTAAAAAGACTAGGGACGAATTAAACGCTAGTATTAAGGAAAATCTCGACAAAGCTCTCAAGTACCGTGATGAACGTGACCAGATCAACAAGGAAGTTCGCAAGTACAAAAAATTAAGGGACGAAACTAATCAAGAACTTAAAAAGATGGAATATGCCTCTGGAAGAAGGGACATTCTCAAGATTCAAAATGAGATCGACAAGATCGAAAAAACCATCGAAACCAAGGTTCTTGACATGAGAAAGGAAAATGAACTGGTTAAAAAGGTTCAGGATCTAAGCAAAACCCTGTCTGAAATGAAGGAAGATGAAAAGGTTCAGACCGAAGCAACTGCGCTTAAAGAAGTATCAGAAGCACATCATGCTAAGGTTGTTGAATTTTCAGACAAGGCACAGGAAACTCACGAAAAGATGCTCGAGTACTTCAAAAACATAGACGAAGTAAGAGCAAAAGCAGATACTGCTCATAACACGTTTATAGAAACTCGTGAAAAAGCTTCTGCAAAACACGAAGAAGTTAAAGCCGTTCTAAACGAAATTAGGAAGAAAAATAAGGGTCTTGACAAGGTCAAAGCCAAAGAACGGAACATCGAAAGTGAAAAGAGTAAGAAGAAAAACATGGCTGAGAAAGAAGTTGCTAAAGACATCTTCGAGAAGTTCAAAGAGGGTAAAAAACTCTCTACAGAAGAACTCAGACTCCTCCAGAAGCATAACATTGTTTGATCATACTGATCAAACATTTTTCTAATCTTTTCTAATTTTTGAGTTTTAACTAAATCTCTATTTTTTTAATCTGTTTTTTTATTTTTCGCATATTAAATTTCTACATTGTTTCCCAATTAACCAATTTTAGATCTACCCTGTTTTTTATGGTCATTAAAAATTTCTGATAATATCTTCAGATCAATTTGGAACGATTGTTAAAGGTTAGTTCTAAAAAAAAAATTTATTGATAACAATTTTTTTTGATGGAATAATTCATACAAAAAAAAGTTGGAAAATCCAGAAAACAAGTAAAGTAAGTGGGAAAATGTGAGGGTTTTAGGTGTTGACCTGAGATATTCCCTCATCCTTTTCAACCTTGATTATGTTGTCTGCAGCATCTTCCAAATCACTGTCGTGGGTGACAATGATCATCTGTGGAATGATTGACATTCTTTTAAGTAGGTCTATGAGTTCCTGGCGTCTGTAGGCATCAAGGTGTATGGTTGGTTCATCCAACATTACCAATTCAAGACTTCCACCAGATAGGGTTTTGGTGATTCCGAGTCTGAGTGCCAGTGCAACTGCTATTTTTTCTCCTCCACTTATCATGTCAAGGTTGCTTTCACCTGCAGGTCCATAGACTGTTACATCGTATTCGTTGTCGAGCCTTATATCAGAGTACTCGAAGTTGAATTTTTCAAAGAAATCCCTGGTGTTTTGTTCTATTAAAGGCCTTGAAAAATCTCTTAAATCCTTTTGAACACCGTCTTTTCCGTATAAATCGCGAATGTACTCCAGTAACTTGATAAAATCATTAAGACTTCTCATTTCCTTCTCATATTTTTCATAGGATTCCAGTTGTTTTTGTAGTCCGTTTAAAGTGTTCTCTGCCCCTTCTTTTTGCCCTATTAACTGTCGCTTACTGCCTGTCAGATCCAAATGTTTCTCCTGTGTTGATTTAATGGTGTCTTTTAATTGGCTGTGCCTCTCTTTATCGTAGGCAAGGGCTTCTATTTCCTGTACTAACTGATTTAATTCTGTTTCAGTGGTGACGATACGATTTTGAACATTAGTAATTCGATTTAATAAAGATTCTTTTGAAGCAACAGCTCCAGAAAGAGTATCATATTTGGATTTGAGTCCTTGGAAATATTCAATTTCTTCATTAAGATTTTCGACAGACCCCCCGATCATCTCTATTAAATTTTGTACCTTGTTTGTCATCTGGGATTTGTTCTCTTCTAAATCATGGAGTTTGGATCTGATCTCTTCAGGATCTTCATAGGATTTCAATGAGCCCTGTGCACTCAAATAATCTTCATATTTGGGTTTTAAATTCTTTTGAATCTCTTTTTTTGCTTGAAGCTCAATATCTAAACTGTTCAAAGATTCTACTTTGGCTTCAAGTTCTTTATTTGAATCCTTCAAAGTTTTCAGTTCACTCTGCCCATTTTTAAGGCTTCCAAGTTGTTCCTTCATCACATCTATGTTGATATCTTGAATTGCACCATATTTAGTTTCTAAATCTGTTTTTGTAGTTGTGAACATGGTGAGTGCACTGGAAAATTTGGATATTTTATTTGTGTTCGTGTCTATCTGGGATTGGTACCTGTTTATCAGTTCGTTCCTTTTGGTTTCATCTATCTCTGATTCACAGATTGGGCACTTTTCCTTCACAGCTTCCAATTCATTGATAGGTTTTTTAAGATCGTTACTCTGGGTTTTAAGGTTGAATATATCCTTATTTAACTGATTTATCTTTCCAGTTAGATCATCGATCTCCTGCTTGGTTTTAGGTTTAACTGTTTGGAGGTGGGATTCCAGTTCTTCTATAAGGGTGAATTTAGTTCCCAATACCCGATTGGCCTTTCCCATGAGGGTTACAATCTTGTTATGGGATACTCCCATATTTTTAAGTGTTTCTTCCCTTCGATTATTATTTCCTTCAAGCAGTTTTTTTGATCCTTCAAATTTGGATCTGCTCGTTTGCATCTGGTTTATTTGCTCAGAAACTAGGTTGTACTCCTCATTAAATTGTTTGTTGTTCCCTAGTTTTTCTTCAAGTTCGGATATTTTCTCTAACTTTCCTTTTAGATCGTCACAGTTATCTTTAATGATGCGTAAGTCTTTGAGGGCTTCCTTCAGACAGACGAGTTTATCAAGTTTCGGGAGTTGAGGTTTTATTTCGGCCATTTCAACTTCTTTATTGGCTATTTCATTTAGATGTGTCTGAATATCAGTTTCGTTTCTCCTTAACTCATTTAACAAGCCTTCCTTGGCATTTTGGTTGGTGCTGGCATTTTGATATTTTATCTGGTCGTTTTGAAGTTGTTCATTGTCCTGGTTCATTGAAACGAGTTCAGATTCGATTGCATTGATTTTTTTGGTTATGGTTTCAATTTCGGTGGCGTACTTGTCTATTTCGTCTGTTTTGGATTTTATATCCTCATTTATTGAATCTGTGTTCTCTAACTTACCCTCTAACCTGATTTTCTCGTTTGCATACTCCTCTATTACGGCTTTCATATTTTTCCATGCTTTTTCAAGGGAGTCTATGCCTAATAGTTTTCCAATGAGCTGTTTTTTTTCTGAGGGTGTTTTATCAACCAGATCTGCTATTTCTCCCTGCCTTACATAAACTGCATTTAAAAAGAGATCTCCATCCATTTCTAGTATGCTCTGAATTTCCTGGGTTACCTGACTGTCCCCTGAAGCCAGTTGTTGAAATCCACTCTGGTCTTTGATGAGTATGCTTGCCTTGGAACCTGTTTTTCCACGTTCCCTTGTGACTCTGTATGTTCTTCCGTTGGATTTGAAGTCAAGTTTTATGTAGAGTTTGTTTTTAACATTACCTAGGGTGATGAGCTGTTCAATTTTTTTACTTGAATGTTGTTTAAAAAGTGCAAAACTGACTGCTTCGAGTATGCTTGATTTACCTGCTCCATTTCCACCCATTATTATTGTGATACCCGTGTCAAAATCTATTTTAGTATCCTTGTGTGATTTGAAATTTTTCATCTCTAGGTTTTCAATTATCATGTAGTTCCTCGTAGAAATTTCTGGTCATTTCACTGGCTTTATCCATGTCTCCCTCTGACATTTCCTTCAGAAGTCCTGTTGCAAGTTCAGATACTTTTTCATCGTTAAAATCCTTTAAACGTTCTTTGATCATCCTGTTTATATTCAGGGCATCCTTCTCATATTTTTCAAGGTCCATGATTTCCTCAACAAGATCTGGTTTGTACCTTGATCTGACTGATAGACAGTTATCTGCCAGTGCGTTGTTGATTGTTTCATATATTTCTGATCTGCTGAAGTTTCCACCGGTAACAGTCAGGTTCAAAACAGGTTTTTTATTCATCTGGGTTATGAGATCGTTTAGATGTTTTATTTCCTCCTCTAATTTGGAGTACTGGACAGCTTCTTTAATGAAGTCCCTTGACATTTCTAGATTGATCTTCTCGATTTCAGGTACATCTCCACCCATGTCAACTAGGTAAAATCCTTTACCATTTTTCTTGTAACCATCTACCTCGTTTGATCTCCATATTTCTGTGGAACCTGGGTAGACCAGTTTTCCATCTCCAAAATCATCCACTATCCTTTCGTGTATATGGCCAAAGGCACAGTATTTGAATGTTTTTGGAAGGTCTCCAATTTTAACTTCGTATTCGTAGGGTAGGTACCTGTCAATTCCCTGATGAAGTACCAGTATCGTTTTCTCATATTTTTCTGATGCTTTTTCCACTTCATTTAGTCTTTCAATCAGATGTTTTGATGTGAGCTTGGATGCGTATGGTGCTCCCCCTATGAATACTCCATTTTCTATGAAATATGGATTTTTTGGGCTTATAACCTTTAAACCAAAGTCTTTGAAAAGTATTTGTGGAGGTAAGGCATTTTTCTTCATGACTATATCATGGTTTCCTGCTATTGCGTAGAATGGTATATTGGCAGATTTAAGCTTGAAAATCCCCTGTTGAGCTGTTAAAAGGGCTCTTGTAGGTGGTCTTGAATATTCAAACAGGTCTCCTGAATGAATTGCAAAGTCAGGTCTTTCACTCACAACTTCTTCAACAGCCCTATCAAACACTTCGAGAAAATCTGTTTCACGTTCTGAAAGTCCGTATTGTCTGTAGCCTAAGTGGGTGTCTGCCATATGAACAAACTGCATCAGTAATCTCCTCCAAGATCCTCATATTCCCTCTTCTGTTCTTCAAGGATGGATCTCTCTTTTTCGGCTGTTTTTGACCATTCTTCAACCACGTTAAGATCTCCTCCCGATACTTTGCCCTTAAATTCATCTATCTTCACGAGTGTTGGTATCTTGGTCATTAATCCGAGTATTATTGCTTCTCCAATGTTGAGTGAGGGTAGTTGGGCTATTAAATCATCACTCAAACTTTCACTTGCCCTTTGAACATGATTCTGGTCTGTGGGTTCCACGAGTCTGAGTATGATCATGTTGTTTGCCTGTGACAGTGCATCTGAATCTAGGGATTTTGGGCTTTGGCTCACCATACACAATCCAACTGAAAATTTACGTCCCTCCCTGGCAATTCTACTTATCCATAGTTTGGATTCTGTTTTCCTGTTTTGCGGTGCCAGTATATGTGCCTCTTCAAGTATCAGGAAAACTGGGAACTTAAGACCCTCACCTTGCCTCAAGTAATCTTTCCTGCTTTTTAGTACAGTTCTCAGCACGTGGCTTACAACCACATCCGATGCAAATTCGTCAACTGATCCAAGATCAAGGATGTTTGCCTTGGCAACTTTGATGCTGTCTATGATGTTTGGTGCTTCCAGACTCAAGATATTGCCGTATTTGAGCTTCATATCCTCTACCTTGTTTAGTACGTCTGTTATGGATTTTCTGTCTGCAGAATTTGCAGATTTTCCATCGGACTCATCTGATTCTTCCATCAACCAGGATTCAAGTTTTGAGAGTAGGAGGCCTATGAAATCATTTCCAACACCTCCCTTTTTCAGGTCATTCTTGGCTGAGTTGTAGGCTTTTCTGAAGTATCTTTCCTGCACATATGCATTTGGAGGTATGTTTGAGAGTTTTTTAACCTCTGAAAAGGACATGTAGATGGGATTTATTTTTGGTTTCAGTATGTTGACCTTGTCATCTCCGAAGTCTGTGTTAACGTATTCAGAGTGCATGTCAAATATCAGAACACTTCCATTGACATTCAGGAGTCCGTTTACTATTACCGATACAGTGTTTGATTTTCCGGCTCCGGTCATTGCTAGGACTGCTAGGTGGCGTGATACCATTTTGTTTATGTCAACCTCCACTGGAACATTTTCCTGGGTGATCAGGTTTCCGAGTTTGAGTCCTGCAACATCTACCTGAAATATTTTCTTCAATATTTCAGAGTCTGCAGATCTGATTTCTGTGCCTGGAGGTGCCGGTGTTCTGGGTATTCTGAGGTTGTTTTCCACGTCTCCAAGTATTCTCACATTTCCCCTGATGTAGTGATCATCACCCTCCATCCTTCTGATCTTTTCTATGGTTTTAGGATCATAGATTTCGTTGTTTATGGATACACTTCCCCTTACCAGTCCTTCGATCATTCCAAGTACCTTTTTACCATCGTATTCCATGGTCACGTACTCACCCATCATGGGCATTTCCTTGGATATAAAACTGACATCAACCAGTGATGTTTCACCCACACACCTTCCAATTACTTCTCCAGTCATAACATCTCTCTCCCGCTTTTTTCCATGAATCCTATAATCTTTGAAAGATTTTCAAGGTCTTTCCTTTTTATAACAACATCGTTATGTGCTTTTTTTAGTAATAAAGGATATCCTTCCGCACTGTGATTTTTAATTGTTCCCAATAACTTTTTAATTTGATCCAGTTCAGTTTCATCAACCTTGTAGGGCAGTTCAAACTTCAGTATGTTCTTGTGGTTTTCCAGCCGCACATAGAATATTGTGAAGGTTAGTCCCTTGAAAAAATCGTTGGCAACTGGAAACTCTTCACGTTTGAAATCATCATCAAATATTCTGAGGTTTCTGGGTTTGCTGAATCCTTCCTCTCTGCTGTACCTGTCAAATATTGCCATGTCAGGAATTTTATAGTCGAAATATTCCCTGTTGGTGGATGTTTTTGATATTCCCATTACAGATCTTTTATTTTCCAGTAGTTTCTTTATCACCAGCAGGTTTTCAATACTTTCTAAGTATATCATGGCATTTACAGGATCTTCAAACTCTTCCATTTCCTCTGAAAATTGGGAGGATGTTATTCCGACCTCAGAATTTTTAAGATCCAAATCCAATGATTTAACTAATCTAGGCACATATTTTTTCTTTATTTTATCCTTAATTTCTGCTTTAAGTCTTTTTTCCATTGGAATTGGTCTTATGAGGTTTCCCATTATTGAACCATCGAAGAGTAGATATTTTATTTCGTGTTCGTTCAGAGCTCGAAGTGCATTTTTAACCTCGAATATTCCCATGTAATTTCTTAACCTGTCTTCAACAAAGTCGTGGTGTGGTATGATGTCAATTTCTGAGCTTCCTATTTTCATGAGTTTATCATTGAAAACCAAACATTCAGCATCGATGGCGTAGAATATGAATCCCATGAAATTTTTTTTGTTGATGCTCCCATCACCTGCAGCTATGGAACAGTTTCCATCGTCCTCTTCTATTTTGTGTGATATCCAATATTGGGATGGATCCACATCCGCATCCATAAAATCATCACTGATCTTCTGGTTTATTTCATCCCTCTTTTGTAGTGCCCTTTGATAGAGTGAATCTAACATTTCTAAACCTTCCTTAACATGGTCTTGATTAGTTTAATATTATACATTCCAATATTTAATTCCAATTTTTTTAATTCCCAATCATGAAATATATGGAACAATTTTATTGAATATTCGTGCCCCTAAAATACAAAACAGTAACAGTTATTCCATCCTATGCCCTTTTAATTGATATTTGTAATTTTTTTGATTAAAGGATGGCATGGTAAATAAATCGAGCATGGGAAATGTTTAATTTATTAGGTGTACATACACATTTTACATGCTCCACATAACTAAAAAAGAAAACAGGGTCCTTAATCAGGTTAAGTACTTTCAAAATGAGTACAAGGAAGGAGTTCCCTACAGAATACTTAAATTAGATTTAGACATGTCTGAAGTTGATTTGAAAGATATTTTAAACAATTTAGACAGTAAAGCCATCATAAAATACAGTAACAGCACTGCCAAACTTCTTGAAACTGGAAATGTTAATGTATGGGATTCTAAGGAAGAAGTGGCCAATGAAGAGTTGAATCAGACAGAAGAAAAGGCTTTTCAAATTTTAAAGAATTTTGTTGGAGACGATGGAAAAATTTCCAAGACACTCCTTGAAGGACAAATGCTCTACGGAGAACTTAAACTCAGCAGTCTTAAGACTTACAACATTCTAGCTTCACTAGAAAATAAGGGACTTATAAGCAAGATACAACTTCCAGATGGAGATTATTACACATTAAACTCTTAATTTCTCTCTTTTTGATTTGATTTTGTTCATGATGCATGAACCATGGACTATATGACAAGCAAATGTGTATGGTTCCATAGAGATTTATGTTTATCAAATGGAACATGGATTAGATTGATCTAAGGTATGCTTATCATATCCCATTAGGATTAGTATTTAAGCAGCAACAAGTCAACTTCCATCTGATGTATGTTAGATCAGAACTAATTTTCTAGTTAAAAAAATATTTTTTTTATGAAACTTTTTAAGGTTTCACTTCGGCACACCCTCCACACAGAAGTACTCAATGGGTTCGTTGTTTGCCAGATTGTTTTCTAACCACACTGGACACTGAGTACATTTGCAAAGTTCCGTGCTTGAGAGATCACCACATTCTGCCACT
The DNA here is from genome assembly GCF_000191585.1 of Methanobacterium lacus. NCBI lineage: Archaea > Methanobacteriati > Methanobacteriota > Methanobacteria > Methanobacteriales > Methanobacteriaceae > Methanobacterium > Methanobacterium lacus. The sequence continues at coordinate 2,127,933 of NC_015216.1, forward strand.
CCAAAGGCACAGTAAACAAGTGGAAGTTCTTCATCCTTAAATATGTCCCTAACGTCACCTTCCTTCTCAAGTTTCTGATTTAACAGTTCAAGTTTGTCCTTTGAACATTTACTATCGACCTGTACCGGACATGTTGCACACAGGCACTTATTGATATTTTCTCGGTTTAAATCTACTTTACCCATTTTTGATCCCACCTTTAACATTATATATGTTCATGGAATCTTATAAAAATTGTTAAAATTTGAGTTTAAAGGAAATTAAACCATATAATCAACCATACCAACCATTTATTTAAAGACTGAAACTCTCTAACCATAAAACTGTTTTTAATGATTAAAATAAAGGAGAATATGGAGAAAATAGAAATTTAAAGATGAAATATTGTAAATTCCAGTCAAACAACAGGATGATAAATTAAATTTCAATGGATTTAAAAAAAAATGAGGAATTCAAACAAGAATTAAAACCTTAAAATTCTCCTAACTAGGGCTAATCTAACATATTGGCCCACAAGGTTCATAAGAAACTTTTTCTGCTTCAATTGTTACGTTTGCAGGTTTGCTCAAGTCCATGTAATGAATTGCCATTACATCGGATGTTGAAGAAGTGCCATTTGTAACGTAGAGGTACTCGTAGTAGTCTGCTATGTCACCAAAAGTATCTACATAATTTATAGTAAGTATAATGAAGTAAGTTTCCGAAGCAGGAACAAAATCTGTCCATTTAGCTTTTACAGCAGCATAATCCACGTATTGGATCCCTTTAAAACTTAAATCTCCATGAAGTGCCATAGTGGCGTTATCATGGGCTTCAGTATTAACATTTAACGCACCACTATTTATCATATTCACATTGGTAAAACTATTATATTCTGCTGCAGAAACTGCACTGAAAGACATCATTAAAACTACAAAAAACATTGCAATAGACATTATACGCATTTTCATACCGATATTCACCTCTTTTTATTAGTCGATTCCACAAAAGGTATGTGTGGAACCACCAACTACACTTATACTTTAAAAGTTTAAATATATAAATTAAACGATATATTCTTAAAATCCATCATGTTTGGTAGCATTCAGATTGTTTGGAAGAATATTTATTACTAAAATAGGTACTGAAAAGTTGATAAGTCATTATTTCCAGTATTTGACATTAATACAGGAGATTGGACAAATATACTGATTTTTTTTGTTGAAAAGTTGATATCAACGATTTAAAATTAGTCAGTGAGTAAAGATTTGGAAACTTTTTTTTATGTTGAACCAAATAAGATTAGATCATGATACTCATAGTAGGTGGGGCAGGGTACATAGGATCCCACATAAATAAAATGCTTTCAGAAAACGGCTATGAAACAGTTGTTTTTGACAATCTAAGTTATGGACATGAAGATTTTGTTAAGTGGGGTCACTTTGAAAGGGGAGATCTTGGAAATATTGAATCCATAAGGAAAGTGTTCAAAAAGTACACAATAGACTCTGTTATGCATTTTGCTGCGTTTGCCTATGTTGGCGAGTCTGTTGTGGATCCACAGAAATATTACAGGAACAACGTATTAAACACTTTAAACCTGCTTCAAGTCATGCTAGAATTTGATGTGAAAAGGTTGGTATTTTCATCTACCTGTGCAACCTATGGAAACCCAGTTGAAATTCCAATCACAGAAAACCATCCTCAAAACCCCATAAACCCCTATGGAAGGGGAAAATTAATGGTTGAAACAGTTCTTGATGATTACAGCCGTGCTTATGATTTAAACTACGTTTCACTCCGTTACTTCAATGCTGCTGGTGCCGATCCAGAAGCTGAAGTAGGAGAAAATCACAACCCAGAAACTCATTTAATACCACTCATACTGGATGCTGCAATTGGTAAGAGGGAAAATATCCAAATCTTTGGGACTGATTATGAAACTGAAGATGGTACCTGTATAAGGGATTATATTCATGTAACAGATCTTGCTGATGCACATTTAAAAGCTTTAAAATACCTTGAAGATGGAGGTAAAAGTGATTATTTCAATTTAGGTAATGGAAGTGGATTTTCTGTCCAAGAAGTTATAGAAAGGGCTCGGCAAATTACAGGAAAAACAATTGTGGCTGTGGAATCTGACAGAAGACCAGGAGATCCTCCAGTGCTTGTTGGAAGTTCTGATAAGATCAGAAGTGTGCTTAACTGGAAACCCAAGTACAACGATATTAGTGTGATTATAGAAACAGCATGGAACTGGCATATAAAAAATAATGATGTGGAGTAAACGAATCTTATTTCGTCACCCTAAAAAAAAATATGGTCTCAATCCACTAAAAACCGTTTTATGGGTTTAAAACCCATATATTTTGAATTAAGGCTTTTTTAATTATTTGATTATTCCTGTTAGGTAGGATCTCAGGTCTTCTCCTACTTCTGGATCTTCGAGTGCAATTTCTACAGAACTTTTAAGCCATTCTACTGTGTTTCCAATATCGTAGATCTTTCCATCGTATATGTGGCCGTAAATTTTGGTTAATGATTTCATTGCATCGGTTAGTTGTATTTCCCCACCAAAACCAGGATTGATATGTGCTAGATGATCAAATATCTCAGGTGCAAAGACGTATCTTCCTGTGATTGCAAGGTTGGATGGTGCATTCTCGAGTTTGGGTTTTTCAACCAGTTCCTGGATCTCGTAGAGATCTTCTGAGATCTGTTTGCCACCAATTATTCCGTACCTTTCAACCTTTTCGTCAGGAACCTTTTCAATGGCAATGGTTGATGCTTCGTACTTGTTGTATATGTCTAACAGCTGTTTTGTGCATGGTACCTTTGACCTTGCTATTGTGTCACCTAGAAGAACTGCAAATGCATCACCATCAACATGTTTCTTGGCGCATCTTATTGCATCACCAAGTCCTTCTTGTTTCTTCTGTCTCACATAATAAATATCAGCCATTTCAGATATGGACTCGATTTCGTGGAGTCTTTCAGTTTTACCAGAACTTTTAAGGAAATATTCCAACTCGAATGATTTATCAAAATGATCTTCTATTGATCTTTTACCTTTACCTGTTATTATGAGAATGTCGTCAATTCCAGATGCTACTGCCTCTTCAACCACGTATTGAATGGTTGGTTTATTGAATACAGGTAACATTTCCTTTGGCTGTGCTTTAGTGGCAGGTAAAAATCTTGTACCCAAACCCGCAGCAGGTATAACCGCTTTCATTTTTTAAATCACCCCAATTATTATGATCAATTACACTTAAAAAACTTAATAAATTTCAATTTTCAATTGTAATATGCATTTTACAGCATTTTAAATTTAGTTACTCAATAGTAATGGTTTAATAGGAATGGAGTATATAAAATTTTTGAGAAATCTAAAATAGGGTTTGATAAATATCAGAATTTAACCTTGATTTAGGAATAATTTGAAAACTAAATTTTTCATCCTGATTCCAACCCGTTTAGTAAAATTTCAACTTTTTTGTTAAAAATCAAGTTTAATATAGTTTCGAATCATAATGTTATTATAAAAAGTTAAATGGTGAAAAAAATATGAAAATGCTTATTACTGGTGGTGCAGGTTTTATAGGCTGTAACTTCGTGCATCAGATGGTTGAAAAATACGATCATGATCTGGTTGTTTTCGATAAATTAACCTACGCAGCTAATCCCAAATATCTTGATGATGTGAAAGACAAGATAGAATTTGTTAAGGGAGATATTGGAGATGCAGAAGCAGTTAAAAATGTCATGAAGGACTGTGACTACGTTGTGAACTTCGCTGCAGAAACTCATGTTGACAGGTCCATCGAAGATCCAGGGGTTTTTGTTAAGACCGATGTTATTGGAACCTACAACCTTCTTGAAAATGTTAGAAAGTACGATGTTGAAAGGTACCTCCAAATATCTACAGATGAAGTTTATGGAAGTATTGAGAATGGTTCCTTTACTGAGCTCAGTAATATTGACCCATCAAGCCCATATTCAGCAAGTAAAGCCGGTGCTGATGTGCTTGTGAGTGCATATTACAAGACCTACGGAGCCCCAGTACTCATCACCAGGAGCAGTAACAATTTTGGACCTTACCAGTTCCCAGAGAAGTTAATACCCCTTTTCATCTTGAATGCAATGCAGGATAAACAGCTTCCTGTTTATGGTGATGGAAAAAATGTGAGGGATTGGATATATGCTCCTGATAACTGTAGAGGAGTTTACACAGCCCTTATGAAGGGAAAATTAGGAGAAGTTTACAACGTTGGTGGAGGTAACGAAAAGAACAACCTCGAAATCACCAAGTTAATCCTCGAAAACTTAGGAAAATCAGAGGATCTCATCACCTTTGTTGAGGACCGTCTTGGTCACGACAGAAGATATTCTCTGGATTCTACCAAGATCAAAAAGCTTGGATGGAAACCTGAAGTCAAGTTTGAGGACGCAATCAAAGCAACCATTGACTGGTACAAAGAGAATATTTCAATTTTCAGGGCTTAAATATCCTGAAAATTCTTCCATTTTATTTTTATTCATCTTATTTCTTGTTCTATTAATTTTAGAAGATCTTCCTCATTAATATCGTAGATCTTGAGAGTTTTACGGTGGCTTTTGTGTCCAGAAATAATTTCAACCCTCTTGTTGGTGAGCTTTGCGAACTCCAGAATAATTTCCTTGTTAGCTTTACCCTTCTGAGGAACTGCTTTTATTTTAATTTCAAATGATTTTCTCCAGTCGTTGTAACCCGTGATCCTGAAGTTGTCAGATTTTGTACCAACTTCGATGTTTAGCAGCACACCATCTTTTGTTGTTGTTATGGCTTCCATTTCAACCATTTACATTTCTACCCCTATGAATTTTTTAACCCATATCTACCCTAGGCAGACATTTTTACTTGGAAAGAATAGGTTGTATTATCCAAATTTTAAGCTATTATTTTTTTTTATCAATAGTTGTTTATTTCTTGTCTATGATTTATTTATTTGACAGTATTTTCATTAGGTTGTTGTCTATGTCTCCCCTGCTGATAATGCCTATGACTTTGTTGTTTGAATCTAATACTGGAAGTTTTTTGAAGTGGTGGTGGGACAGTATGCGAATAGCTCTTTCAAAGGTGTCTTCTTCTTTTACTGTGTATATCTGTTTTTTTTCCATGACATCCTCAACAGTTGCGTTGATTCTTTCATTTAGAACATCTTGTTCATTTTCTTCATCTTCAACTAAAACCTCATAAATGAAGTCGTGAACTGATCCTTCCTTGGGTGCAAGATATCTAATAATATCTCCATCACTCACCATTCCAATCAAGTTTTTCTGACTGTCCAATACAGGCGCACCACCAATCCTGTATTTTGTGAAGAGTTTTAATAGTTCTAAAATTGTTGAATCTAATTTAACAGATATTAAATTTGATACCATAAAATCTTTTACAATTAAAGTCCTTTTTTCAGGTTTTTCCATAGCTATATCCTCCGATTTATCAACATGAATGATATGATGGCGGTTTAGTAGAATGAATATGACTGAACCCAACACAAAGCATCCTCCCACAAGGAATGGAATGTGTGGAGAATATATTTCTGCAAGTATTCCGGCTGTAAATGGAGCAATAGCCGATCCTATAAAACGTAAAAAACTGTATGCAGCTGATGCTGTTGATCTCTCAATTGGTGCTGCTTTCATCACTGCAGTCGTGATTAACGTATTGTTATTTCCCAGCAGTGCTCCTGAGAATATGATACATGCAATCACAACCCATTGGGTGGATGTCCAAACTCCCATAATCAAAAGAACAACTGCAAATGCAGTTAACATTATGCACATGGATTTAACTGTTCCAAATTTCTCTTGGAGTTTGGGTGCCATGAAAATGGATGTTACAGCAAGGAGAATTCCCCATGCCACAAATACAAAGCCTATGCCATAGGCATCTAATCCCATTATAAATGGTGCATAGGCCAAGAGAGTAAAGAAACCAAAATTATAGAGGCATGCAGCTATTCCAAACACAGCTATGGGCCTATGTTTCATTGCCCTGAAAGGATCACGCAGTGATGTTGTGGGGATTTGTTTTTGCTCTTCTTTAGATTCTGGCATGTAGGTTATGAGGAATACGAATGCTACTGCCATTAAAACACCTACACCTATAAATGGATATCTCCAAGATGTTTCCCCCAATATTCCTCCAAGGAGCGGTCCTACTGAAATTCCAAGTCCTATAGCTGCTTCATATAAAATTACAGATTTGGATGTTCCGTTTTTTGAAAGGCTCACTATGGCTGTCAATGCTGTTGCAACAAACAGGGCGTTGCCTATTCCCCAAAATCCACGTAATCCTACAATGGTCCAGATATTGTTGGACAGACCTCCAAGTGTTGAAAATGCAGCTATTATCACTACTCCCAGGAGTAATGTTTTTTTAATACCTAATCTAGTAGAGATAACTCCTGTGACAAGCATAGCTATTGCCATGACAGCGTTGTAACTTGTAAATAGTAATGTCACTTGGCTTGGACTTGCACCTAACTGGTTGGAAATAGCTGGTAAAATTGGGTCAACGAGACCCAGACCCATAAAAGCGATTATGGATGCGAAAAATACAGCCCACACTGATTTAGGTTGATTAGTGATTGTTGATTTATTTAATAATGACATTCATTTTTCTCCTGTAACTCATTAAATTCAAATTGATATATCAATAGTTGATATATCAATTAATAGTCTAAGAAATCCTAATTTCCATATACAAAATTTATTAATTATTTCTCAGTAAGGTCTTCTAAATTAGAAATTAGCTTTATTAAAGATTGTCTCATATTTTTTAGCTCTGCAGAATCCAGTATAGAATTAATTTCTTCTAGACTTTCACTTATTATCTCCGATGTTTCTTTGTACATCTTATGGCCATCAGAGGTTAGATAAATGAGAAACTCCCTTTTGTCATAAGAGGAATGTTTCCTTTCCACCAATCCCTTGTCTTCAAGTATATTCAAGATTCTTGTGACTGCTGCCCTATCTTTAGATGATGTTTCAGCAAGATTTTTTTGATTAGATCCTTCCATGCCATGTACTCTGGTTAAAATAGCCCACTGTTCCGGTGAAATATCAAAATCTACCAGATCAACAGCTAATTTCTTTTTCAATAAATTGCTTGATCTAGTAAGCAGTCTGACAGTGGAATTATCATCTAAGATCTCATGCATAATATCACAACAAATATTTAAGTAGTTGATATATCAACTATAACCTAAATGATATTATTGATAAATTGCGTTATATAGTTGATGGTTCAAAACTACAGGACTCTGTGAAGAACTAAAAAAAAGAAAAAAATAGAAAACTTTAAAAAAGTTTTAACCCTGTTCAAGCTTCAATAGGGTAAAATTTAAGAAGTGTTGGCGAAGAACTTGTTAAAACTTCCTTGTAATCTCCCTCTGAGAATCCTTCAGTATAAATGTTCTTAGGATCGTACTTAGGGCTTATGGTAATTTTTCCTGTGAAGCTAACCAACTTGTTGTTTATTGTTTCAGTTCCCTTTGATGTTCCAGATATTTTCATTCCAGTGAGTGTTCCCACCGAATTTCTCGTGTAATAACTGTTTATCACACTTTTTTTATTAAAATTCGCAATGGCATAGGCTGATTTGGTTGTACAGATGGTTTTTACAGTTTGAAAACCACCGTTGAATGCTCCATACTGGTAAGTAGTAATTTGTGTTATCCTAGCCAAAACTTTTCCATTAATGGTGTAGATCATGTTCATGGTGGTGTTACCCACATATTTCTGTCCAGCTATGGTTCGATAAAGACTGACTCCTGTTCCACTAATAGTAGCACCCGTTGCGCTGTCCTTTCCCGTCATTGTGTATGCAGCTCTGGTGTTGTAGAAATTTGCTACTACCTTTGCATTAGAGTCAGAATCCCAAAGCTTGTAAATCATCTGTTTAGGTTTACCATTAAATGAATATAAAGTTTGTATAGTGTTCCTACCCTCGTTATCCTTTCCAGAAGTAGTTAGTGTCACGTACTGGCCATAACCATAGTTTCCATAACCTTTTTTGGTGGTTACATGGGTTGTTAATGTTGACTTAACATAGTTGTGGGTCACAGTGATATTTTTTCCATCTGAAGAGAAATGTACAGATTCTGTAGCAGATGCTGCACCGCTCAGTATTACAGCGAAAAGAAATGCCACTATGATTCCCAATGCTTTATTTTTAATATTTACCGTTTAATCAAACCCCCAAATATTAATTTAAACTAATAGATTTATTTCTAATTAGTTCATTTTGCTATCCAGTATTATATAATTTACTGAATGTTTTCCAATTGATCTATGCAGGAAATAAAAAACCCCAACTGTATAAAGATAATTTTTTTTTAATATATTGTATCGAATCTTTATTATGAGTTTATGGAATTTTTAGAGTCAATGAAAACATTTAAATAGTGAGAATGAAAGATGTTGGTATGCTCAAATATCTTGAAATATTTGATCAGGCAGGGATGGTCGAGCGGTCAAAGGCGCTAGGTTGAGGGCCTAGTGGGGTAGCCCTTCGCGGGTTCGAATCCCGTTCCCTGCACTCTATTCTATTTAAATTTAAATCTAAATTAAAAGTATTTTCTTTTTATCCAACAATAATGGTAACTTTCAACTGTTTTGAATCTGCAAGATCGCGTACGAGTTTAAGTTTCAGATCACATGCAGCCTTGTCTGCGTTGATCATCAAGGTTCTGGAACATTTAAACTCACTTTTTCGTACAACCATGTCAGTTGGATGATCTAATGTTAAATCGGGGTGTCCAAAGCCATGAATTTCATCTTTGGCATTTTCTGTTTCGAGTTTAACTGTTATTTTGGTGTTTTCATCTTGGATTGCATCGATCATTCCCGTGGGAAAGTTCTCCATTGAAACTCCCGAACCAACACCAACTATACAGTCTGCCTTCAATCCAATCTCGGGATCCTTGGTAAATTCCAGTGTTGTTTTGTGTCTGGAAGTCACGTTTGGATGCCCCTTTAAAATAAAACTGTACTCCATATTATTTTTACCTCCATCTGAACCGAATTCATTTTAGAAATTTAGAACCAATCAAATTTTTGAAAAATCTTCTTTATTTTGGGTTGGATATTCATTAGTTTTGAACCATCAAAATACCAACTCTATTTTAATATTAAAATTTAATATTTAAATTGGTCTATGTAAATGTGTTTTTTTGAGGTGAAAAATTTGAGGTTATCATGCGTTGTTGAGAACACAGCAACATTTTCGTCTGAATTTTGGGCTGAACATGGATTTTCAGTCTTAATAGAACATGAAGATTCCAAGATTCTCTGTGATGCTGGCAAATCTCCAGAGGTTTTGGAGAGAAATATGGGACTTATAAATGGTTTTAATGATTTAGAAACTGTTGTTTTGAGTCATGGCCATAGCGACCATACTGGTGGTCTTCCAGCCATATTTAGAAATTGTTCTGCAGATATCTACATGCACAAAACTGGTTTAAAGCCCAAATATTTATCTAAAGACGGTGAAAGGAAGTTCATTGGAATTCCTGAAGAATACCATTCAGAGTATGGAAATTTCAGCTTAAAACACTCCATATCCTCAGTGAAATTTGTTGAAAAACCCGTGGAAATTGCTCCAGATATTTATATCTTCACTGATATTCCCATGTTAAATGATTTTGAGCAATTGAGTTCTTCCCTTCTATGTTTAGAAGATGGAAATTTCGTTCAAGATACCTTCAAAGAGGAAGTTGTCGTAGTTGTGAGGACAGATAACGGACTGGTTATTGTTTCAGGATGCGCCCACAGAGGCATTATAAACTCTATAAATGCTGTTTCTGATTATTTCCACGAGAATATTTATGGTGTGGTTGGTGGAACCCATCTTGTCGCTGCTGATGTAAACAGAAGATTGAGGACAGTTCAAGAATTTGAAAATATATACGCCACTAAACTTGTTTTAGGACATTGTAACGGTTTTGAGGCCCAGTGTTTATTTAAAAATAAGTTTAAAGAAGTTTTTCAACCACTTGAATGTGGAAAAATGATGATGTTCTAGGAGAATTTGGTTAAAAATGTCGAAGAAACGAATTTACAAGGGCAGTTACTGTCTCATAATAAGTTTATCAGAGGATTCTGTTGTGAAGGTGGGTAGCCTGGGTAATATTGATTTTAAAAAGGGCCACTACGTTTATGTGGGATCTGCTCTAAACTCCCTTGAAAGCAGGTTGCGAAGACATTTAAGCCATGAAAAAAAGTTGCATTGGCATGTGGATTACATGCTAAATCATGTTAATGCTAACTTGGTTGACATTGTCTACGTTGTGGATAATGGTAAATGGGAGTGTTCCATTGCTGCACAAATTTCAGAGAAGGGGATTGAAACAGCCCGATTCGGATGTTCAGACTGTAAATGTGGTTCTCATCTCTTTAAATTTGAAGATTTTGAAACTGCAGTATCCTGCTCATCATATTCATTTGAAACCTTGTCACTCCATCCTATTCTTTGGAGTGATGGTTCCAACTTCGAATCTGAATAAAAAAAAGTGGATTTTTATGGTATTCAGTTTGGACTAGTGAAACTTTCTGAAGAATTTTTCAAAATCATCCACTTCCATGGGTTTTGGAATGTCAAATTTCTGGTTGTTGTAGATGTTTTCTCCCAGTTCTATGTAAAGCTCAGCCTGTTCAGAATCTGGAAACTTTTCTATCACTGTTTTTGCTTCGATCTCTGCCTTTTGAACCAGTTCGTTACGGGGCATTACTCCTATGATCTTGGTGTTGACAATTTTTGCAAATTCTTCCACAATTTCGAGTTCATTCTCAATTCCCCGACAGTTGCAGATTATGCCTCCAAGATTGCCTTTGAGTTTTTTTATTCCTTTGCAGATGTTGTTTGCAGCATACAGAGACATGTATTCACCTGAGGTGACTATGTAAACTTCATCTGCGAAGTTTTCACGGAGTGGAACTGCAAATCCTCCGCATACCACGTCTCCAAGCACGTCGTAGATGATGAGGTCCAGGTTTTCTTTGAAAACACCTAGACGTTCCAGGAGGTTCATAGCTACTATGACTCCTCTTCCAGCACATCCCACTCCAGGTTCAGGTCCTCCAGACTCTACACATTTCACATCACCAAAGCCCTTTACTATTATGTCTTCTTGATTTAGATCCTTCTTTTTAAGCTTTAAAATATCTAATATAGTTGGGATTCTTCTTCCAACAAGGGTTCTAGTAGTGTCTGCTTTAGGATCACAACCTATTACCAGAACTTCACTGTCCTTGGACCGGGCAGCAGCTATGTTGGATACTGTGGTGGATTTACCAATCCCTCCCTTCCCATAAATAGCGATTTTTTTGGTTTTACTCATCCCCTCTCACCATGGATGCGATGATGTCTCCCCTGGTTATGATGCCCACGAGTTTTCCATCGTTATCAATTACAGGAAGCCTTTTAATTTTATGGGAGTCCAATAACTTGGCTGCATCTATAACAGAAGTGTCAGGTTTGACTTTAATTATTTTTTTAGTCATTATCTGATCGATAACTGTTGATCCTGCCTTCTGCATATCCTCAGCAACTTCGTCTAGTTCGTACTTCATTTTTATTGGAAGTTCGATTAGGTCCAGTGGTGCTGGAAGTATGAGGTTTATTTTGGGTGAATGTATCTCGATGAGGCGCATTATATCTCCTTCGCTTATGACACCAACCACATGATTGTTCTCATCAACAACTGGAGCTCCGCTGATCTTGTTGTCCCTGAAACTCTGTGCAACATCGACAATTTTATCCAGTTCATTAAATTTTATTACTTCCTTTTGCATTATGTCTTCTACATTCATTTAAACCAAAACTCCCTATTTTTTTACAGTAAGTCTTAATTGAGTATTATTATGTTATTATCTAGAAAAATTAGTTGATCTTTGGTTGTCCTACTACTTTTGTTTTGTTGTTTAAATTAGTTCAAAAACTGAATAGTTAAGTTTATTAATTATTAAGTTAATGAATTACTATGAATGTTATCACGGTGATAAAATGAAACAACAGGAAATGGACAGGTTGGTAGATTCTCTGCTTATCTACATGCCCATGTTTTACAAAAAATTAACAACTGCGAAGGAAACTGATATCACAAAATCAAGCTACAAAAAAAGAACAGCTGATCAGTACCAGATACTGGGTTTGCTTGAGCATTACAACCATCTCCCAATATCTGAAATTGGAAAAAGATTGCTGTTATCTAGACCCAACATGACAGCCCATCTTGACAAACTGGTATCTGAAGGTATGGTTGAGAGAATTCCTGATGAAACAGACAGGAGGGTCATCAACATAGGAATCACCCAAAATGGTTTGGATTACATCAAAGTATCAAGAACTTGGGTTAAAAACAATATAAAAGAAACCTTGAATGTTTTAAATAATGAAGAGCTGGTTGAGCTTGAACACTGTATTGAAACAATTAAATCTAAAATTCTCATGATCGAGGGGTGTCATCATGGAACCATCAAAAAATGAATTTAACATCAGCCTTGTAATGGCCGGGCTCATGATAGGTCTGCTTGTGGCTGCACTGGATAATTCAATCATGGCAACTGCCATGCCCAAGGTTATTTCAAGCCTCGGTGGTATGGTTTACTACGTGTGGCCATTCACCATTTACATGCTCACCTCCACCATCGCTATTATTTTGTTTGGAAAGCTATCAGATCTCTACGGACGTAAGAGGATCTTGATAGCAGGGATAGTATTGTTTGTGTTGAGTTCTGTTGCATGTGGGTTCTCAAGCAACATGCTCCAGCTCATTATATTCCGGGGAATTCAGGGTATTGGTGGTGGAATATTGATAACCATACCCTTCATAGTGGTTGCTGAGTTATTCCCACCTAGACAGAGGGGAAAATACACAGGAATACTTGCATCGGTGTTTGGTATATCAAACGTTCTAGGACCAATACTTGGAGGAGTTATAACTGATTTTATGGGATGGCAGTGGGTTTTTTTCGTTAATGTTCCTGTTGGAGTGGCTGCAATTGTCATGCTGAGCATTTATTTCCCCCACTTGAAACAGGTTGTGAGGGAGAAGGTCATAGATTACGCTGGCCTAATTACCATGTCACTATCGTTTAGTTCATTGTGCGTTGCTTTAACCTACGTGAGATCATCGTACCTTCCAGAATATGTGGTGGGTTTTCTGTTTATCTTCGCTGCACTGATGTTCATCCTATTTATTCATGTTGAACGTAGGGCAGTTGAACCCTTACTGCCAATGCATCTGTTTAAAATATCTGTCTTCAATTTGTCTGCAGTTGCGATGTTCCTATCAAACGCTGTTATGTTCTGTGGAATTATCTACATACCACTATTTATTCAGAAGGTTCTGGGAATAAGTGCATCAGGTTCCGGGGCTTTAATAACTCCTATGCTAGTTAGTTTAACAGTGGCATCTCTAATCGCAGGTCAGGTGATCTCTAAAACAGGAACCTATAAAAAGATGGGTGTAATGGCATTTGGTTTGATAACTGTTGGAATGGTCATGGCCACCACAATAACCCAATCAACAGGTACAGCTGAAATTCTTATTTACACAACCATCCTTGGAATTGGTTCAGGAATAATGTATCCAGTTTTCACTGTGGCAATACAAAATGCTGTGTTAAGACGGGACATTGGAATTGCAACGGCATCTAGCCAGTTTTTCAGAAATGTTGGTGCCACCATAACCCTCCCAATCTTTGGTTTGATTGTAAACCTAACCATGAACATGGATATAAATGCTGTAAGCAGTGTTCCAGTGGGACCCATGATCACAGCAATTCACAATGTCTTCACATTTGGAATTGTGATGTGTATAATTGGATTAATAGCTTCGTTAATGTTAAAAGATGCTGTTTTAAGTAATTCAAACGATTTTAATGTGATTGATGAACCAGTTGGAACCGAAGAAGTTTAGTACAGCCTGAATTTCTTCAAATATTTTTTTTAATTTTTGAAGACCATTTTGTAAACATTGTCACCGGGCCTTACAATATCAGTGACGTGAACAGCTACATTTTGTCCTTTAGCTCCTTTTTTAACAGGTTTTCCGTCGATCTGTATTGATTCAACAGTTTGTTCTATTGATCCCGTTGTTTGGCCCTGGATAATCAGTGCGTCCCCCACATCGATGTCATCCCAGATTCTTATCTCGGCGGCTTGGACGCGTTTGTAATAATTTACAACTTCACCCACATCTTTTTTCTTATATTTTGCCTCGTTAGAACTGCTGTTTTCCTTGGGTGTGTTGAAATAAAATCCTGTGTCAAAACCTCTGTTAAAAACATTTTTAAGTTCTTCCAACCATCTTATGACATTTTCTTCATGTTCTGGTGTGTTCCATAGGCCTGCTTCGTACTCGTTTATTGCTTCCCTGTAAACTTTGGTTACAGTTGCAACGTAGTCTGCAGGTTTTGCCCTGCCCTCTATTTTAAAAACCTTGACTCCAGATTCTATGAGGAGGGGAATGTGTTCTACCATGCACAGATCCCTTGGGCTCAGAATGTGGGTTGTGGCCCGAGTTTCTGAGGTGTTTCCTGTGTTTGAAAAATTGTTCTCCCCAAGGATAAATTCTTCATCATCCTCTGAGGTTAGCTTCCATTCCTTTCTGCATGGTTGTAGACATTCTCCACAGTTGGCACTTTTGTTGTACATGTACGAACTTAAAAAACATCTACCTGAAACTGCCACACACATGGCCCCATGTACAAAGACCTCAAGTTCCATGGGAGAATTTACCGCTATTTCTTGTATGGATTGGATGGGTAGTTCCCTTGATAAGATGATCCTGTTCACTCCAAGTTCCTTCAGGACCTTTAATGACTCGCTGTTGGTGATGTTTGCCTGTACACTCATGTGAACTTCCATTTCAGAGTCCCTGGCTATTTTAACTGCGCCAAGATCTGATACAATAACAGCATCTGCACCAGAATCCTTTAACTTAGGCATGTTAACCTTGAGTTTCTCTACTTCTACCTCGCTAAGAGACGTGTTGATACATACGTAGAGTTTAACTCCTCTTTGGTGGCAGAGTGCTGCAGCTTCTGAAATTTCTTCCATTGAGAAGTTGGCAATGTTGGCCCTCATGTTGTAACCATCCAGGCCCACGTACACAGAGTTTGCTCCATTTTTGATTGCGGAGATGAGTGATATCCTGTCCTTTGCAGGGGAGAGAAGTTCTACTATTTTTACCACCTTAAAAAAAAAATGTTTTAAAAAAAATTAATTAAATCTATTTTTTAGCAACGTTTAGCTTCGTACTCTTTGATATCTTTAGGTAGTTCTGTTGGATACTCACCTGTGAGACAGCCCACACATAGGTTGCCATCTTCAATTCCTATGCATTCTATGAGTGATTCTAGGCTCAGATAACCGAGTGAATCCACACCCAAAGTTTTCCGGATATCTTCAACATCTTTGTCAGATGCTATGAGTTCTTTCTTGGTTGCCATTGCAATACCGTAGTAGCATGGTGAAATAATTGGTGGACATCCCACCCTGAGATGTATTTCCTTGGCACCAGCTTCTCTCAATACTTTTACAAGAGATTTTGAGGTTGTTCCCCTGACAATACTGTCGTCTACGAGTACTATGCTTTTACCTTCCAGTTCAGATCTGATTGGGTTCATCTTGAGTCTTACCGATGTTTCCCTTTCGACCTGGGTAGGCATGATAAATGTTCTGCCCACATACCTGTTTTTAAGGAGACCTTCACCGTAACCAAGGCCAGATTCTCTTGAAAATCCGATTGCTGCTGTAATTGCAGAATCTGGAACTGGCATTACAACATCTGCGTCTGCTGGAAATTCCTTTGAAAGTGCCTTTCCAATGTTTAGCCTCACGTTGTAAACAGAACTTCCGTCAAGAACACTGTCAGGACGGGCAAAATAAACATATTCAAACATGCAATGAGCTCTTCGAGGTTTTTCTGTCTCGGAAAGCTTGTAGCTTTCTATTTTATCCCCAATGCGGATGATTTCACCAGGTTCAACATCTCTGAGATGTTTGGCCCCTAAAACATCAAAAGCCACTGTTTCTGATGCCACCATTGTTAAGTCTCCCAGCTCACCCATGGAAAGGGGTTTGATGCCGTTGGGATCCCTAACAACGTATAAGTCTTCGTTGAACAGTATTACAAGTGAGTAGGAACCATTAAGCATTTTTGTAACATTTCTTATTGATTCCACAACATTTGAAGTTTTTAAGATTTCCCGTGTGAGGAGATGGCATAAAACTTCAGAATCTGTTGTTGATTCAAATTCGTATCCCAATAGTTCCAGTTCACATCTTAACTCTGGAGAGTTTATGATGTCTCCATTATGGGCAACAGCAACAGTTCCCAATTCAAAATTACTGAACATTGGTTGTGAATTTTCTATTTTTGATTTACCAGTAGTTGAATATCTTACATGTCCAATGCCGACATTACCATCGATTCCTTCAACATTACCGTTGTTAAACACGTCGCATACTAGACCCATACCACGATAGGTTGAAAGTTGGTTTCCGTCATGTGCAGATATACCTGCTGATTCTTGTCCTCTGTGTTGCAGAGAGTACAAGCCATAGTATATCTGGCGTGAAACATGGACAGACTTATCTCGAGAATATGCACCTACAATTCCACATTTATCCCTCAATTGAAAATCTCCCTGATATTATAAGATAATTACCGATCCATTATCTCAAATTGATCATTTATAATATACTTTAGTTTAAAATCAGATTTACATTTTGGTTATTTTTTTCATTCCTTCAGTAGGTTTGGGTTAAATTTTTCATCTGTAAATTCATCCTTTAGATCTTCTATCTTTGAATCGTAAAAAATTAAAACCGCTCTTATGATATTTAACCATTCCTTGGCAGCTTCCTTGGAAGTTGCTGCAATGTAACCTTGCCCTACAACTATTTTTTCAGGCTTAAATTCATTAGATATAAAATAAACTTGTTCTTCATCATTTAATTCTTCATCAAATAATTCTTTCCAGAGATCCTTTAATGAAAACCTTTCAAAGAGTTGTTTAGATTTGATGAATTGATATTTGTTTTTAATATCTGCATGCTTGTGTTTAGCAATTCTAAATTCATCTTCCACAATTCTGAGTTTTTCAGTTAATTTCGAGTTAGAATTAGTTAAATCTTCATTTACCGAGACTAAGTTCTGGTTTTCTGTTTCCAGATTCTTTTTCTCTTTAGCTAAAATTAATATATTTTCCCTTGATTCAGTTAAATTGTTTTCAAGTTCTCTGAATTTTTGAACGTTGGCTATTGATATCAAGCCTGTTCTTATTATGGCGTTTTTTATTTCCTTCCTTATGATGGAGGGATCCATGTACTCCACATCATGGCCAAATGGGAATTTCATACGTTCAACATGTCCAACTTTATCTTTGAGACATTTTCTGAACTTTTCAGCCAGTTCCCTGCCTGGTGCATCCACATCTGTTGCTATAAGCACTATATCTGCGCCCTGAACCGCTTTTTTTGCAATTTCAGGGTTAGTTGTTGGAATTATGGAGGATATGGTTATGTGGTATTCTGCTCCAAGGGCTATGTTCTGCATGGCCCTGGAAACTATCTCCACATCCGAAGCACCTTCCACAATGATCCTAACATCTATTGGATTGATTGCATCCATTTACTTCAACCTGTAACCATTAAGTTTCTTATTCTGCCAGTTGTAGGATCTGATCTTAGCTGATCTACCGAATCCACAGGCAGCGCAGTACTTTTTACGTGCGTTGTAAGAGTTTTTTCCACAACGTCTACATCGTATATGGGTTTTTTTGTTACGCTTACCAAATGATGGTGTTCCTTTCATTCTAATTTTCCTCCGTGAATTGTGTTAATATAAAAAATTTGTTGAGATTAGGTCCCAGTTTTACACCGGAGATATATATACTATGTTGTCCCCTCTAATAAGGACTATTCCTAATCGTTTAGCTGTTTCTAAGCCATCTAATTCTTCAGCTTCATTCAATACTAAATTCATATGCATGTCAAAACTTTTTAAAAGTCCCCTGAACTCTCTACCACCTTTGAGTTCAATTAATACTTGTGAGTTTAATGATTTACCAAGCACATCTAAGGGCCTCGACGTATTTAAATTCTTTTGTACAGTCACTAATATCACCTTTCCTATAACTTCAATGTTGGTCAGATTTGTATTTAAATGTATCCGTTGCTAACCGCTAATATAATTTATTGCAACTCAATTAAGTTCAGAATTAAAAGCATTTTTATTTAAAATGAGATCAAATTCTTTTCTTACATTAACTCAGATCATCTTGTTATATACATTTAATCATTCAACCACTGATAAAAATTTCAATCCAATGAAAAAGTTATGGTAATTTATGGCCTGCCCAAAAAAAATATTTGAAGCAGCACGAACATATTCAAATATGTAAAATCCAAACCAACCCATATCTTAATATTTCCAATGAAAGAACTGTATTATAAAGATTAATAACAGAAAATTTGTTTTGTAACTATTTGATTCAAATTAATTGTAAACGATCATTTGTAAAACAGTTGTGGTCAATAATTATGTAGTAATTTGAAGTATTAAACCATAACTGAAGATCATTGGTGTATAAAAAAAAATTTTATTGAACAATAGTTCTTGTTTGAAAATCATCGATCAATTGTGTAAGGTGTTGTAAATTGAAGATCAGGAAAAGATATTATCTTAAAAAGAAAATGCTCAGGGATATGGAAGGACAACTAGGAGATTTTTCAGGAATAATTAAACCTAAAAGCAAGGTCGAGATCATCGAAACAGACCTTGACGATATCATACTTGTGGATGGAAGTCCCATGATCATGATGATAGATGGGGAACCATTTCCAACCCTTAAAGGAGCCCTTGAACTGGATATCAAAACCAAGTTTGTGGTGGTTGACATGGGTGCAGTTAAATTTGTTATTAAGGGTGCTGATATCATGTCGCCCGGAATCACAGATGCCGATCCAAACATCGTTGAAGGAGATCTGGTTGTGATTGTGGATGAAACCCATCACAAACCCCTTGCAACAGGTAGAAGTCTCCTAACAGGACCTGAAATGGTTGAAAATAGGGAGGGTAAGGCAATTAAAAATATTCATCATGTTGGTGACGAGATCTGGGATCTGGTTATCTAGAAGTTGATTGTAAAAAAGAGGTGACTTTGATAAAATGACTGATCTCAGATACGAAGCAGGTAACGTTGTATCTCCACAGGTTCACAGTGTGGGTGTTCTTGCAGTGGGTTCACATCTGGAGAATCATGGTGCTGCTCTACCCATTGATACAGATTCCAAGATAGCTGCCTATATCGGGCTTCAAGCAGCTTTGATAACAGGGGCCAAGTACCTTGGAATACTTTACTCTGCAACAGAGTACGAATATGTTGAGCATGGAATTCACCAAGAACCAGAAGAACTCGTTAATAAACAGCTGATTCCAACCCTGAGATCAGCGAAGAAATTGCTTCAACTCGACTCAGTTGTCCTTGTAAATGGCCATGGAGGCAACGTTCCAGTTAATGATTATCTTGAACATGTGCAGCTAGAAACTGGTCTCAAAATTATTTTCAACAACAAAATTGTGGAAATTGAAGGACCACATGCAGGTACAGGAGAAGTATCAGTGGGTGAACTACTGGGAATTCTTGATAAAACCAAATTAGACGAACACTGCAACTTCGAAAACTATCCTGAAGTTGGAATGGTTGGTTTTGATAAAGCCAGAAAAGCTGAGGAAGGAATAAATCAGGGTGCTCTGGAAGTCATTGATACTGGTGTGTGTATCGATCTTGAGCTTGGCGAGTCCATACTCCAAACTGCAATTGTGGCTGTGATGGACGATGTTGAGAAACTAACAGCTGATACAAAAAAAGAATAAAAAATATTTATATTTTTTAGTTCCCTAATTCTCTATTTTCTTGATTATCTGTGTACACTCTTTAACCAGTTTAAAACGTTTGTATGCTTCTGAAATTCTTCTAACTGCTTCTAACGTTCTTATTAATGAGTCCAGCCATGAGAATATGTCTCCAGCATAGGCATGTATTCCATAGTCCCTGAGGAGTTTTTTGCTTATGTCCGCAGGGTCGTACTTCATGTTACGGTACTTCAATATTTTCATGGACATTTCATCCTGGAAACAGGTGCAAAAAGGTCTGTCCTTACATCTACAGGACATGAACTCCATCTGCAGATTTATTAGGAGTTCCTGAAATTTGGGTTCGAGTTTTGAGATGGCATCCCCTGAACTCAATATATCGAGGGTTGAATCTGCAAAGAGCCTGGATGATACATTGGATTTTAAAGCTTGGGCAAGTTTTTGGACTATGCGTGATGATAGATAAGCACTTTCAAATGGATTTAAACCTATGGCAATGTCCACCGGACTCAGTTTGGAGGATGTGATCCGTTTCTTTATATAATCTGCATCTTGGTAGTTTAGAAATGAAACTGAAACTGCACGGCCGTAGGATGTTGGAGATATAGAGTCGTTCTTGGATGTTGCGAAGCCATGGTCAACAATTAGATCGCAAACTGCATCCACACCCATGGGCAGGTCATCATTTTTATACGCTTCTTCAAGGTAAGAAACATTATCAGCTGTTCCAGAACAAAGATCAGCTAAAACCTGTTCCACTAAAGATTCTTCAGAGTAGTGTACATCGATGGATTCTACATCACTTTCTAAGAGTCTGACTGCTTGTGTTTCCTCTGTTTCGTCGTCGTATTTTAATCCAATTTCAGGTATTAGAAATACCCTCCCAATATCATGGTAGGTTGGTCTTCCTGCCCTTCCAAGCATCTGTGAAAATTCGTTTGGACTCAGCCACTTATTTCCCATGGTCAGAGTTTCGAATATCACCTGAGAAGCTGGGAAATCCACCCCTGCAGCTAGGGCTGCTGTTGTAACCACTGCTGAAATTTTCTGTTTCAAAAAATCCTTCTCAATTCTGCTCTTCTTAGCATATGAAAGACCCGCATGATAAGCTGCTGCAGAAATTCCTCTTTTTGCCAGGTAATCTGCTATTGAATGGGTTTTTCTCCTTGAATTGGTGAATATTATGGTTTGACCGTGGAATCCCTTGGATGAAACTGTTTTGTACTCGTTTCTGGATAATCTAGCAATCAGATCCTCCTTTTCATGGTCAGTTCTTGCAAATATCAGGTGTCTTTCAAGGGGTACTGGTCTCTTGTCGTATTCCACCAGTTTCATTCGAAATTCCGATGCAATTTCCTGGGGATTCTTAATAGTTGCAGACAAACCAATGATCTGCAGATCTGGAAACAAGGTTTGTAACCTGCGTATTAATCCCTTTAATCTGGGTCCCCTTTCATCGTCGTCCAGCATGTGTATTTCATCCACAACCACTGTGCCGATATTTCCGATATCTGAGGCCCTGCCGGATCTAAGGAGAAAATCCAATCCCTCGTAGGTACCAACAACTATGTCAGAGTTGTTAATTTTTTCATCGTGTATGGATAGTTCTTCTTTGGCATTTATTCTGCTCATTCCCACACGTATTGATACTTTGAGTCCTAACTGTTTGTACTTCTTTTTGAAGTCCCTGTACTTTTGATTTGCAAGTGCCACGAGTGGTGTGAGGAATATGAACTTCTTTCCATTCATTGCATTGGGTATTCCTCCAAGTTCGCCTATCAAGGTTTTTCCACTAGCTGTTGCAGATACAACCAGGAGATTTTCCCCTTCAAGAAGTCCGCTTTTTAGTGTAAGGGCTTGAACTGGGAGTAAATGTTTTCCATGACCCTTTAAAATCTTTTTAAGTTCGCCAGGTATTTTAATGTCATCTATCAAAATTTTGGGTGCATCTGGGCCCTTGGAATCTATTTTATCATAGAGTGTGAGATTTGGATGTTTAACAGGGTTGAACCTGGGATCCATCATTTTAAGCACTACGTTCAGGTCTCCAGTTTCTTCGAGTTTCCTTTTGAAGTTAGGAAACGTGCTCATGTCAAAGTTGTGTGCCTTGAGTTCGCGTTTTATTTCTTCTTCTGCACATTTTTTGCAGAGGTACTCCCTATGGTAGAGGTAGGATGAATCTCTTCTGATGAGTGTTATGAATCCTTCAAATGTACAGTGCCTGCACATTATGGTTTTCTTAAATGGTATATTGAGGGATTCGAGCATTTCCTCAGTTTCTTCATCGTCTCCAACCAAGTAAACATTTTGTTTCCTTAAAATTTTGATTGCTTCACTTGGGGGGAACAGGTTCTCGTTATCAGGGTCTTTTTTAACGATGAATTTATTTGGCCTTACCTTATCTCCTTTCCTCTCTAATTTAATATAACCATAAAATAAAGGTTTCCTGCGGGTGTTAACAGCACCTTTAGCACTGCCTATTGGAAACATTTCCAATATCTTTTTATTTTTCCTTAAAATTATCATTTAAATCTTGAATTGTTTATAAAAAATATTTTCAGTCTTATTTGATTCACTTTAAATCTCTGTATATTTAAAGATTTAATAGTATTTTTTGGGGATTAAAAAAAAAATGTTAGTTTGAAACTTCAGTTCCTTAATTTAAGATCATATTAACTTTTAGTAAACAACTACCTTAAAAAAAGGTCTAATCATTATTGAAGCTATTTCCAGACGATGCACCGTAACTAACTGTAATTATATTTAAAAAAAATAATTAAAATGAAGTTGGAGTTTATACAGTTTCCATCTTCTTCAGTTTTTCATTTAAAAGTTCCACAGCCTGGTCCCTTAATTTGAACTTTTGAATTTTTCCACTGGTTGTGAGTGGAAATTCCTCAACAATAAAAACATGTTTAGGAACCTTGTAACGAGCTATTTTTTGGAGTGCGTAGTCCCGTACATCTTCTTCTTCCAAATCAACATCCTTTTCGGGGATTACAAATGCTCCGACTATTTCTCCGTATTTTTCATCGGGAATTCCAACTACTTGGACATCCTGTACTTCGGGCATGGTGTGGATGAATTCTTCTATCTCCCTTGGGTAGATGTTTTCACCACCACGTATGATCATGTCCTTTATTCTTCCAACTATGGTGTAGTACCCATCTTTATCCACGGTTGCAAGATCTCCACTGTGAAGCCAACCATCCTCTTCAATAGCTTCTTTAGTTTTATCCGGCATTTTGTAGTAGCCCTTCATTACGTTGTAGCCTCTGCAGCAAATTTCTCCTGGCTGACCTGGTCCCAGTGTTTCACCGGTTTCTGGGTCTATTAGTTTGACCTCTATGTTTGGACGTGCCCTTCCAACTGTGTTCACACGTTTTTCAACAGAGTCATCCACACTTGTCTGGGTGAAAACTGGTGAAGCTTCTGTTAATCCATAGGCTATCGTAATATCCTCCATGTGCATGTCTGATATTACCTTTTTCATGGCTTCAATTGGACACGGGGATCCTGCCATTATACCTGTTCTAAGGGAAGTTAGGTCGAACATTTCAAACATTGGATGGTTAAATTCTGCTATGAACATGGTTGGAACACCATATAAAGCTGTGCAGCTTTCCTTTTGAACCGCTGCAAGGGCAAGTAATGGGTCGAATTCTTCAAGCATTACAAGTGTGCCCCTGTGGGTTAAAATTGCCAGTACTCCAAGCACTATACCGAAACAGTGAAAAAGCGGTACAGGCAGGCATAATTTATCTTCCTCTGTAAATTTCTGACATTCTCCAATGTAGTATCCGTTGTTTAGGATGTTTCTATGGGTTAACATCACACCCTTGGGAAATCCTGTTGTTCCTGAGGTGTACTGCATGTTGATAACATCATGGT
This sequence comes from Methanobacterium lacus, assembly GCF_000191585.1. Taxonomy (NCBI): domain Archaea; kingdom Methanobacteriati; phylum Methanobacteriota; class Methanobacteria; order Methanobacteriales; family Methanobacteriaceae; genus Methanobacterium; species Methanobacterium lacus. The sequence goes on from NC_015216.1 coordinate 2,151,740, forward strand.
TGTCGAGGGTTTTTTTAACCCTTAAAAACTCAGTATCATCGGTGTGCTTACCTAGAAGCATGAGTTCGTTGGTGTTGTACATTCCCCTGTGTTTTTCCTGGCCCACGTAGATGACCTGTTTAAGATACGGGAATCTTTCACTCTTAAGCTCTCCCCTTTCATGGGTTCTGAGTTCAGGTACAAGATCGTAGAGTATTTTCAAGTAGTCCACATCCCGGAATCCATCAATTATTGCAAGGGCCTTCATATCGGACTGTTTAAGTACGTATTCCAGTTCGTGGGATTTGTAGGCTGTGTTCATGGTAACAAGAACCACCCCTATTTTGGCTGTTGCAAACATGAATGTCAACCAGTCCGGCACATTTTTAGCCCATATACCCACATGATCGCCCTTTTTCACACCAATTGATAAAAGGCCCTTTGCAAGCATATTTACACGTTCATCAAACTGTTTGTATGTAAACCTAAGATCTCTGTCGGGATACACTAGGAAATCCCTGGATGGATCCTTTTCTACCTGTTTTTCAAAGAAGTCTCCGATGGTTTCTTCACTAAAGAGCATGAAAATTCCCCCATACTTAACTAATTGGTTGTTATCATCTATTTTTTTTTATTTAATTTATTATTTCTATTCCTGACTCTGGGTTCCGTGGGGCAGTAAATGTTCTTCCAACTGTGATCTTATGGATTCTGGTATGGGCATGGATTTTTTCTCGATAAAATCGAAGTGCACAACAACGGCCTTTCCCCTAACATTTAGTTTACCCCTTTGCCATGCTTCGTGTCCCAATGTGAATGAACTGTTACCTACTTTTTCAACGAATGTTCGTATCTCTATGTCCTCACCATAGTACATTTCACCCACGAAGTCAAATTCTGTTCTGACCATTATGAGTTTCCAGTTCTCATAGCTTAAATCAAGATCAGGTGTGAACATTCTGAACACTGGATTTCTGGCCTCTTCAAACCATATTGCTAGAACTGTGTTGTTTACATGTCGAAGTCCGTCTATGTCTCCAAATCTTGGAGTTACTACTGTTTTAAACATTTAATTCCTCTTATATTTGTTAGTTCGCTGTTTAGTTTATTGTTTCATTAAAATTTTGTGATATTAAAAATCTACCATTACAATATTAGATCGGTGTGTAGACAATTGCCAGTATCTTGGCTTCTCCACCGTATGCGTGGAGATCGTGGGGTACAACCGAATCGTAATAAATACTGTCACCCTTGGAAACCAAATATTTTTCCTTGCCGTAGAGAACTTCAATCTCTCCATTCATAACGTAAATAAATTCTTCACCTTCATGGGAGGAGAGTTGGTAGTCTTCGTTTTCAGGAGGGTGAACATCAATTATGAATGGTTCCATGTGCCTGTCTGTTTTTCCAGATGCTAAAGAGTAGAATTCAAGGGTACTTTCCTTAAGATCTGTATTTTTTCCAGAAAATCTCATAACATTTTCTGATTTCCCTGATTTAACTACAACTGGTCCTGATTGTGGTGCATCATCCAGAAAGGTTCCGAGCCTAACATCTAGTGCTTTGGCTATTTTTAACAATGGAGATAATGAAGGCATTACAGTGTTACTTTCAAGTTTTTCAACCATTTCTACACTTAGATCAGAATTTTCTGCTAGTTCTTCGATTGAAATATTTTTACTTTCTCTTAATTGACGTATTTTTTCGCCTACACGATTTTCTGACATTAAATCACCTTTTAATTATCCACCTATAATTGATATTTAGTTTCATATCATTTCAATATCACTTCTGTGTTTGTAAAAAATTCAAAGAAATATTTGATATTAACAAACCTAAAATTTGGAACGGTGTTCCAAATGAAAACAAGACCATTAATGGAAATATTTCTATTAAATATTCCTTCTAACCCGAATTTGTTGGGGTGTAGTTAGTTGAATTGTTTGTTGGTACAACTACCGGGGTTGTGTTGGTTATATTTACAACCACACGTTTGTTAACATACACTGGAGTGAATGAAGTGTCTCCAATTGCTGATATTTGTTGTTGTCCATTTAAACTCAAATTTGAAGGAATTGAAGAATCTATCAAGTTAGAACCCAAACCAAATACGTTGGCTGCCGAAGCTACTCCAAATGCCAATAAAGCTATTATCAGCACTATAAATAGGGTTCCAGATTTTTTTGGATTCATTTTTATTATCTACCTTGATGGATTTTTATGCTTGCTTTGGTAACTCAAGTAAGTTATCAAAGCTTGATTCTAATTTTGTATTGGCTCACTTAAAACATTTTCATGTTTGAGCATGAGCAAATGTCATTACTTGTTGAATTGTTCAGTTTATTCAACTGTAACACATTTGGCTAAGTTCTTTGGTTTATCAGGATCTATGCCCCTTTCAACACTTATGTGGTAAGATAATAATTGAAGCGGTACAACGTAGGGTATTGGAGATATCATTTCAGTTATATCTGCTTCAAATCCTATGAAATCATGAGCCTCTGATCTGAGTACGGTGTCCTCTGAGGATCCCACTGCAATTACACTGGCTCCCCTGGCCTTAACCTCTTCAATGTTTCCTAAAGTTTTATCATGACTCTGTCCCGGAGGTACAACTGCAAGAACAGGTACATCATCATCTATTAATGCTAATGGTCCGTGTTTAAGTTCACCTGCGGCGTACCCCTCACCATGGATGTAGGTTATTTCCTTGAGTTTCAATGAACCCTCGAGTGCTGTTGGGTATGAAAATCCCCTTCCAATGAAGAAGAAATCGGTGGCGTCTTTGTACTTCTTGGCTATTTCAATGATATGTTCCTCATCTTCTATTGCAGACTTCATACGATCTGGAACCTTTTTAATCTCCTCTAAAAGTTTTTTATCGTCACTTAATGCGATTACAAGGAGATAGATGCATACGAGTTGGCTCACATAGGTTTTTGTTGCTGCTACACCTATTTCAGGGCCTGCTCTGGAATATATCACATGGTTGGCTTCTCTGGTTGCTGTGCTTCCCAAAACATTTACAATCACAAGGGTTTCTGATTTTTTATTGGCCACTTTAAGGGCCTTGAGTGTGTCTGCAGTTTCCCCGGATTGGCTTATGAATATTACCAATGTGTCTGAATCCAGTGAAGGTTCTGAGAATATGAATTCCGATGAAAGAATAACATCCGTTGGTATTCCAAGGAGTGTTTCAAACAGGTACTTTCCAACTAAAGATGCATGGTAAGAAGTTCCGCATGCCACAAAACAAACCCTTTTGAAGTCTGAAAAGTTTTGAACTACCTTCTCTATTTCTGAATATTCCATCAGAGTATTCTTTACAACCTCTGGTTGTTCATGAATTTCCTTCAGCATGAAGTGTTTGTAACCACCCTTCTTAGCCATGTCTGATGTCCATTCTATGGTTTCAATTTCCTTTTCAAGGACTTTACCCTCATCATCCTTGACAATTACTCCATCAGCAGTTAGTATAACCATTTCATTATCGTTTAGATAGATTATCTTATTTGTGTGGTCTAAAACAGCAGGAACATCTGATGCAATGAAAAATTCCTTTTCACCAACCCCAACAATTAATGGGCTCTCCTTCCTGACTCCAATTATTTTATCTGGCTCATCTGCACTGATGGCTGCAATTGCATAGGACCCCTTGATATCCTTGGTGGTCATTCTTGTTGCCACTTCAAGACCATTACCCATGTCCATATATTTCTCTATGAGGTGAGGTATAACTTCGGTGTCAGTATCAGAAACAAATATGTGACCTTCATCTATGAGGCTATTCTTTATTTCCTTATAATTTTCAATGATCCCGTTATGAACCACCGCAATTCTTTTCTGACAGTCCGTATGTGGATGGGCATTTTTTCCTGTTGGAAGCCCGTGTGTTGCCCATCTTACCTGAGCTATTCCCATGTTTCCAGGAATATCTGTTAAAACAATTTTTTCTTGAACTTCATCAATTTTTCCTTCGCCCTTTTTGATGTATAGATCCTCAGAAAGCGTTGCTATCCCAACAGAGTCATATCCCCTGTATTCTAACCTTCGTACACATTCTAAAAGTACAGTACTAGCTTCATCTTTAATTATACATGCTACAATTCCACACATGATTTCACCAAGGGATTTATTTATAATTTGAAACGGTAATCATTAAACAGTTTAATCAATGCATACTGTTTTATTTTTTTTAATACAAGTAGAACAACTTTGAAATTTAAATTTTCTTAAACATTTACTATTATGAACCTTCACCATCTATATAAAATTTTCATCAACAATAGATTTGGGTTATAATTAATATGGACATAATTATTATTTAAAATAACTATTAAAAAACTGTGTAACTTGATATAAAAAATTAATTTTGGGTTACAATGACCCTTTGATCCTCAATTTACATCCAAATAATTTGTTAAAAATGTAAAAACAAATTTTGTTTTATCAATTCATCGATGGTCCAGTTAAAATATCCATGTTTATCTCGTTTAGATTGTCGCATCCAGTTAATAGCATTGCGTTTCGAAGATCATCCTTTACATATTTGTAGTATAGTTTAACTGGAACTTCTCCTCCGGCCAATGACAATCTTGCAAGGGGTCTTCCTATCAATGCCACATCAGCCCCCAAGGCTAAAATTTTAAGCACATCATAACCTGTTCTTATTGCACCGTCTGCAAGTACCGGTATCTTCCCATCCACCTCACTAGAAATTTCAGGAAGTACCTCTGCAACTCCTTGTGCACCGTCAAGAACCCTTCCTCCATGATTTGAAACGTAGCATGCTGCAGCACCAACATCTAAAAGTTTGGCAGCATCTTCCCTGCACATTATGCCCTTGAATATGAGGGGTAGTTCTGTGGAGTCCACCAGTTCAATTAGATCATTCTCCCCTTTGCGGTAAACTGGTTTTTTAGCAGTTTTCCAGAAGGTTGAGCCTGCACCTTCAAGATCTACCCCTGCTGCAAGGACGTTTAGTTCTTCTGCCTGTTTGATTAATTCCAGTAATCTTTCTTGAGATTGGGGTTTGAAGATGGGTATGCCCCATCCATGGTTTTCACCGACTGTTTTCACTCCAAGATCATCTGGAACATCGTTGGTGTTTCCAACCATTCCAATGGTGCCTGATGACATAGCCCCATGTAAAAGACCTCTATAAAAGGTTTCTTCAGGAATTGAATCATTCATACTGTTTTTAACGCCTGAAAGACTTGAGCCCATTACTGGAAGTGCGATCTGTTTGTTGAATATGGATAGAGACATTTCAGGTTCTTTATGATCCTTTATCACCCTCATTTTCAGTTTATACCGTTGTAAAGAATTGTAATTTTCCTCAAAGGTTTTTCCCTGTCCTGCACCTCCAAATCCTATGGAACCTCCAAAGTTCTGACCCGAGCACATCCTATCTGGTTTACCATTGCATACATCGTACTCTCCACAAATTCCATGCAGCATGTTCCGGGCTATGGAACGGTAGTAGTTGATGTCCTGAGTTTGATGTTGGGTTTCGGTGTAGGATTTAGCTTTGATTTCAAAAATTTTGTTGTTGACAGGTTTCAAATATTCTTTAGGCATTCCACAAACAGGGCAAAGCCATGAATCTGGTATTTCCTCCAAAGTTGTGCCAGGCTCTAATTTAGTCTCAAGGTCTCCCTTTTCTTCATCGTAGATGTAAATATTGCAATAGGAACAAATATATCTCATTTTATCGATTCTCTCCATAATTTAAACCATCATTTGTAGGGATTTTTGGATATTTTATCAAGATCAAAGAATTTATCAGCTTCTTTCATGGTCATTAACCCCTTCATAACCACCAAATCCTTTATGGATTGATCAGTTTTCAGGGCTTCCTTCGATAGCTTAGCAGCTTCTGAATATCCTATTTTGGGAGATAGTAGTGTTGCTATGCTCGGATTTTTACCAGTTCTATCTTCTATGGTTTTTTTGTTTGCCATGATACCTTCGATGCATTTCTCTTGAAACACTGGAAGGTAGTTGTTTAACATGGCCAAGGTTTCCAAGATGTTGGATATCATGACTGGAGTCATTACATTGAGTTCGAACTGGCCCGCCTGACCTGCCAGTGACACTGTGCTGTTGTTTCCCATTATTTGGAAGCATATCATATTCATACATTCGGCCATTACAGGATTAACCTTTCCTGGCATGATGGACGATCCTGGTTGTACAGGGGGCAGCACTATTTCGTTTAGTCCTGAGGTGGGTCCCGATCCCATGAGTCTGAGATCATTGGCTATTCTTGAGAGTTCAACTGCAAGTTCTGCTAGGGAATTTGAAAAGGCAACCATTATAGACCGGCTCTGCAGAGCTTCCATCCCATTTTTTGCAGGTAAGAGTGGTAGCGATGTGAGTTTGGATAATTTTTTTATCACAGTTTCCCTGTAAAGTGGTGGTGTGTTTACCCCGTTGCCAGTTGCTGTGCCCCCAAGGGGTATTTCAAGGAGATTGTTTCTGCTTTCTTTTATCCTGTTTAATGCACGTTTGATTGCCTCACTGTAGGCTATAAATTCATCTCCAATTGTTATTGGCATGGCATCCATTAGGTGTGTTCTTCCGGATTTTGGTACAGAAATCATACTTTTTCCCTTATCCTCCATTGAACTGGAAAGTTTGTGGAGTGTTTCCATTAGTTTATCTGCTTCCATCACAATTGCCACGTGGGAGGCTGTTGGAAATGTATCGTTGCTTGATTGGGATCTGTTAACATGGTCGTTGGGATTTAGGTAGTTGTAATCTCCCTTACTGTGGCCCAATATTTCCAGGGCCCTGTTGGCAATTACCTCGTTTACATTCATGTTAAATGAGGTGCCTGCTCCGGCCTGGAACAGATCCACCCTAAATTCCCCCAGTAATTTGCCCCCTAAAATTTCTTGAGCTGCCTTGATAATTGCTGAACCTTGCTCATGATCTAAGTTATCAAGTTCCATGTTTGCCTCTGCAGCTGCTATTTTAAGCATGACATAGGCCAGTATGAACTCTTTACTTTCCCCTCGGCCTGTTACTGGGAAATTTTCAACGGCTCTTTGTGTTTGTATACCGTAATAGGCAGAATCTGGCAGGTTTTTTTTACCTAGAAAATCCTCTTCTTCACGCATACTACTTCCCATCCTTCCTGTTTTTGATGATGTTTAATTTTTCCCTTGCCTTGGCAATTGCAATCAAAGGAGGTACATCCTTTGGACAAACTCTTCTGCAGTTACCATGAAATTCACAGTCCCACCATCCGTTGGGTTTGTCTGCTAGAAGAAGCCTGGATTCATTTTTGCCCTCCCTGGGATCTATGTAGAATCTGTAGAGTTTTGCAAGCGCAGCAGGACCCAAGTAGTCAGGTTTAGCACCGTCAACAGGACAGGATCCGAAACATAAAGCACACAGTATGCAGTTGGTGTAGAGTTCCAGTTCCTTAACAGCTTCAGGATCCATCAAACGTTCCAAGGTGGGTTCTGGATCTGCTGGTTGGAGCACTGGTTCAACTTGCTGGTAGTAATCAAAAAATCTGTCCATGTCTACGATTAAATCCTTTTTAACAGACAGGTGAGGCAGTGGTTCTATTAAAATCTCTTCTTCAGGATCCCATGCACCAGTTTCTTCAATGGCACTGTAGGGTGATAGAGGTACCTTAAGTTCTCCATGAATTAGGGGTTCGAGCTGTGTTCTGCATGCCAATCTGGGTACTTTGTTTATTAGCATTCCACATGTTCCACAAACAGCTCCTCTGCATGAGTAGTGGAAGGCTATGGAATCATCAAAGTTTTGCTGTATATAAAATAAAGCACCAAGCACTGTCATGCCAGTTGGAGGTTCAAATTCAAATTTGTCGTAGCTTGGGTTTTCCATTCCCTCTTTGAACCTGAAAATTTTGAACTTCATCTAATAAACACGCTCCTTGGGTTTAAACATTCCAAGTTTAACTGGTTTGTAGTTTAAAACAATTTCACCATCTTTCATGTTGACAAGGGTATGTTTTAAGAAGTTTTCATCATCCCTGTCGGGATAGTCGTTTCTCTTGTGGGAACCCCTGCTCTCTCTCCTTTCAATTGCTCCCAAAGCTACAACCTCTGCTATCTTAAGCATGGATTCAAGTTCTAAAAATTGTATGAGTGCCTGGTTGTAGGCTGGTTCCTTGTTGTTGAAGCATGAATTCGAAAATCTTTCCTTTAACTGACCTATTTCGCGGAGTCCTTCGTTCATTGTGTCATTATCACGAAATATTCCGAATTTTTCCTGCATTGTAACTGTCAAATCTGTTTTGATGGAAAAAAACTTTTCACCATCATTTCTTTGGAGTATAGTTTGGATTTTGTCATCCATGGATCTGACTGCCTCTAGTACTGGTTCTGTTTCAGGTTTTTCAGCGTTCGTGATATCTTCAATTATTTTATCTGCAACCAGTCTTCCAAACACCACTGTTTCAAGTAGAGAATTTCCCCCTAACCTGTTTGCTCCGTGAACACTGATGCATGAACATTCCCCTGCAGCATACAGCCCCTTCAAAATGGTGGATCCGTCTTTTTCCACATCAATCCCCCCCATTGAGTAGTGCTGGCCAGGCTGAATTGGTACCAGTTTTTCTATCGGGTCAACTCCTGCAAAATCCATTGCTATCTGTCTTATTCCAGGTAACCTTTCTTTTATACGGTTTGATCCAAGGTGGGTTAGATCCAGATGTACGTATCCCTCATCAAAGGCCCTTCCCTCGAGAATTTCCTGTTCAATGGATCTTGCAACAACATCCCTCGGTGCCAGATCCATAGAGTTGGGTGCGTAACGTTTCATGAAACGTTCACCCTCCTTATTAACCAGGATTCCTCCTTCTCCACGAGCCCCTTCACTCATGAGTATGTTGGTGCCGTAGAGGGTTGTTGGGTGAAACTGTACAAATTCCATATCCTTAAGTGGAACACCAGCATCCATTGCAAGTGCCTGGCCATCTGCAGTGTTTATTATTGCATTCGTGGATCTGCTGTATATTCTTCCAAAACCTCCAGTGGCCATTAGTGTGGCCTTTGAATAAAAACCGTGAATATCTCCGGTTTTGATATCGATGGCAGTTAAGCCCACACAGCTTCCTTGATTGGTTACCAGAGAGGTTACGAAAAATTCTTCGTAAACAGGAATTCTTCTTGCAACAACCTGTTCAAAGAGGGTGTGAAGTGCGTTGTGTCCTGTTCTGTCCTCAGCATAGCATGTTCTGGGAAATCCTGCCCCTCCAAATGGTCGTTGGGCAATTTTTCCATTTTCTAGTCTTGACCATACAGTTCCAAGGTGTTCGAGTTCAACAACAGATCTCGGTGCTTCCCTGCACATGAGTTCGACTGCATCTTGATCTGCAAGGTAATCAGATCCCTTGACAGTGTCGTAGGCATGCATTTCCCAGCTGTCATCTGTACCATCCTCGCCCTTCACATTACCCAACGATGCATTCATACCTCCTTGGGCTGCAACAGAATGGGATCTGAGTGGATTGACCTTGGAGATCACCACAACATCTAAACCTGCGTCGTATGCCTGCATTGCTGCCCTTAGACCCGTAAGTCCTCCCCCAACCACCAACAGATCATGTTGGTGCATCCTTGATCTATCTGCACCAATGGCTGTGTCCTGATTTATTGATTTTGTTGTTATGTCCATTCCTCCTTCCTTAGGATTTCTATCTAACAAGATATCATTCAGTTTTTAAATTTAAGAGCTGTGACAAATTTTTTTCAATGCATAAATATCCAGTTTGGAAACAGAGTAATCAAACCACTGAATCGGGTTTCCATTAACTAGTAATCTGTTTATTTCTCAAGGAATTAATAATTTGTGAAAACAAACAGGACACCATCAAAAACAGCAGGTTTGTGTTTAAACCCTAAAATCTCGTGTAAATGTTTAGAAAAAAATTTATTGAATTTCGCATCAAAAAACTGTTCACTAGAAAAATTTTATGCAACTATTTTGAAAGTATATGTATATGGGACTTGAATCATTCAATCAATTTACTATTCCTTTAATTAAAGATTAGGGCAGTTATATTCATGATAGCTCGTTATTTCTTTCGAAGTTTTTATATAAACCAACCGACTTAATCTTAATAGATGTGGATGATGGAACATAGTTCAAAAATTAATTTTTTTGATCTTTGAAGAAATCCAAAAAAAATTGTTTACAAAAATTTTTATTTGAAATTTAAACTTTCATACTATAATAAAAAATATGTGGAGCTTAACATGAATCCAAAAATGGGAAATCTCATATATGCTGGTAAAGCAAAAACTGTTTACGAAACCGATGATCCTGATCAAGTTATAGTTAAATTTAGAGACGATATAACTGCTGGAGATGGAGTTAAAACTGAAAGTCTGGTTCGTAAGGGTTACTACAACTCGGTTATATCTGCGAAGTTCTTCGAGGTTCTTGAAGATGCTGGAATTAAAACCCAGTACATAAAATTAATAAAACCTGGTTACATGCTATGTAAGAAGCTTGACATGATACCGCTCGAAGTAATAACCAGAAACATCGCTGCAGGAAGTCTTCTTAAGAAGTTTCCATTCACAGAAAAACAGGAATTGGAACCTCCAATAATACAGATGGACTACAAAAATGATGAGTATCATGATCCAATGTTGAATGATTCCATAACCATAGCCCTTGAACTGGCTACCAAGGAAGAACTTGACACAATAAGAAGCATAACTCTGGAAATAAATTCTGTATTAAAGGAATTTCTGCTCTCTAAAGCTATTTTGTTCCCAGACTTTAAAATAGAGTACGGGTTTGATTCAGAGGAGAATATTGTTTTAGGTGACGAGATCAGTCCAGATACTTGTAGATTGTGGGATGCTCAAACCAGTGAAGTTCTCGATAAGGATCTGTTTAGAAAGGGTGAAGATGGAGTTATGGATGCTTATATGAAGGTAGCTTCTCTTCTACTGGATGAAACAGACATTGCTAAATGGAACGTTGAGTTTTAGAGTTTATGTACCTGTTGAATGAAATTAAATGGAGAAAAATAGTTTTTTGATTATCCAAAAAAAATACTTGGTGATGTTATGAAATATGATGCAGAAGTTAGAATAAGTCTTAAAAAAGGTATGTTAAATCCTGAAGCTGCCACAATACAGAGGGCACTTGCATTACTTGAGTATCAGGTTGAAAATACTTCAACAGTTGATCTGATAAGGTTCCAAATACAAGGGGACAGTGAAGGTGCAGTTAAGGAAGAAGTGGATGAAATGTGCCAGAGGCTGCTCTGCAACCCCGTGATCCATGATTACACCATTAAAATATCGGCTCAAGAGGAATAAAAAATGAAGGTAGGGATAATAAGGTTTCCGGGATCCAACTGTGACAGGGATGTGTTTCATGTGCTGGAACTGGTGGGTGCAAAACCAGAATATGTATGGTGGAACACGAGGGATCTGTCAGATTATGAGGCCATAGTAATTCCAGGAGGCTTTTCATACGGTGACTATTTAAGGGCTGGTGCAATTGCTGCAATAACACCCATCGTAGATGGTATAAAGGATTGTGTCAGTGAGGGAAAACCTGTTCTCGGTATATGTAATGGTGCACAGATACTTGCTGAGGTTGGTCTGGTTCCCGGTGTTTTCACTGAAAATGAGAATGCCAAGTTCATATGTGAATGGACAGATCTGAAGGTTGAAAGTGTGAAAACACCATTTACAAGACTTTACAAGAAAAATGAGATCATAAGAATGCCAATTGCCCATGCTGAAGGTCGTTACTACACTGAAAATATCCAAGAACTCAGGGACAACGATCAGATCGTTTTATCATTCGAATCTGAAAATCCCAACGGTTCAATGGAGGCAATTACAGGAGTTTGTGACCAGGAAGGTTTGGTTTGTGCAGTGATGCCACATCCAGAAAGGGCTTCAGAATCTATTTTAGGATCAGATGATGGTCGTAAATTTTTTGAAGGCATAATGAAATTCAGATAAAAAGAAAGATAAGACCCTTAAATTTCTTTTCTTTAATTAAAATTAGAAGCAGTGCTGTTTAACTAAAACAGGATCAAATGTTTTTTAGGTTAATCAGGTATGAAAAAAATAGGTGAAAATTATGGTAGTATATTTAGTTGGAGCCGGACCAGGAGACCCGGACCTTATAACTCTTAAAGCTGTTAAAGCCCTTGAAAATGCAGATGTTGTTGTTTACGACAGGCTTGCCAACGAAGAAATATTGAAGCATGCTAAAAGTGCTGAGATGATTTACGTAGGCAAAAAGGCAGGAGAACACTACAAGAAGCAGCCTGAAATAAATGAGATCCTGATTGAACAGGGACTCAAACACGATGTTGTTGTCAGGCTTAAGGGAGGAGATCCATTTGTATTTGGTAGAGGAGGCGAAGAAATGCTTGCTCTATTTGAAAAAGGGATAGATGTGGAATTTATTCCTGGTGTAACCTCTGCCATTGGAGTACCCACCTCCGCGGGACTTCCAGTTACCCACAGAGGAGTTGCAACTTCATTAACTGTTGTTACAGGACATGAAGATCCAACCAAGGATAATAAACAGGTCAAATGGGACTTTAAAGCAGATACAATAATTATTCTCATGGGTGTTGGTTTGCTTGAAGAAAATACCAGGGAAATTATGAAGTACAAGGATCCTGAAACACCTGTGTGTGTGATTGAAAAGGGAACATCCCCTGATCAAAGGATCATAACCGGAACACTAAAGAACATTACTGAAAATCATATTAACACTCCTGCATTGGTTGTTATCGGCCATGTTGTGGACATCTATAAAAATGCCCTGAAAATTAGAGGGGAAGATATAAATGAAGGGTAAAGAATTTGAGGGTAAAGTAATTGGTATCACCCGTCCTGAAGAAAGGGTTAAAGAGGCTGTTGCTATTGTGGAAGAACATGGAGGTACTGCACTTGTGGCACCCACACTCGAACTCCAGGTATCCAACACCCAATCCCTGATCCAACTCTGTGAAATGGCAGGAGAACTTGATTGGCTGATATTCACATCCCCAACCGGAATCATATCTGTATTTAAACACTGCAGTGACCTTAAAACCCGATTGAATCCCAACTGCAAGATAGCTGTTATAGGGCCCAGAACTGAAAATTATCTGGAAAAAAAGGGACTCAAGGCAGATATTGTTCCTGAAAGTTACACTGCAGAGGGTTTGCTTGAATGCTTCGAGGATCATGACTTGAAAAACAAAAAGATAGGTATTCCAAGAACTCTGGCTGCCAGAGATGCTCTTCCAACTGGTTTGAAGGTTATGGGTGCGGATGTTTTTGTTGCTGAAGCCTATAAATCAGACCTTCCAAAGGACAGGACAAGGGTTAACCAGCTCGTAGAAGCCATTCTAAACAGGAAGATCAATGCTTTGACCTTCACAAGTACGTTGACAGTTAAAAATCTCTTTGACATGTTGGATGAAACTGAAAAACAGGATGTTGTTGACATTTTAAAGAGTGACGATGTGGTTGTTGCAGCTATTGGCCCTGTAACTGCCATGCCTCTGCATGAACTGGATATTGATGTGTTAATACCTGAAAAGTACACTGTTAGTGCCATGCTTGAGATTTTGATGGGTAAAATATAACTGTTAATTGAATATAATATATAGATTGATTATTTTATTAAGTTACAACCTGGTGTTATTATGAGAGCAACAATTTGGCCCGTTTATATCGATGCAAAAAAAACCAAACACGAGGGAAGAAAAGTATCCCTTGAACACGCCATCACTGCCCCTAAACTTCGAGAAATTTCCAGGGCTGCTAAAAAGCTGGGTTTAAATCCAGACGTGGAAAAGGATAAATCTTACTCCAAATCATGGTGGGAGAATTCAGGAAGGGTTACAGTTGATAAGACCATGCCCAAAAGGGAGATCCTGATGAAGGTAAGTAACATCATCAGGGGTTACAGAGAGAAGTAATCCTAGAATTAAATAGAATTTAACACATGAATAAGGAGTTAAAATGCTGAAATCAAATCCAATGAATTTATCTTTTGAAAAGGCCCATGATTTGATAAAGAAATCTGAAGATATTAAAATATACACACACATCGATTGTGATGGTGTTACAGCAGGTGCCGTGCTGTCTTCAATGCTTGATAAGCTTGGAAAGGATCACGAAGTAGAATTCATCAGTCTGGATCAGATGGATGATCTTGTGACAGAAAATGAATTAACCATCTTTTCTGACCTGGGATCTGGACAGGAAATGGACAAACTCTGCACATCCAATTCAAAGACATTAATTTTGGATCACCATCCCCCCATAAGAAAGCTGGATAACTATCTAAATGGCCAGTTAATAGAACTGAACCCACACCATCATAACATAGATGGATCCTACGAAGTTTCAGGCGGAGGTATGACCTACCTTTTGGCTAGAACCTTTGGCTACACTGATCTAAGTTGGATGGGAGTTTTAAGTGCTGTTGGAGACATGCAAAACAGTTTTTCAGGTAAGCTCATCGGATTAAACAGCAGCATACTTCAAGAAAGCATTCAACAAAATCTGATCTCGTCTCAAAACGACCTTGCAATCTATGGAAGACAAACAAGACCCCTATACATTGCATTGTCCTACTTTGGAGATGTTAATCTGCCAATCACCAACAACAAAACTGAGTGCCAGATGTTGTTAAACAAACTCGACATACCCATGAAAAATGGTCGTAAGTACAGGTCACTGTGTGATCTAAGTGTTGAAGAGAAGGGAAGGTTGTTCTCTGAACTGGTGAGAATGTTGAGTTTGGAGGTACCTTCAAGGTACGTTAAATATGTGCCTAAATTAATTTCTGGAGATTCCTATGAATTTTTAATGGAAGAGAAGTACTCTCCCCTCAGAGATGCCAGTGAATTTTCAACTGCTGTCAATGCCTGCGGCAGGCACAAACACCACAAAGTTGCAATGAATGTACTTAAAGGTGACAGGGGTGCTAGCCTAGATGAAATGGAACATTTAGCCCTTGAACACAGGCGTTACCTTGCCCAAAAAATGGAATGGATAAGGGGTGATGAACGAATCACTCCAATGAACAACCTCCAGTACTTTGAGGGTAGTGAAATAAAGAGTGAAGTAATAGGAACCATAGCAGGAATGATACTGAGTTATGGTGATTGGAAAAAACCAATAGTTGGTTTCACACCTATTGGAGAGGAAAAAGAAGGTATTAAAGTATCTCTTAGATGTTCCAGGCTTTTAGCATATGATGGAATTCACTTCGGAAATTTAATACGTAAGGTTGCAAAGAAGGTGGGTGGAAACGGAGGAGGTCACTCTGTTGCATGCGGTGCATACATACCCGAGGGGAGTACTGCTAAATTTTTAAAAATTTTCGATGAAAGTTTGAAGGGTGTTGTTTAGGGGATAGTGAAAATGTTGGTCTTCAAGAAAAAAGGTGAACTTACAAAATTCCAGATACTTGCCGAGATAGCCAAGGAACAGCCACATTTAAGGCAGAAAGACATTGCAAACGAACTAGGAATAACCATCCAAGCTGTTTCAGAAAATATCAAAAGCTTGGTTGATGAGGGATACGTTGAAACTGGAATGGGAAATGCCAAGTACAACATCACCAAGAGAGGTATTGAGAAGGTTAAAACAGATGCCCTGAACCTTCGAAAGTACGCTGACAACGTTCTAGAAACTATGAACACCTACAAATCTGTATGGCCTGCTATAGCAAGGGAAGATATGGCTAAAGGTGAAACTGTTTGGCTTGAAATGGAAAATGGAACTCTCTATGCAGGTAAAAAGAAAAAATCTGCCTATGCCGAGGTTTTAAAGGATGCTGTTGCAGGTGATGATGTGGCCCTCATAAAATTAGGTGGTACAATTAAGCTTAAACCCGGAAAGATAACCATTATTCAAGTTCCCACCATAAACGAGGGCGGATCAAATGCTTGCAGCCTTGAGAAGATCAAAAAGATTTACAACGGAAATTTTGACAAGGTAGGAATTATGGGCACTGTTTCAAGGGTTGTTATCAACAAAGCAGGTATTGAAAGTGATTTTGAATTTGCCACCCCCAACGCAACTGTAGCAGCATCAAAAAGAGGTCTGAATGTTCTGGTATTTACAGTTGGCAAAATGAGTAAAAGCCTCATCAGAAAATTGGATGAAGAAGGATTGAAGTACACCTTGGAAGATGTTTCAACAAAAACTTAACCATAAATCTATTCAATTTAATCAATTTTAGATGTTTGATTTTTTCCAATGGAATAACGGATTGGGTTGGATTTACTATCCAACTCAACTTTTATGACTCCATTTTTTTTTAAATGTATCTGCAGCCCTGTTCATCTATTCTTGATACAATTACATTTTCTATAGAAGTTTCAGGAGTTTTTGATATGGCGAAGGCTGTGTTTCCAAGCATTGCCATTGAAGCTCCCATTGTTTCTTCTTGGAGAATAGCTATGATTTCTGATATTTCTGGAGTCATGAGTTTGGTGTTCTCTGCAAATTTCTTGGAAAGTTTTAGGAAAGTTTTTGGAACTGGATCCAGGAGTAGTTGGTTTAACATGGCCCCACCTGTTTGGTTGATCCTTTCCTTGTGTCCAGGATCTCCTATTATTTCCGATGTTTCGATACAGCCCAGACTTTTGCATAGTATGTAGAGATCCTTATTTTTAGGGAGGAGTTTGTCAAGCACACCTACACCAGGAGCTCCTTCCTTGATCCTCAGTGTTATGCCTCCATTAACTTCTGCCACCACATCGCCCAAACCGCTTTGCATCTCAATTTCTGCAAGGTGTGCTATGCTTGTGGCTTGGTTGTAGGTTAGGTTGAGTTGGAGGAGCTTGGTGATTCCGAGTGCAGTTCCAATTGCACATGCTGCTGAAATTCCGAAGCCTGCACCTATGGGTACATCTACCTTATGATCTATTTTTAGTTGGGTTCCATGGAGTAAGTGGTTGATCTTGTATTTAGCCTCCATTATTTCCATGGTTTTATGGGTTATGGTGGTGTTTTTTTGATCCTTCTCTCCATTTATTGTTACTTCGATGTTTGATCCATTTGGACTATCTTTTTCAGTTAGTTGAAGGTTGGTTACAACACCCTTGTCAAGGGCAATACCTGCACCTCGAGATCCTTTTTTCAATGGTTCTTTGTTGTCTTTAATCTCAAAAAATCCCGTAATATGGGATGGTGCGAAAACAGAACATTTCATTTTTATCACTAAATATATTATGGTGGATCATACATAAAAATAAACTACTAAGAAAAGGGAATGGAGGATTCCATATCAAAAAAAGAATAGATCTCCATACACACAGCATATTTAGTGATGGTGAACTCTTACCATCAGAGATTGCAAGACGTGCTTTGGTGCTAAACCACAGTGCAGTGGCAATCACAGACCATGTTGATGCATCTAATATAGAGTGTGTTGGAAATGTAATTAAAGCAGTTACTGACATCAGAGACAACTGGGACATAGAAATTATTCCTGGTGCTGAAATAACACATGCACCTGCGGAAATAATAGACAAACTTGCCCATGAAGCACGTAAAAATGGTGCTGAAATTGTTGTTGTTCATGGTGAAACCATAGTAGAACCCGTAATAGAAGGAACCAATTGGAGTGCCGTGAACTGTCCAGAAGTGGATATACTGGCACATCCCGGACTTATCACAGTTGAAGAAGTGGAGGCAGCCAAAGAAAATGGTATTGCCCTTGAAATTAGCTCAAGACGAGGCCATTGTCTTGGTAATGGACATGTTGCCAAACTCGCCACAGAGGTGGGTGCTGATTTGGTGGTCGACACCGATACCCACATGCCTGGAGATCTGATCTCCTATGAGATGGCACACAAGGTAGCTTTAGGAGCAGGGTTAAAGAGTAAAGAAATAAAAAAGGCACTTGAAGATAATCCAAAGAGAATACTCAGAAGTAAAGGTTTAATCTGAAAAATATATTAATTGGGGTGTTAATTTTTGAACAATAAGAATACACTGATGGGAATTTGTTACATAGTTGTCGCACTTTTAATAGTTGTTGTTAAGTATGCTGTACCACAGTTCTTCGATATTTTGATCTGGTTGATTGCCATAGGACTGGCTGCAACTGGAGTGTACTTCATAATGAAGAAGGGATAAAAAAAAATAATTGATTTGTGTTTATTTTAATTTTCTGGGGAGAACCTTGTACTCAACTATGAGGTCATCTCCCAAGGTATAACTTTTTTTAAATTCGAGTTTTACAGAGTCTTTCATCTCATCAAAACCATCACCATCTGCCAGTGTCTTGGCATATTTTCCACCTGCAACCATTGGAGCTATGCATACACGTACTTCATCCACCAAACCTTCACTCAGCATGGAGTAGTTGAGTGTTGATCCTCCCTCAAGCATCAGTGTTTTAATTCCCAATTCATAGAGGTGTTTCATTAGATTTTTAAGATCCACATGTTTCTCTCCACACACAACAACATCAACAAGTTGCTTCAACTTGTTAACCTTCACTGGATCTGCGGCTTGGGTCACTGCAAGCAATGTTTTGGCATCTGAATTGAGTATCCTAAAATTTAATGGTGTTCTTGCCCTGCTATCAACAACTATCCTCAGTGGGTTGTCTGATTTGCTGGATGGAATTTTGTGTACTGTGAGTCTTGGATCATCGGCTAAAACCGTGTTTATTCCAACCATGATGGCATCTACTTCCATTCGAAGTTCATGAACCCTCACCAGATCTTCTTGGCCAGAAATTTCAGAACTTCCAGTTTTAGTTGCAATTTTCCCATCTAAGGTCATTGCAGAGTTCAGTATTGTGTATGGTTTTTCATAGTTTTTAGGTGACACTTAGCTTCCATCCTAATTTTTGTCTTCTTGATGCAAGTATCTGGTTGTTCATTAATAAATTGTGATGTACATATTATTTGTAGGCATATTATTTTAAGAATATCGAGAATATTTCATCTTATAAATTGGTTTTACAAAAAATAAAATGAAATCGTACATAGAAAATTTCTATTCATAGAATAAACAGAATTAACTTAAGATATTTTAGTGTGATTAGAAAATAAATAATTTTAGAAATTTTTTTTAGGAGGATTGAATTTTTTGTCTGATAGGTATGAAAAAGGTTTAAAAAATATTGAAAAAATACATCCAGAAGCCAGTAAAGCTCTAATGAAAAATTTGGAAGATATTGCTCCTGATCTTGGAAAGTTTGTGATTGAATTTCCCTATGGTGAAGTGTACGACAGACCAGGATTGGATCTTAAATCTCGTGAAATTGCCACTGTAGCCGCCCTAACAGCTCTGGGTGATACTAAACCCGAGCTCAAGGATCATATTAAGGGATCTTTGAATGTGGGATGTTCCAGACAGGAAATTATAGAAGTGATCATGCAGATGGCTGTGTATGCCGGATTTCCTAGGGCTATTAATGGAATTAGTGCTGCAAAAGAAGTTTTTGAAGAACTTGACCAAGATTAGGTTTTTTTAACTAATGTTGGATCAGATCTTGAAGATCTTCCTGGCATTTCTTTCTGTTTGTTTTCCAACTGCCCTGGGTGTTAAAGATTTTTTTTCTGCTATGATCTTAACTGTTTCTTCAACAAATGCGGGTTCATTTCTTTTTCCCTTGAATGGGGACAGGTATGGGCTGTCTGTTTCTGTTAGTATGTTGGATATTGGTACGTGTTCAATTAATTCTTGGTGATGTTCTGAAAAACATGCTAGTGTTGAAAACGATATTGAGTAGCCTTCCTCAACTATCTGTTTTGCTGTTTCCACATCTCCACCGTAACAGTGGAATATGACATCGTAGATGTTAGATTTCTTTTTTACAATTTCTAAACATTTTGCCTCGGCATCCCGGGCATGTAAAACCAGAGGAAGGTCGTATTCATTTGATAGTTCAATGAAGATGTCAAATATTTTAAGCTGCCTCTTTCTTTTATCAGATTCTTTCACTTCGTAGAAATCCAAACCAGTTTCACCTATACCAACAGTTTTTTCAATGTTGGTATCTATCTCCTCAAGTACCTGTTTTATTATGGTGGAATCTGCCTTTGAAGCGTTGGATGGATGAAATCCGAGGGTGGAATATAGAAATCCTTTATATTCATCTTGAAGTTTTAGTGTTCTTCTGTTACCTCCAAGACTGGCTCCTGAATTGATGATGGCGGTGAGCTTTTTTTTGGCCCTTTCCATAACTTCTTCCCTGTTTTTGTTGTACTCCTTAAAATCAACATGACAGTGTGTATCAATCATCTTTTTTCACCTCAAAAAAAATCAGGGCTGTTCATCCCATTAAAATAGGACTCCCCAGTTCAATTTAAAGAAATTTTGTTTGAAGTTTAAACTCCAAACCGTCTTTCTCTCTGTTGGTACGATCTCAGCGCCCTTAAGAAATCAACCTTTCTTAACTCTGGCCATAAACTATCGCAGAAGTACAGTTCTGAGTAGGATGATTGCCATAGTAAAAATCCACTTAATCTTTCCTCACCGCTTGTTCTTATGATCAGGTTGGGATCGTCTAGTCCTGCTGTGTACAGATTCTGGTTGACCAGTTTTTCATCAATATCATCTATTTGGACTTTGCCATCTTCAACATCCTTGACAATTTTTTTTATGGCGTCAACTATTTCCAGCCTTCCATCGTAGCCTATGGCTATGTTCACGAGTCTTTCATGGTAGTCTGCAGTTGAATCTTCTGCTATTTCAATTGCCTTTCGAACATCCTCAGGTAAAAGTTCCATCTTACCCACGGCTTTAATTCTTACTTTGTTCTTGTGGATCTTCTCGTTCTTTGCTATGCCTTCGAAGTTTTCCTTGAAAAGATTCATTAGACCACGAACTTCTTGTTCGGTTCTGTTGAAATTTTCTATTGAGAATGCGTAAACAGTGACTATTTCTATTTCTAAATCCACACACCAGTCTAGAAATTTTTCAAGAGTACCTATACCTCGTTTATGACCTTCTATAGCGTCGATGTTTCCTTGAATTCTTGAAAATCTTCTGTTACCATCCATTATAATTGCAACGTGCTTCGGCATGTTCTCTGGACTCAAATTTCTTGAGATATACCACTCATAAACTTTGTAAACTGGTTTTAAAATGGACATTTTCAGCTCCTTTTGCTTCATGTACGATCATTTGATTATTTTTTTATAAGTTAAAAAATTAGTATGTATATACATTATACTTTAATTTGGAATAATATTAATCCCATCTAATAAAAAAAGTTTAGCATGTATTATTTCAATCACTGTTCGTACTATTTCTTGTCTGGGTGATTTTAGCAAGTCTATCTGCAAGTGTCAAAGCTCGTTTATAACCGTTGTTGTCCTGAGAACGAGACGTGTCAATATATATTTCTTTCATTCCCAATGTAACTGCACCATAACTTTTTGCTCTTGCAACAAGTACCAGGGTTCTGAATATTGTGTTTCCAACTATTCCATCTGTGGCTATTATGATGTTTGCATCACTCTTCACAGCATCTTCCAGTAGGGCGTAGTAATGTTTAACATCGATGGATTTTTCCTTAATAAGTGCTGTTAATTCTTCTCCGGCATCCATCGATTCATCTACCCTTTTGTTTCTGCCCCTGTCGTTGGGTCTGCCACTGGAAAGAACTGCTATGTGGGGTTTGACTCCTTCAGCTTCCAGAAATTTAGATGCTAAAACTGCTATTTGAAGTTTTTGAGCTACAGTTTCACCTTCATCTATCCCTACAGGTGCTAGAAGAAATTTTTTAGCATTAAATTCTATGTAGGATGCCCTGTACAGTTCAGGGTAGATCTGTTTGAGTTTGGACATGATGAGAGAAGCACTGAGGGATCCCCTTACAGCTGCATCAACATCTCCATTCATGAGAAGCTCAACCAGTTCATCTTCAGACTCTGCAGTTACAACATCAAAATCAACATCGGCTACTGCTTCTAATATTTTCTTATTTTTACCCACACCAGCGACAACAACCAACTTTCCAACCTCTAATTCATTATAGATTATTCTTAGTTAAGTTATGAATATTCAAACATTAACCTTTTACTCGCTGCAATTTTGAATTTATGAATCGAAGAAAGAAATTAGATTTAACCTATTGATAGGGAGATGTTACAGAGATTCCAGTGAAACCTAACTTGTACAGTTTCTTACTGTACTCTTCCATTGGAATTTCGTAGCTGGTATCTGAACTACAAGTGTCGTAGTAATGTCCGTTCCATTCAACAAATTCGTGGGAATAGGTTCCTGAACCGTGTTTTACAGTTACGATGTAGATGTCTGTTGCACCAATTGATTTAAGATAACCTGCAAAAAGTTCTGATTTATTTTTACAGTTCATATTCACTTCATCGTATTTGATGGTCTTAATTTCGTTGAACCTCCGAATAACCTGGGATTCATTTATGATCTTACTATCGGGCTGTGATTCGTAGGTTGCAGCACTCGAACTCAGTTGATCCGTTGGTATCATGAATGTGAATATTTCCAGGATCATCAGGGATGCAATGAAAAATGTTCCTGTCAACTTAACACTTTTTTTCATGAAAAAATTAACCCCTTAAAAAAAACTTCAATGTTAAGTTAAAAATTAAAAGTTAATATATATAAATTTATCGGATACAAGGCTGAAAATTAGTTTCAGGGTGTTAAAAAAATAAAAAAAAATAAGGATTTAAATAGAAAATTATGGGTTAATCAGTCTTTAATTTGTTTCATTGCAGTGTCAATGATGTTCAGAGTTTTATCAATATCCTCCGCATCATGCATCTTAGATAGGAAACAGCATTCAAACTGTGATGGGGGAACAAATACTCCTTCCTTTAACAATGTTTTGAAGTAGGTTTCAAATTTGTCTGTGTCTGCGGTTTTCGCATCATCGTAGTTCCAAACTGTTTTATCTGTCAGATATATCTGGAACATCGAACTTACACCGGCTACCTGGTAATTTAAATTCTTATCCTCAAGAATATTGCGTATTCCTTCCCTGAAGTTTTTGCCCTTCGAATTCATGTCGCTGTAAAATTGTTGGTCGAGCTGTTTTAAAGTTGCCAGTCCTGCTGTGATGGAGATTGGATTACCATTGAATGTACCTGCCTGATAAACACTGCCTGAAGGGGCTATCATTTCCATGTACTCCTTTTTACCTGTAATTGCACCCATTGGAAATCCTCCTCCGAGTATCTTTCCAAATGTAACCAGATCAGGTGTTACTTTGAAGTATTCTTGTGCTCCTCCCTGGGCTATTCTGAATCCTGTGATCACTTCGTCAAATATAAGGGTGATATCATTTTCCAGGGTGATCTTTCTTAAAAATTCTAAAAAGCCATTTTTAGGCGGGATTAATCCTACGTTTCCCATTATTGGTTCGATTATGATGGCTGCAATGGAATCTTTATTTTTGTTAATTATTTCAATGACTGATTCTTCATTGTTGAATGGAATTAAAAGGGTGTTTCTGGTGGTTTCTTCAGGAACTCCTGGTGAATCTGGGAGTCCAGCTGCTCCGGAACCTGATTTTACCAGTACATTATCGTGTGCCCCGTGGTAGGCTCCTTCAAACTTGATGATCTTGTTTTTTGATTTGGCTGCCCTTGCCAGTCTGATGGCACTCATGGTGGCTTCTGTTCCGGAGTTTACAAATCTCACCATGTCTGCACATGGAACTCTGTTTACAACCATCTTTGCAAGTTCTATCTCTTTTTCAGTTGGAACACCGTAGGCTGAACCCTTAACTAGCTGTTTTTCAACTTCTGAAACCACTTCAGGATTGGAATGACCCAAAACCATTGGACCATAAGCTAAACAGTAGTCAATGTAACTGTTTCCATCCACATCTGTCAGTTTTGATCCTTCTGCTTTTTCTGCAAAGAAGGGGTAGGGTTTAATTGCTCTGACTGGTGAATCCACACCTCCAGGCAAGAATTTTTTCGATTCTTCAAATAACTGTTTGGAATTCATAAATATTCCTCCTATAAGATTTATCTGGCTATTTAACTTTCTAAAACTGCGAATATTCGGCTATTACTGCCCATGTTAATTATGGATATTACAAATTAATTGTTTAAGTTGATTCTGTTGTGTTTTGCTACAACCTCTCAAGTAAATCTTCAATTTTTATGTCTATGAGGTAGGGTGCTAATTCATCTATTTTCTCGTCTGGTAAATCCCACCATTTCTTCTCAACGAGTAAATCTCTTACTTCTTTAGGGAAGCGGTATCGCACATGTTTTAAAGGACTGCCAACCACTATGCTGTAGGGTTCAACATCCTTGGATACCACTGCTCCTGCACCTATCACTGCACCATCACCTACTGTTACCCCAGATAAAATTAAAGCACCGTACCCTATCCATACATCGTTGCCTATGATGGTATCCCCACATTGCATCATGGGTATTTTACTGATGTTCACTCTGCGTGTTCCAAGAAATGAGCTAAATGGGTAACTGCTTGCAGATTGAATGTTGTGCCCCTTTCCGATCAGTATTCTTACTTCTTTTGATATGCTGCAAAATTTTCCAATGATCAGTGTATCATTTTCATTGAATCGTTCAATTTTAGGATTTCCATAGGTGAAGTCCCCAACAGTGACATTTTTAATGGAATTGGCAGGATGACTACTGCGTATATCAGAAAGCTTTTTTCCCCTTTTATTCCTGAAAACTTCTCCTTTGTGTGGATTTATTTCGGATTTCAGTTCCCCTAGTTTTTTGAGTAGGATCTGATTGTTATCCTCTTTTTTTAGCAGGGACTCTAGTTCATCTAATTTTTTGAGTAGTATGCTATCATTATCCTTCTGTTTTGATAGTGTTTCAAATTTTACCATTTTCTCAGGATTAGAAGAATTTTCCTCGTATATTTGCTCATATTGTGATTTGTAGAAACGATACTGACCACTTCGGTTTAATAAATGATTTTTAAATCTATTTATAATATTAACCATTACAAAAACCCCCAATAGTTTAAGTATTTAGTTCATGATTATTAAGTCATATTAAAATTCATGTTTGAATCCATGTAAAGTGTAATTGTTTTAAGGTCTAAATGACTGGTAGTGGGTTCATTTAACATCCCACCATATTAAAAACCTGTCCATGAGTCATCATGATTTTCCCGTGTAATAATTTAATTTCAGGCCTTGTTGCCCTTGTTAAGATTTATTAAACTGTTTACTGTTGCTACGGCTATGGGTGTACCGCCTTTAGGGCCTTCTGTAATTATGTATGGTATTTCTGTCTGTTTTAATGCTTGTTTTGATTCAGCAGCACCTACAAAACCCACAGGAACACCTATTACCGAATTTAATTTAATTTCCCCTGTTTTATGAAGTTCAAGAACTTCTAATAGTGCTGTTGGAGCATTTCCCACTGCTACAATTCCATCGAAACCTTCTTGGGCTGCAACCCGAATTGCAGCAGCTGCCCTGGTAATTCCCTCTTTTTTAGCTATTTTCACTGCCCTTTCATCACGAATGTAACAGTCCACCCTACCAGAATAGCTGTTTATTCCTGTTTTAACCATATTAATATCTGTTAAAATGTCTTTTTCTTGATCTATCGCCCTTAAGCTTTCAGTAACGAAGTTCTTACTGATCCTTGTTATGTCAGCGTAGTCTGGATCTGCTGTGGAATGCACTATCCTTTCAACAATTGACTGTTCTTCAGGTGTAAGATCCTTGGTTTTAGCATTAATAAGGGATTTTACTATTTCCCTACTTTTTTCGGCAATTTCATAGCCTTGTTTTGTTGAAGCACCCATAGAAATGGTTGCCTTTCCTGAATCGTTATTTTCACTCATGGTTACCTACTCAACTAAACTCTACTATAACCTATTGTGAACTAGCTAATATATTGATTTATGTAGGATGAAAATCTTGAAACAAGACAGTTGTTTAGGACAGTTTTCATATTTGACATATAAATTTTGAGTCCATGAGTGATTATCCTCTTCATCAATCTGTAAATTGTTTGATACTCATAAATATTGCCGATATTCTTTGTCTCGGACTTAAATTTCTGTGTTAATATATACTAACGTTAGTTATTATTCCAAGTGGTTAACTTAACTGTAAATTATCAATAATTTGAGATCAAATTACCTCAATTAACTAACAAATGTTCGTTAGCTGTTAAAAATAATTGGAAACGCCCTATATAAAACTAACGCATGTTCGTATTCTTTTTGGAAAAATATTTTTTCAAACACAAGGCGTTAAATTAAAAGTAGGTATTATTAAATTATTAAACACATAGATCACTACATAAACAATTAAACGAATCTGTGTGTTAATAGAATGGCATATAAATAAACCAGTTTATGCTGTAACTCAGCTATAGCAAAAGACTCTTATACTAAGATTGGGGAATGCTCATGGAATGAGTAGCTTTTCTAAAGATAACATTCTTTTTGCTAAATTTGAATTGAAAAAAATTAAGTCTATGTTTAGTCAGGACAATGATATTAAAAAAATGATTATTTGACTGCATATTAATTAATTCAAACCATTCCATTATGCAAAGTGAATAATTTAGTTAACTTCCTCAAATTCACCATTTTTTATTAAGTATGCAGGCAACACACCTTCATGATTTGGTTAGTATCCACATTCTATTATTTTTTAGATTAAGGTCAAAAGACCTTCTAATATCTGAATAATTGAGAAACTCCATTAATTATTCCATAACAAAAATGTTCAAATTAAGATTTAATAATTCCATCTCAAAATAATGTTAATCTGTAAATAAAGATATTTTAGTATTTCAAATTGATTGAGCTCTATTTTTAATTAATTATTATTAAAAATTTTAAATGAATGAATTTAAGATCCATTATTATTCTATTCCAAACGAACAAATATTAATGATTAAGTTCATAATATAACTAGATACAAAAAGGAGTTGATATATGATGGATAAATTTGAACAATTAATGAATGATGTTGGTAAAATGTCACCAGGTGATCAAAACAAAGCCATAGAAGAATATAAAGCTTCATGTATCTGTCCCACTTGTCCAACATGGAATAAATGCGCTGAAGAGGCCAATGAAAAACTTTTCTGTGTAACTGGCATAAGTGCTAGTTGTATCACAGAACTCAAAGGTTGCATGTGTCCTACATGTCCATTAGCACAATCGCTTGATGTGGGAGTGGAACGTAACACATATTGTTTAAAAGGCAGTGAGATGGAACAAAGAGGATAGGATCAATATTAAAAAATATCTTTTTTTTAATAAAGATTTGTAAAGGTTGCCAAGAATCGGATGATAAAATGATTAAAATCAAAAGAGCATACCAACCAGCAGATGAAAAGGATGGCTTTAGAATTCTGGTAGATAGATTATGGCCTCGTGGGATATCAAAAGTGAAAGCAAAATTGGATTTATGGATGAAAGACATTGCACCTTCTAACAGTCTACGTCAATGGTTCAATCATGACCCACTAAGATGGGATGAATTTCAAAGTAAATATGATGAAGAGTTAAAGGATAAAAAGGAATTTTTAAAACAGATAAAAGACTTGGAAAAGGATAAATCAATAATCACCCTAGTTTACGGGGCTAAAGATGAGGAACACAACAATGCCATAGTACTAAGAGATGTATTAAAGGACTACAAATGAATTCGAGTAAAAATTAGATCAAATCCTTAGTATTATTTTCCCAGTTTATTCTTTAAGTTACTTTTAATAATAAAAAAATATTTTGATTAATATGAGTAAAGATGCTCCATATGTAAAATCGATTGATATTTGGTCTGCCATTGGAGTGGACACTTGATCGGAGCCGGTATTTTCCCATAATTAATAGTTGCAACTAAAATTTCGGTATTAAAAAGGAATATTTTAAATGTTATTTTTATTCTTTTATGTTGTATAGTGCATTAATACCTTTCATGAATGCGGGTTTACCTGATAAGAGGAGAACAACTCTTAAAACATCCATTACTTCCTCTTTGGTTATATCAAGTTCTTTCATACCACTTAGTATCTGTTTTTTAATTGCTCTATTGTCGGATGAAGCTGCAGCGATTCCTATGGCTACAAGTTTCTGTGTTTTATAATCTAATGATTTTCCTGTGTAACAAACATCATTTAAACTGACACTTATATCGTAGAGATCTGGATAATCTTCTTTGATAGGGTTCATACCTTTACTAAAAAAAACTTCGTCTTTCATAACTGACACCTCAAAAATGTTTATAATATCTATATGTTTATTATGATCTTAGTTTGGATAAACTTAACTTAAAAATTTTAATTTAAGATATTAAGTCATAATAAAGGGCCAATTATATTCTCTTCCTTTAAATATTTCATCCGGATTTAGAAGCAGTTAATTCTACAGAATCGCCAAGATATCGATTTTTTATGAAATGTGACCTGTTCAACATTTTTAACATCTAACTTTAAACTTTTAATCAACTTATCTACCTCCTCCACGGGTATTTTCCGTTTTATACCAATTTTATCCCACTTACCATGCCATAATTATAGATACTAACTAAAGTATAAAAAAAATTTAATATTAACTATAATATTTTTCCAACGTTATATAAAAAAAAGTTTTACCTAAAAGAATACAAATATTCTAGTAAATCTAAAGGAATATAGGTAATTTATTGATAAAATGTGTTTTTGGAAAAGAATATCCTTAATTTAAATCTAGAACTTAATTAAATACTTAAACGCAATTATATATTTTATTTAATAATTATTAGGAGGAATAACTATGAAAAGAGATGTTATCCGAATAAATGAAGAAAAATGTACCGGCTGTGGGAATTGTATTACGGGATGTCCTGAAGGAGCTTTACAAGTAATAGATGGAAAAGCACGACTTATAAGTGATTTATTTTGTGATGGTTTAGGGGCTTGCATTGGAGATTGTCCAGAAAATGCTATAAAAATTGAAAAAAGAGAAGCTGAGCCTTATGACGAGTATAAAGTTATGAAAAATATTGTTGAAGCAGGTCCTAATGTTACAAAGGCCCATTTAAAACATCTTTATGAGCATGGTCAGAAGAGTTATCTTAATCAGGCTATAGATTATTTAAAGGAAAAAAATATTGAAGTTCCTGTCTATGAAGAAGTACCATTAGTTTGTGATTGTAAAAGTTCAAAGATCAAGATTTAAGTGAAAATAGATCTGAAAGTGCTGATAAACCTCAAATACTTAGCGCAGAACTCAAAAACTGGCCAATACAATTACACCTTTTAAACCCAAATGCTCCTTATTTAAAAATGCTGATTTGATGATTGCTGCAGATTGTGCCCCATTTGCTTATGCAAATTTTCATCAGAGATTTTTAAAAGACAAAGTCTTAATAATTTTTTGTCCAAAATTAGATAAAACAATTGACCAATATGTTGATAAATTAGCTGAAATCTTTGAAAAACAGGAGATTAAATCCATCACCATTGTACACATGGAGGTTCCATGCTGTTCAGGTATAGAGATTATAATAAAAAGAGCAATGGAAAAAGCTCAAAAAACTATAATAATCAAAGATTATACTATATCAATAGCAGGTGAAATAATTTAAAAACCTATTTTTTACTTCTAAATTTCTAAATAATATATGATAAAGTTCATAGGTAGGGATTGTTGTTTATTCATTAAATGACGTATCCACAAAACAATTAATAATAACTCACTTCTCTAATAAGTAAACTATTATTCCTTGTTTTTTATGGTGAAGGAGCACTGGTTGTCACCCATGGTATAACATTTAGTTTCATTTACAACAAATTCTTCTTGGAAATGTGCTGAAAAAACAGCTTTTAATATTCCTGAATCAAATGCACAAGCGGGTCTTCCTATTGGTGGTAAGCTTTGACATTCAAAGCAATCAGAAACATCTATTATGAGGGGGTCTAATTGTTTAACTTCAACATGGCCTAGGTTATGGGTTTCCCAGAACATTGCAATATTTTCAGCCAATTTGTTTATATCAGGATCCTTAACTTTATTGTATAATGTTTCTCCAACCTTAACACCTGCCTCGTATAATATTGGGTCGATATCTATTCCTTGTCTTATAAGGGATACACGTATTGTGTGGAATATAAGTCTGAAAAATTCGTAAGGATCACCTTCGCTATCAACATAACTTGAAACAAATTCTTCAATATTTCCTGTCACATCCTTTTTACCGGATAACTTACCCAAATATTCCGATTTAATAAAGAATATCTTTTTACGAGCATCTTGTGGGTCTGTTTTAGAACCTATAATACCTTCATTAACCATCCTTCTAAGATGTACTGATACTGTTGATTTTGCCTTTTCAGAAAGTGAAACCAGCTGATCAAAACTTAATTCTCCCTTCCTAAGCATAGATAATATTTTAACCCTTACAGGGCTGTTAATAGCATAAATCCCTTCAGATGTAGCAAATAGCTCTATTTGCATATCCTTTAAAGGTTCTCTTTTAACCATTTTTTTTAACCACTCAAATTATAATTCCATTTACTCCATATTTGTATTTAAAAATTTCCAAAACATGTTAATGATTAATTTTTCCATCCATTTAATAAAGTAAGATTAAATAACAAAACTTAATACACCAAAATGTGTGTTAAAAAAATATAAAAAAGGATTAAAATGGGTTTCCATTTTATCCTAACATTTTCTTTATGTCTTCTTTTGGGTCTCCTATTGGAGTTAACCCATAGTTTTCGACTAAAACATTTAATATATCTTCATTAACCCATCCAGGGATAATTGGTCCTAGATACATATTTTGAATGTTGAGTGCTAGTAGACTCCAAAGTATAGCAGCTGCTTTTTGTTCCATCCAACTTAATACGAATGTTAATGGTAAGTCGTTTATTTCCATACCGAAGAGTTCTGATAATGCAACTACAACGTCTATTCCAACTATTGCATCGTTACACTGTCCAATATCTATTAATCTAGGCACTCCTTCAATGTCTCCTAGATCCATGTCGTTGAACCTGTACTTTCCACATGCAAGTGTAAGTACTATGGTGTCTTCTGGAAGGTTTTTTACGAACTCTGTATAATAGCTTGCCTGTGGTTTTGGTGAGTCACATCCTCCTACGACGAAGAAATGTTTTATTTTACCTGCTTCAACGAGTTCTTTGATCTTTCCTGCAAGTGATAGTATTGTTGAAGCTCCGAATCCTGTTGTAAGAACAGTTTCTCTTGGTTCGTCTTCTAGATCTGGTAGTGATTTTGCTGTTTCAATTACTGGTGAGAAATCATAATCTTCTATGTGTTTAACTCCAGGTATCTGTGCTACTCCAAGTGTGAACATTCTTTCTTTGTATTCATCTTTAGGTATGAGTACACAGTTTGATGTTCCAACTATTGCAGCAGGATATTTTGAGAAGGTTTTTTTCTGATCGAACCATGGTCCACCTATCTGTCCAACTAGATGTTTGTATTTTCGTAGTCCCGGATATCCGTGTGCAGGTAAAAGTTCTGAATGGGTGTAAACATTTATTCCGGTTCCCTCTGTCTGTTTTAATAATTCTTCAAGGGCTTTCATGCTATGTCCAGTAGCAATAATGCCTTTACCTTTTACAGATCCGACTTTAACTTCTATTGGTGTAGGTTCTCCGTAAGTTTCGATGTGAGCTTTTTTTAATAGCTGCATTGCTTTGATATTCATCATTCCTGATTCTGTTGCGAGTTTAACAAACTCTCCAGCATCGAAGTTAACGTTTGTGAGTGTTGAGTAGAATCCTTTTTCTATGAATGCGTCCACTTCAGGGTCTGTGTATCCTAACTCACGTGCATGGTATAAATAAGCCGATATTCCTTTCATTGAGAATAATAGATTATCTTGAAGTCTAGCAACTGTAGCTTCTTTACCGCAAACACCTTTAACAGTACATCCAGTTTCAAATGCTGTCTGGGAACACTGGTAACAAAACATATCTACTTTTTCTGGCATAAATTTCTCCTCCAAACTTTTATATTCGTTAATTAAAACGAAATCTTAATGTTCGTTCATTGACGAATGTTCTTTTATATACGAACAAGAGTATTTATAAGTTACGGTCGTCATAATATTCGCCAGTGCAATAAAAGAAAACACTATAAAATTTGATTTCAAAATTCCAATATTAATTAATTTTGGAGGGAATTAAATGGTTAAAGAAGTAGATGAAGACAAAGCATTTGAACAGAAATTAAAAGGTAAAATGGGATGGAAATGTTCATGTTCTCTGGATATAGTGGACAAAAAATGTTCATTAAAAGAGATTGCATGCAAAGATTGTGGTAAAGTATTCAAGACTAACAGAGATGTTGAATATTGCTTTGATTGCGAGAAAAAACATTAATTTTTTTTTAATTTTATTCAAAAAGATAGGAGGGATATATATGGCACCACATTGTGATACTATGGATGGGCCTGTGGTTACGGCTTGTAAAATGGCTTTAAAAATGGGAAATATTAACTATGTAATTCCATTTGTACCTAAAGAAGCTGGAGAAGAATTAACCCTAGTATATAATAAAACCCTTAAGGCGAGAGAATTAGGAGAAGACGCCAAAGACGTGGCTGATCTATGGTTTTTTGAAACATCTGTACGTCTACATCGAAAAGGAGAAGGTGCCCCTTATACCGGTCTTAAACCAGCTGGATTGGATTGAGGTCCTGTTGTTCCGAGAGCAGAAAAGGATATAGAAAAAGGAGATCCAACCGAAACCATAGAATTTATAAAAGGCATAGTTGAAAAAGAGATGAGGAAAAAATTTGAGGCTACCATGTCAGCAAAGGATTATGACATAGATAATGTCGATGCTGCAAGAGAATATACAGAATTAATGCTCCATTTTGTCCTATCCTCACATCACCTATATAAATACATTATATCTGGTGGAGAGCATGTCTAGAATAAATTAAATAGAACAGATAATATTTGTATTTATTATTTTACAGAAATTGGGAATTTTATTTTATATGAGGACTAATCCCAATTCTAATCCATGTGCTATTTGTGAAGGTTCTGTTGTTTTTCCTATGGGGTAGATTTTCCAACCCACTTTTTTGGCCATGGAATATGCGTCCATTCCTGCACTATGCATAGTTGGATTGGATTTGAGAGCCATTCTACAGCCTTCTCCTTTGATTCCTTTACATTCTACTGTTGAACAGAACACGCGTTTACATGATGGTCCACCTGCAAAACCTAAGGCAAGAGGGTATCCATCATAAAATGCTGCAGATTGAACTTTAGCTACGATTTCATACATCTTCCTGGCACCTGGAATGTGATGTTTGATGTTATCATAATCTTTACCAGTTTGCTCTTCTGGTGGGACTTGAAGCATTACAAAAATACCATATTTATATTTACTAATTATTTTAATGGTTTTTTCTAAGTCCCAATCAAAATGGGGTGGACAGTTAAGATTTGTACCATAATAAGGACATCTAGGAGAATAACACTTAGCTCTGACTCTTTCATCAACAATTATCATATCAGTACTGATCCTTATAGCATCATTAGCTCCTAACTCCTTAGCTAAAACTAGATATTTTTCCACATCAGCTTCTAGTTTATCATCTGAAACGTTCTCAGAAAACTCTGCTATCTCCTGCACCATTAGAAAAAACCCCCTATAAAAGCATGACCAAAACTCATAATATATTGTGTAATAT
The DNA here is from genome assembly GCF_000191585.1 of Methanobacterium lacus. Lineage (NCBI taxonomy): Archaea > Methanobacteriati > Methanobacteriota > Methanobacteria > Methanobacteriales > Methanobacteriaceae > Methanobacterium > Methanobacterium lacus. Next base: position 2,185,340 of record NC_015216.1, read on the forward strand.
TTTAGTAACAAATATTATTTATATTGTTCGATATACATCGAACGTATTGCTTTAATCACATTTCTATCTATAATCTGTGGCCATGTTGAAAAGGTTCATGGTCCATACAAGGTTATATAGGTCAGTTATGGTTTCTACGAATTCTGTATACTGATTCCACACACCTATCGCTGTTTGGGATATTACACTTCCATCCTTAAATTTACAGAATATTAATAGCATCTCTTTTTTATCTCTAATAATTGCCTTAATGAATGGTATTTGGAATGTCTTGATTTCACAATCTAATTTTTTAATATTTTCAGAGATGTCTATTTTTTCATCATCGGTAATGTTGTAGGGTGCTGCTATTATCCTGGTCTGAACTCCTCTTTTTAATGATTTATTCAAAGCTTCATTTAATTTTTCAACTTCTTCTTGAAACATAAAACCTGATGCAATGTGCAATGTGCTCTTAGCACGACCAATGATTTCTAATTCTTTTTTCACAATTTTATCAGAACCATAAATCAACCATATGGGGGCGGGAGATTTAGATATTTGACTTTCATAGATGTTTATAACTTCTGATTCCGCTTCATCAAGTTCTTCTTTAATTTTCACTCTTGATTTTTCAAAAACATCTTGGGGAGGCACAACTCCATATATCAAAGGTTTACCTCTCGTAATTTCTAAAAAACCTTTTTTATATAAACTTTTTAATACATCATATGTTCTAGAAAGTGGAACACCGGAATCTTCGCTAATTTCTAACGCAGTAGCGGATATTAAAGAAGCTAAAGATAGATATGCTTTAGATTCGTAGTCAGTAAGCCCTAATATTTTTAATGCATTTATTGTGGCTTGTTTTATCGGAATGAAATCCCTCCTTTATTTTCTTACTTTATACATGTTTAGTGAAAAAACATTTATATGTTGTGGATATCTGATCAAAATATTAGAAAATAACTGAATGAAATCCATACTAAGTTATTTTTGAAATTAAATACCGTTTTGATGTTATCCTAGCGAAGGCTATAAAATTAGGGGGTAAATTAATGAAAAAACATAAAATACGTTTAAGAATCTATATTTTAGTAGCATTAGTACTAACTTTGCCAATATTAATAAATGTATATTCACCCATCTTAATGGTTTGGGGAATTAGAAATGGTATAATCACGGCAAGCTTTCTTATTTTTGCAGCATGGTTTATGTTATCACTATTTATGGGCAGATCAGTATCATGTGCCTACACTTGCCCATATGGAGCATTACAAGAAATTTTAGGAATCCATGTTTCAAAAAAGAAGCCTAAATCTGAAAAAGCAAATAAAATAAGATATTTTATATCTGTAATATTCCTTCTATTGGTTTCATTTTTAATTTTTAATTTAGGAGTAGCAAAAAACATAGATTTATTTGCTTCAAATGACGATTTACAATTGATTATTCTCATAACCATCTCAATAATCACGATCAGCTTATTATCAATACTATTTGGAAGTAGAGCATTTTGCAGATATCTATGTCCTCAAGGAGTGTTTTTAACAATAGGATCCAAAATAGGTAGAAAAATTAAAATACCCTCCTTACAATTAAAATCAACCCCCAATAACTGTTCAAACTGTAAATTATGTGATAAATCCTGTCCAATGGGTTTAGACGTAAACCAAATGGTTACTAACAGCACTTTGAATGACTTAAATTGCATATTATGTGGTGAATGTATAGAAAAATGTCCTAAAGATGCTATTAATTATTCATTCACAGCTAAAGATTAAAAAAATAGGTGATAAAATGAAAATATCTAAATTTGCAGACATTGAATGCTCTCCTAACCCTCATGGAGTGGATGCACGTAAAATATATGATACAGAAAATGCTGTAGTCGTTCACATGACCATTAAACCTGGAGAATCCTTAAAAAAACATAGCACCCCTGTTGATGTGTTTTTCTATGTTCTAGAGGGTGAGGGTATAGTTGAAATTGGAGATGAAAAAGAAAAGGTAAGTAAAGATTCTCTGATTGAAAGTCCTGCTAAAACCCCTCATACATGGTATAATAAAGGACAAAACGATCTGAGAATTTTAATAGTCAAAGTTCCAAGACCCCATAAATCTACAAAAATCGTATAAAAAAATTTAGGGAGTTATCTAATTTGATAAAAGAAAAAAATGAAAAGAAAATAAAAGATGATTGGAAATGCCCATTTTCATTAAAAAATGATAAAAAATCTTCCCTAAAACAAATTATATGTAAAGGATGTGATACAATGTTTAAAAGCAATTACAATTCTAATTATTGTTTAGAATGTAAAGAAATATTTTATGATGAACCATAAGGATTATAAATATCACCATACTACTCTCAAATTATCAGTACCCCTGAGTAAATGATATATCAATACATAACTAATATAAATAAATGCATCTATCTATAAGTAAATGTGTAGGTTTATATGTAACTCACATATGTTGCAAGTTACTATATATCAATCCCATCATATTGGGCTCTAAAATTAATGAAAAACACTTTTCACTCATTCAAATTAAACCAAGGATAAAATATCTCTGTCTAAGAAATATTAGTATGAAATAGAATGACATCCTCTTGATGGAATAGCAGCTGAACAAATTATTATGAAAAATAATCATTTGCTAGTTTTCGATTTTTATTGCTTCTTTATTAGTTCTTTATATACTTAAAATAAGTCAATATAGATTATATTCATAAACTATTTCATTAAAATCACTTTTGAAACATTTTAGACAATGTTAATACACTATTCTTATTTTTAAATTATATAAAAAAAAGTTTATTAAATTAAGTTTATAATAAATTTGTGTATAGAAAACCATTAAATTTAAGAATTAATTTGGAGGGAATGTAATGGATAGTATTGATAATTTAAAGGAAGCTTTTGCAGGTGAATCACAAGCAAACAGGAAATATCTAGCTTTTGCAAAGAAAGCAGATGAAGAGGGACTATTCCAAGTTGCAAGATTATTTAGGGCAGCAGCTCAAGCTGAAACAGTTCACGCAAATAATCATCTAACTGTATTGAAAGGAGTTAAAAGTACAGAAGAAAATCTTAAAGAAGCAATTGCAGGTGAAGTGGAAGAATTTAAAGAAATGTATCCTGCTTTTATTAAAGTTGCAGAAGAAGAAAATAACAAGAAAGCTCATTGGACCTTTGATGTTGCCAATCAAGTAGAAGAAATCCACGCAGAACTTTATCAAAAAGCTCTGGACTCAATTGGAGAAAATGTTGAAACAATCTATTATGTATGTAACTTCTGTGGAAATACTGTAGAGAAAGAAGCTCCTGATATTTGTTCAATCTGTGGCGCACCAAAAGTAGAATTTAAAAAAATTGAATAAATATTTATTTTTTTTTAAACTTGATTAGCCATTATTTTAGTTTTATGAGGAATTCACTTATTATAACAATTTTACTTATTTAAACGAAAATATTGGCTTAAGGAAGGCATCCTGTTATATAAATAATCTAATAAAACTGAATAATCAGGGTTTTCATCTGTTAAAAGTTCATTTATTTCAATCCATTCCTCACTTGTCAAATCATGTATTCCGTTTTGTCCTTGAAAATTTCTTCTTACTGGTTTAGAATTTTTTAGTATAGAATTAGATTTCATTTTTGTCGATTTGAGTGTGTTATTAAATTGGTAGATGATATAACAATCACAATGTAACATTCCACTTTCTGCATCATTTTCCTCAATTTTTGGATTACTCCTTATTTGAATAATATATTTAACATCACTTTTTGGTAAGGTCCTATAAATTACAGCTAGGTCTCCAATTTCTTAGTATTTTCATCACATGTCCATCCAGATCTGCCCTCTAATGATTTACCTGCCAACAAATCTAACCTTTCTTCGTTTTTATTTAAACATTCCCCACTCACCCAAAACCAAAAATTAGTGGGTTTTATATCATCAATTCCATCAATAAGTTCATCAAAACGTTTTCTCAGATGTTCTTTTGTTAACACTTTAATCATTCCAGTTTAAATGTTGTTAACTGTTTTTTCAAACTCAGAATCGCTCAATACAGGTTTCATACCATCAAGGGATACTTCATTTTTAAGATTGGCATATTTTATTGCTCCTGGAGTAGGTTCTGCCCAGTATAGTTCCTTTAATTTATTAACTCGAAGAATCCAAATGTAAGCAGTTTTTCCAGACATATAGTTCTTGACATGGTCCTTAGTCCAGATATAGAATTTATCTGAAGGTAATCTAGAAACAGGTTTTTCAACCATTCTTTCCAAAGTGGCGAAATATTTGATTAGAACTTTATCACCATTTTTCTCAGGGAGTGCATTATCCTTTACGAAATCTTGATATTTATTTTGGAAACTGTCCAAATAATCATCTTTAGATGCATAACTCACAGTAGGATATAATAAAAACTCCTTAACATTGGTTTTATAGTTTCGTACCAAAATGGTCTGTTTTCCATGTCCTAATGCTTCAAGTGTAGCATTCCATTCTTTAAGGCATTTATGTGTTGAATTCATTTAAAACCTCCCTAAACCTTCGCCCATTCTTCACATACTCTTGTTGCTTGTTCAAGCACACTTTTAACTGCTAGTTTTTCTTTATCTGGTGGATAACCAAATTGGCGTAATATCTTTTTTACATCAACCTCATTTTAGCTTGAACACTTTCCCTTAATGTCCACTTTTATCAAGTTAGCCAAAAATATTTTGCTATTGTACTAGATAATTCCTGGTTAAATTGGGCTATACAAGTATAAATTTTTTTTAGAATACCAAAAGGTTTTTATATCAAAAATTTCTAGCAAGGTATAACGAAGTAATGGTGATAAAGATGAACGATGAAATAAGAAATGATTTTAATCATAAAGGCGTAGTTTATCAGGCATTCAATACCAAATCGTCAATAAATGTATCAGAATGGAAATGTTATATTGGTGCAACGGAAGGAATGCTTAAAGAAGCAATGGCTGAACATAAACAATGCAGCACTGACTCCAGCTTTCATAATGCGATTAGAGAATATGGATTTGATGCGTTTAAATGGGAAATAATACATTTCAAGGAAGATTGGGAAACTATGGAAGATCTTGAAAACTTAAGGCGTCAAAAGAATACATGGTACGTCTATCAAGCCCCACATCAAATATACATTGACAGTGAAAATGATTATTATCAAAAAGGAATAACTCATCGAACACATCAAAAAATGTTAAATGTATCACCTAAACCTAAAAATAAATTCGTTTTAAAAAACGATGGTCTGAACGATGAAGAAGTACAGCACCAACTATCTTATCTGGAAAAACAGGTTAAATAGCCCATAAATTATTTATTCCATTTTGCGTTCAAATAGTTGACAAATGCTGAGCAAGCTACTAACATAAATTTAGCATCTTCATAACTTAAGTTTGGTTCATCAGTTAAACCGTGACGTATACCATCTGAATCGCTAGTATATCCATAAATACTTTTAAAACCATTTTTTAATGAAGGGTGTAGATCTATAATTCCATTTTTTTCTATTTTATTTAATGATTGACCAAGTGATAATGATTCCCCTGTTATCTGTTTACATACAGATTCAACAGCACTTATAGATTCTTTTATTGAATTGCTGTAGTCTGGAGACTCTCTGTCAGATAGCAAACCCAATGATTTTTGTAAATGTATCTTAACTGGATTTGGTGCATCGTTTAAAGCTTCTTCGATCTCTATTATTTCTTCTTCTGAAGTAATTTCCATTATTGAAATGTCAACAAACCTATATCCTGAATGCTCCATTTCTAAAACATCGTTACACTCATTTGTAAACTCTTCTACATTTGGAAAAGGGTATATTTTAACCAATATTTCCAAAAAATCATAAACTTCACACCACTTACAATCAAAAAAATATGATTTTATAGCTCTAAATGGAAAAAAAGTATACTCCGTCAACTCATCAAGAGACCTTTTCCAATACACCCTAAACAATTTTGTTATTAAAGTCTTAATTTCGTCATAGCATTGATAATAGTCATCATCGGGTTCTGTGCCATCTAAAACATGGATTAATATAACATTCCACAGTGAAGTTCTCAAATCAATATCCATGCATTCAACTTTTAAAGTATCTTGTACAGATTTATAACCATTTCTTTCAGAAAATAAAGTCATATTATCCCTCATTCATTTCTTCAACGATCTTTATCTCATCCTCAGTCAACCCATACAACTCATAAACCAACTTATCTATCTGTTTATCCGTTGCATCAATCTGTCGCTGAATTAACTCCTTGCTTTGTGGCGTTCTAGCTATATCAATATCTTTATGGAGTTGCAACATTTTTTCAACCATAGTAACAATACTATCATGTATTATTGTGATGTCATTTGGATCAGTATTCAATTCTGGAATGGGTAATTTTTCTATATATTGCTTGTTATAAGCGAAATATCCTCCTCTAAACCTACTACTGCACTCTTTGAGATAAATGTCTAGTAGTTTAGAGTTTAGTAACCCAAGAATATACTGATATTCTTTAACGTCTGTATTTTGGAGAATTATTCCATATCCTCCCCCTCCCCCTCCCCCACTTCCTACAAAATAAAAATAGTCTTCTAAATCTAAGGAGTAAGATGCAGAATTAGCAATGCTAGGTGTTAATATTTTGATTTGTTCCATTTGGTTCAGATTTTGTGTCCTTCCTAATGCATACCATCTATCATTTTTCCATTTACCTCGTTCTCTTGACTCTAACAATTTTTTATTATCATTCAAATAATTCCATATGTTTGAATAATTTGTAGATAACTCTTTTTTGGACAAAAGCACAGCTTTATCTTTTTCAATTTTGTAGGGAAATAATATGTGTTTAGTTATTTCAGATACATGATATCTTTTTAAATTGACTGAACCTTTGCATAATGGATGCATCAACTCTTTTTCTAATTTATATTTTTTATTTGTAGCATCAGAGTAATACTCATCATTTCCCAGATAATTTAAAAGAAATACAGGATCTGATCCTGTGATCAATCCCTGAAAAATCTTTTTAGTAATATTGCCTAATTTAATCGGCATTTCTTGGAGTTTATTTAAAATTTCAGCATTTGGACCTACAAAAAAGTTCCATTCATCAGCTTTAACTTTGTTACCAGAAACTATCCCACTTTTTGCCTCCTTGGAAATTCTCCATTTTCCCAGTTCTTCTACTTTAACATAACTAAATTTTTTTTGTTTAGATTTACTTAAAAATAACAAGCAAGTATATGTGGTGGCATTTTCAAAAACTTGTTGGTCTCCAAAGTGCACAACTTTATTTAGGTTCTCACCATCCGAAATAATCAATCTTAATTGCTGCCCATATTTAGCATTAAAGAATTTATGTGGTAAGATATAACTCATAAGCCCTTTTTCATTCAATAATTCAAGACCCTTTTCTACAAACACCACATAAATGTCGTAATTGCCTTTACTAGCCGAGTAATATTTTTCTTTGTAAAATTCTACTTCTATTGGTGCCCATTCTTTCATTGCTTGTATCCGAATGTATGGAGGATTTCCGATAACAGTATCAAAGCCGCCGTTATTAAATACATCAGAAAATTCATTTTTCCAATCGAATGGGTTTATACGTTTAATATCTTCTTGTTTTAAATCGAATTTTGAATCATCATATATCTCTGGCCCAATGAGTGAATTACCACATTTTATATTATCTTCGAGGTTAGGTAGTGCTCTTTCTTTGAATAGTTTTTGTTGTGCTTCAATTACGTCTTTGTTTTCCCCTTCAAGGACTTTAAGTAGTAGGCTTAGTTTGGTTACTTCTACTGCTTGGTGGTCGATGTCTACTCCATATATGTTGTTTAAGAGGATTCTCTTTTTTTCTTTGACAGTAAGATGCCATTCGTTATTCTTTCCTTTGTATATTTGGTCCTTTAAACGATTTTTGTTTTTGAGGTTGATATAATATTCATGATGCCAATTTAGTAAGTAGTTATATGCTCCGAGTAAGAATGAACCTGATCCACATGCGGGATCCAATATTCTCAATTCAGATACTTTTTGTGGTGTCTTGCCCTCACAGAGTTTACCCACTGTATTCTTTACGATGTATTCAACAATATATTGTGGTGTGTAATATACTCCACCTGCTTTTTTTACTTCTGGTTTTTCTTCTATTTTTGCACGGTGCCCCTGAGTTAGTCTAATAACTTTTCCTAGAAACTGTTCATATACATTTCCAAGGATCTCTGGAGATAGTACTGAGAATTCGTATGGACTATCAGGATAATATAAGTTCTTGATTATTTGTTTGAATACGCCATCTTTGATTTTGAGGTGTGGAGTTAATATGTCTGGGAGGCTATTTTGTCCTTTTTCATCTTTGAAATGGAATAACCCTGAATTATATTTTTGATCTGCTTCTTTCCATAATTCACATAATTCTTGATATATTTCTGGTTTATCAAGGAGATTGCGTAGTTGGCCGTATTTTTCGGCTCCTCTATCTTCACCCATTCTAAGGAAGATAATTCTATCGATTATTTGCTGAACAGAGTAATTAAGTTCATCAACTGTTAGATCTGAGTTTTTTAGAGCGATTTCTTTGGCTAATAATTCTCTCCAAGATTCTATTTCTGATAAAAATTCGTCATCAACGAGTGTTGTGCCCTTCTTCTTCTTAGTTGATTCTGCATACTTATCATAAGTGCCTTTGAATACTGCATCTTTTGAGAAAGTATTATATATGAAGTCCCATTGTTCAACATAATCCTTGTATGTGAAATACTTTATTCTACCGGTACTTGTTCTATCAGTTTTCTTAGGCCGAGTTCTAGAATCATAAATTGCAAACTCTTCAAAATCAGTAAGGATAGAAAGGGGTAATTTAGCACTCCAAGCGTAACGACGAAGCTGGTAAGATGGTTTGATGTCTTTGTCTATATTTACTGAGGGCTTTTTAGCTTCAACAAAAAACATCTTCCGACCAGCAAGTGTAAAACAATAGTCAGGTGCTCTTGTACCGCCAGATACTTTAATTGAATCTTCAAAAATAACATCACGATATTGTGGCGCAGCTCCAGCAGTATTATCAACGTCCCAGCCCAGAGCTTTAAAAAAAGGATTTATGAATTCTTGTTTAAGTTGTTCTTCCTTGTAACTAGGATCTTTATAAGCTTCAATATTTCTTTCAAACTTATTTACCAATTCTATTATTTCAACAGGAACATCTGACAATGTTTTCACTCCTACTCATATTTAATGTTGCAATCAAAGCGTATCTTTTTTAATTTCAGTCATTAAATAAATAGAAATTTTTTAATGAGTTAAGTTAAATTCTAATATTAAAGGATTTATTTATAATTAATCTACTAATTTGAATTGTAGGGTATATGAATTACAATATTTTTTCAGCTTCAAGTGCATAATCAGAAGATTTCATTTGCATTTGGTAAACATCAATATTTTTATTATTTGCGATTTCTAAAATTATGTCTTTCTTATTTGATTTAGTCCCTAAATATATGGCTGTAGGTTTAGGGACATTTATATACGTTGATTTTGATTCATTTCGACTATAAAGAACATATCTCCACTCTTTTTCATATTTCCAACCTTCATATTTGGTTAATGCAGCACAAACTGGGAACATATTGTTATATTTATTATTTCCCAAAATTTCAAATTGTATCCCATCCATAATTTTATTTAAATCAATACCCTCCAAATAGCTCGAAAGAATGTTAGGAAATTGAGGTTGTGGATTATAAATATAATCATCTATTGTAAATATTTCATTGGCATATAATACTGGAAAAAGATTCCGTGTTAAATGATTATTATGTCCTAATGATTTAAAATCATATTCAACACAAAAACCTGTGTGCTCCTTAGCATAGTGGCTCCACATTAAAATGGACTTATAGTCTTCACTAAAACATGAAACAAGCATATCTTTTCTTAACTCATTAAAATCAGCACTTATTGCCCTAATCTGTAGTTCATTTTCTTTACTTAGTTCATTAAGGCGTTTGGGGTTATTTTTATATTCTGGGCTATTTTTAGCTATAAATATAGATAAATCCTTGATAATTTTGTCACTTTTTTGTAATTTGGATATTTGTTTTTTAGTGAGATTATGAGCTTTCCTAAAACCTTTTGGATCTTTTGCTAAAAGATTTTTTAAAAAATCTTCTTTTACATAATTAGCATCTTTACATAACAAAGCACAATCATAAGGATCATTAAATTCAAGTGGATTCGAAAGAAAGATTTTGTCCTCTTCTAATGCTTTTACAGAATATTCATTTTCATCAAACGTTCTATATTTGTATAAATGAGAAGGAAACTTATTATATTTTAATTCTGCAGCTTCTTTTGCATTTACTCGTGTTGGATCATTTGAAAATAAAAGGTTCGCGAAATCATCTTCCCACAAAAATTAACCCCCTTCCATCCATCTAATATTTTTGTTGTTTTTTAGCTTGTAGGATAATGCTCCATTTCTCTTCAAAACCTAAGTTAGCGCCATTGTTGTTCTTTTTTGCCATTACCCCACCCTATAGATTATTCATGATAAGAATTGATTTGCACCTAACATTAATTTTACTATTTTTTTCTACGATATGAAATTGAACATTTCCCCCCGTTGATCCAATGCAGATCAATGCGGATTCATAAATTCAATTAAACCGTGATTAGACTTCAATTCAGAATTTATGAACGATTACTATGACCAACACCTTTTATACACGGCTGATTGATAGAATGTTTAGGAGCCATATATTGTGTAGCTTCATTAAAAATAAAAGGAGATTTTTAAGAAATGTTTAAAAAGCAGATAAATATTGGAATAGAACAAAAAACAGATCTAGATGCGATTCAAAGGCAAATTATAGAGAATGGAGGTAAAGTAACCTTGATGGATTTGATAAACGACGCTATATCAATTTTCATCAATGAATATAAAAATAAAGCTATTTTAAAGTACACCCCACAGTTTTATGACAAGAAGGAGGATGAATAATATGTATCAAGTAGCTGATTTTAAAAAGTTAAAGACGTTGGAAGATAAAATTAAAGAAGAATATGATCTTTATAGTGTCATTGTTGTTGATAAACCATTACAGCGCTATTCTGAAGTAGTATCTGTTCCGGAAAAATTGTATAATATTACCAATGCAGTCTTTCCAAACATGAGAGTATTGGATCATGAGAGATATGTCTATGAAGATGGTAAACACATCTTCTACACAGAACCGTATAATCCTATAAGAATTCGAAGAATTAATACGAAAATGGCAGAAAGGTTTGAAGTAGAGTTAATTCCTTTGAAACGTAGTTTCCATGACAGCACTACTTTTCCATATAAGATAGTAATAGGTAAACCCGGTAGCTTGGAAATACCAGATATTTCTATTGGATGGAAAGGTTTATGTTAAAGTCTGATGGTTTTTTTTATTTTCTTTAATATCTAAAGGTCTAAAAATTGGGATTCAAATGTTTACTTCATTAGTTCTAAAAATAAATTTAGTAACCAAAAGTATTTATATTATGATGCTCAATCTTTTATAGCAAGATATAAACTAACCTTTAACTAGGACGTAAAAAAACGAGGTGTAAACACCATGCAAAAGCAAATTTGTGGAGTTTACAGATCGGACGTTCGTTAAAAATCAGGAATTACAAATTCTATTTTTAATTAACTCATCTAAACCCTATTTTAGGGCTAACTCCACTCCATAACTTATAAGGAGACGGAGATTAATGCAAAAAAGTAAATTAAATAATAAAACAGAACTGTCAAATAAGAATATCTTGGTCCGTAATAAAAACATATCCAATGAAACTTCAGATAAAATTTCAGAAAGAGGTCGGATGGGTGTTTTTGGCGGTTTAAAAAAAGAAATTAAATCTGATTTTGATGTTCCCGAAAAACCTAAACCAGTTATGTTTAATGGGAAAAATGTAGAATATCTACAAAATGGTGTAAAACTATTTTTTAAAGAACATGATAGCTCAAGTGTTTATTTAGTTCATAAAAGAAATGGTTCAAACTATAAGTCTTATTGGGTATCCAAAGAAGGAGAATCACGAGAAGCAAACAGTAAAAAACCATTAAGTGTTACAAATACTCAACTCGAAAATAAATTAATTGACTTAGCAAAAGACTTTGCAAACAAAGAAGAAACATCCAAATTTATCAACCAAGCAGGTCAGTTCATAAAACAAAAATACAGTTCAATATTCAAATTTGAAAAAGACATAAAAAGAAGTGAAAAAGAACAAGCATTATTAGAATTATACAAGCACATCAATACGAAATACAATATAATAATTGACAAAGAATCATACGATCTATGTATCTACGATGAAAGTGAGGGAATTTATAAAGCTTATGATGAAAAGAAGTTTTCAAGATTCCTTAAAAAAGTTGTAGGTAAAGAATTCTTTGTGGATGAAGTTAAAAAGCTTATGGGCTTGTTTAACGAAATTAAAGAAGAAGATCCAAACCATGTAGCTTTTAACAATTGTTTAATGAACATTGAAACTCTTGAAACAAGAAAATTTGACCCAAATATTTTTACAAGATTCAAAGTTCCATATAATTGGAATCCATCAGCAGATTCACCATTCTTTAAAGAAAAAATATGTGAGATATTTGATGACCCGGGTAAATTTCAGACTTTCCTTCAGATAGTAGGATATCTATTTGCCAAAGGTAATCCCCACAATAAACTCTTTTTACTCATGGGTAAGGGGGCAAATGGCAAATCGTTGCTTATGCAGATTATAAGTGCAATTTTCATTAACAGTAGTGCTGCTGTGCCATTACAAGATTTTCAGAAAGATTTCGGACTACAACCATTAATTGGAAAAAGAGTAAACCTACTATCAGACCTTCCTATAGCCACAATAGAAGAAACAGGTCAAATTAAGGCAATAACTGGTGGGGACGATATCACCATAAATAGGAAATTCAAAGATCCACTTACTACAAAATTAAAGTGTAAAATAGTTGGTGCTGGTAACAGACTACCTAAAATAATGGATGATAGTTATGCTCTCTGGAGACGTATCGTCATTATTAAACTTGAAAAAACATTTGATGGAGATAGCAGGGACACCAAATTAACAGAAAAACTTTTAAATGATACAGAAGGTATGGAATGGTTCATATTTAATGCAATTCAAGCATACAAAAAGATACGCGAAACTGGATGGACAGAAGACACCTACCGTGAAATACGGGAAGAAGCTATCAAAAACTCTGATCCTGCATTATATGCATCTGAGCAATTATTTGAAGTTACAGATAGCCCAGATAATTTCTTAACTAGAAAAGAAATTGTTGACTCCATAAATGATTTTCTAATTGAACATGACCTTAGAATTCCAGCAAACAAAAGTGAATACTATGATGCAGTAAAAAAATGTGGAGCAAAAGAAGGCCAAAAACGGATACTTGAAGAAAAGATACACGGCTTTAGATACATAGAAAAAAGAGAATTAGGATGGTAAGGATGAAAATCTCCCATCCACCTCAATTTTTTTTTATGTCCCATGATGGAAGCGCAATATCCAAACGTCCCTTCCCTTATAACTTTTTTTTATAATTTATTAATTTATTTTTCAATTCATCATAGTTTAAAAAAGATCTTCCATCACTTCCATAAAATGTATGATTTTAAATTGATCTATTATTGCATTCAATTTCATATCTGTCATAAAATAAATTCCACTACATAGCAATGAGCGTATATACCACCAAGAAGTAGGAGGTACAAGGAACTAATATTATTGCTTTTACTTTAGGTATTATCCATTAATATGCCCAAATATTTCTCCTAATTCCTTGTTTATTCCTTTCGATACTTTTCATAGATCAAATTGATATAAAATATTTTTTAGGGGGCTCATTTTTCACTATGTTAATTTGGTCTTTGTTTGAATTTTGTCTTAACCGTTAGTTATCTTGTATAAAATAGAAAATTTTATTGGAGATTATAAATAAACTCGTTTGGGGGAATATATTGGAAAAATTAACTAAGATTTTAATTGTTGTCGTTATTATTTTGGTGGCAGGATTGAGTTTGACTGTAGGTTTATTGTTAGGTACTAGTTTTAACAAACCTGTAATAACAAATAACACAACAAATTCATCAAATAGTTCTGTACAAAATCAGACAAATTCTACTAATCAAACTAAGGTAGATAGTACTAAAAGTAAGTATATTAGCAAAGCTGAAGCTATAAGATTAGCTAAAGCAGCATGGCCCGTACCTGAAGCCACATATTCTATAAGTTCTTATCCTACAGATGATTCACCTTATTACTGGGTTGATGTCTTGAACGAGCCCGCTACTATTGGTCCCGGCGGATTTGTCAAGATTAACGCAATCACAGGTAAAATAATCAGTGCAGGAACATAACTTTTAATCCATACTACACTCTCAATAATTCAGCTTTGGATTATGAAAGTACCCACCATTTTTTTTTGGAATCCTTCGCAGAAAATTGAACTTGGTATTATTTGTTTCAACATCATAGCAAGTTGATAAATAAGATTCATTTGGTTCATAAGCCCATGAACGTATTTAGGAGATTCCTGGTGATCACTGATATGTATATGAAAAAAGAAAATAAAAAAGGAGTAATTATGCTCCTGTTTTGAATTTAAATGTATAGTTTGCTGCTAAGTTATTTCTTGCGTTGTCTTTAATTGCTGCTTTTGGTATAATTACTTGATACATTGTATTTTTGCTTTTAGATGTTGTTGTTTTGATGGTGAGTGTGTTTCCACTGATAGATTCGGTTATAGTTACGTATTTGCCTGTTGTTAGATTTTTGACTTTGATGTTGTTGTAATATGTACTGTTTTTGATGTTTTCGTTGAATTTAATTGTTATAGTAGAAGTTCTGCTAACACCTGTTTTTAGGTTTGTTGGTGTTGTTGAGACGACTTTAGGTGCTATTTTGTCTATCGTATAAGTCTGAGTGTATACTGGAAATTTGTTACCAGCTAGATCCACTGCAAAGAATTTTAATGTCTTTGTAGAACTTATTGTGATAGGTCCTGTGTATTTTGTACTTTTAGTGGTGGGTGTTGTTCCATTAATGGTGTAGTAAATTGTTCCATTTTCACTCATTGAAAGGTTTATAACTTTTGTTGTGTTGTATAAACCTCCATTGATGTTGATTTTTGCTGTTGGAGGAATAGTGTCTATTGTGTAGATTTTTGTGTAAATTGGTGATAGATTTCCTGCTAAATCTCGTGCAAAGAATTTTAAGATAGTATTATTGCTTATGATTATTGGAGAATCGTACTGTGAGCTGAAGGTAGTTGGTGTAGTTCCATTTGTTGTATAATAAATTATTCCCGGTTCACTTATTATTAATGATACTAATTTTGTTGTATTATATTGTCCTCCAGTAGGATTAGAAAAGCATGCGGGAATAATATTGTAATTTTCGGCATAAATGGGCGATTGATTACCTGCTAAATCAATTGCAATGTATTTCAATGTTGTTTTACTTGTTATTATTATGGGAGAAATATATTCTAAGCTGGAACTGCTTGGTGTAGTTCCATTTGTAGTATAATAAATTATTCCAGGTTCGCTCATCAATAATGTGACGGATTTAGTGGTGTTATATTCTCCTGATTTTAGATTATTTATGCATGTTGGAATAATTACATAATTTTCAACATAAATTGGTGACTTATTGTCTGCTAAATCTACTGCAAAGAATTTTACCGTGGTTTTAGTTAGTATATTTATCGGGAAACTGTATATCATGCTTAAAGTTGTTGGTGTTGTTCCATCTAGAGTATAATAAATTTTTCCGGGTTCGTTCATTTTTAAATTAACAGTTTTTGAAGAGTTGTATAATCCTCCTGTTGAATTTGCACTAGCTGTTGGTGATATAAAATCAAATTTATATATATCAGTATAGATGGGTGAATTATTACCGGTTGGATCGATTATGAAATATTTTAAAGTTGTATTGGTGGATATTATTAATGGATTGACATATCTGTTACTGTTAAATGTTGGTATAGTTCCATCCTTTGTATAATAAATAATTCCAGTAGTACCCATGTTCAAAATAATTGTTTTGGTAGAATTATATAATCCTCCCGTAGGATGATATAACGTTTGTAAAGTTTGATTATCAATTATTGTTGTAATGTATGCTAAACCTGCTTCTAAACCTGTATTTAAATTAGATATTGAACTTCCATTAACTGTATATGGTATTTGATTTATATTTCCTAAAGTTGTCGAGGAGTTAACTTGTATTCCATCCGGTAAATGATCTATTGATGGATTGTGATATTTATTGCTTGAATCATATAATAAGTCAGCCTTAATTGTTGAATTATCACTATTTTTGTTATTTGCAGTTACAGTGACTGTCATAACCAGCCATGGAGCTATATCTACATTACCATAAATATTTTCTGATGGATAATCATTGGACCCCCACCAATTAAGTGAAGCATCTATTGTACTCCCATTATTATAAATTATGTTTCCTGGAGCGTTGCCCATGATTCTATTGAAATTTATGTTAGCAGTGATACCATTTGCTGTATAATAAGCATATGATTCATAGATTGTTTCTCCTTTTTGATTATATAAACAGCTCCCAAAAATTGCCTTGTTACTTATGAAATTGCAACATTTTACATTTGAAATACCTGAATTGTATATAGCAGCACCATTATTGGCACTATTACTTATGAAAGAGCTATTAGTCAGATTCAAAATTCCATATGCGTAACCATTACCTGTGAAGGTATTAGAAACATATATTGCACCGCCATTTATTGCAGAGTTATTTATGAATGTGCAATCTTTGATTAAAGTATTGGAAATTGCATAAATTGCTCCGCCATTATTATAACCATTAGAGTAACTTACAGAGTTGTTGGTGAAAATACTTCCAGTAACATTCAGTTTACCTACGCTATAAATTGCTCCACCAGCAGTACTATCATCACCAATAATACTATTATTTGTAAAAGTACTATTAATAATATTCAATATTCCCTGATTATAAATTGCACCACCATAATAATCGGACGTATTATTAATGAAACAGCTATTTACTATATTCAATCTACCGGAATTACTAATACCACCCGTACTATTTGTAATAATACTATGAGTAATATTTAAATTACCTTCAGTATAGATATGTCCATGTGTTACGGTTAAATTGTAAATATTTACGTTGGTTCCCCATGAAATTATAAAAATGTTTTCTTTATTATCATTACCATTTATTATAGTGTTCTCATTTTTACCTACGATATTTACATTTGAGTTGATGTTGATGTTTGTTTCATTGTAAATTCCTTTATCAATGGATACTGTTCCCCCAGATGTAACAGTGCCTATTGCATTGGTTATTGTTGATTTAGGTCCACTTGTTCCATTCCATATTGCATTTTGACCATCCCAAGTATCATTTCCTGAAGATCCACTAACATATATCATATCGCTTGAAGCAGCTGCATCATTACCCATACCATAACTAAAAATAATAATTAAACTAATCAAAATTAGTCCAAATTGTATTAAATTGTTCTTACTTTTATTAATATAGTACTCTTTAGTCCTAAAAATATTCCTAACCCCCCAATTCTTTAAAGTATAACCTATTTAGTTATTTAAGAAGTTATTCTTAAATATTGCTTATTAATTCATATAAAAATTCATTAATAGTTCTGAAATGTTAATTTTAAAAAAGTTTAAAAATAGAAATTTAAAAGATTTATCTATATAGTCCTGCGATTATATCATCCATATACTCTTCATTTTCTTCGATCTGAGCTTCAAAGTCTCTTCGATTTATTTCGCTATATGATTCTGTGTTTGTGTCCTCATCTGGTGAATATTCTGTGTAGGGATCGTTAAGGACAGATTGAACTTTTATTTTGTGATTTCTTCGAAGAGAAACTCTAGTTGCATCCCTAACTTTTTCATCTGGATCTTCATAGGATATTCTCTTTAGTATTTCTAAGAATTCTTTGTCTGCGCCTATATGTTTAACTCCTACTATTCGGAGTTGAGGATCTGCTGAGTTCAATTGCTTTCCTACCTTCGCTATGAATTTTGCAAACTCAGGTACTGCTTCTACTAATTCAGAAACTCTATGATTCTTTGTATATGGCTGTAGACACAGATTAATTAATGCATATTTGGCTGACCATTCAACTATATCTTTATCTGAGTATAGATTTAAATCAATGTCTTGTTCTTTTATGTAGAACTTTAGAGCACTGTATATTAGTTCGTGATGTTTTTTAGATTTTTTTAAAGCTTTTAGTAGTGGATTAACAGCACGATGGTTAGGAACTCTCCGAATCTTTTCAATAGCGGGTTGAGATTTCTTTGGATCATATCTATATAGGTCCGTTATTATTAGTTCCACATTCCAACTTTGAACTTCTATTTCATCAAGTAATTCAAAAGCAAAGCCATATACTATGTTTATACTATCCTCTGTGTTATTGTTCATCCTTGAGGATGGCCGTTCATGTTGGATGTTTCGTTCTTTGCAGAGTTTGTAAATGCAATGTTCTTTTACAAATTGTTCGTTGCTTAATTTGCAGAACATAGTGTTTTGTTTGTTCATTGCCTTATCAACACATTCAACGATCTGTCTCTTTTCAGGACTCATGCTATTTAAGATACGTTCTTTTTCTAATCTTACTCTTTCTTCTTTCTGCCTTTCTATTTCAAGAAATTCTTCAGCTTCTCTATCTATTCTATCAAAGATTTCATCCATTTGCCCTACCTGATCTATCATATTTGCACCTCTTTTTTAAGTTTAATTCACAAAAAAAGTATACAAACCTTACAGCAAGCTATCTCCAATGATAAAACAAACTGTAAGGAGTTAATTAAAAAAAATAGAAATTTATTTAGTTTCCAAAGCATTTACTATGCGTACAAACTGCTTCTCTTCTGATTTTAAAATGTTAAATACCTTTTCAAGTAATTTACTAAGGTTAATATCATTGCTTTGATCACTCATTTTAATGATAATCTCGACATCTTCATTCTTGTAGTAGAAATCCTTATCACTTATATATTGGAGTGCCATAGCTCCGTTTACAAGTTTATCTACTACTTTTGAAAAATTTTGATTCATTTCTTCAAGAGTTTCCCCATCAGAGTGATATTTAGATCCGTCTCCTCCACACCTGATGAATTTGAGACTATCTCTGAAGTAGTCCATAAACAATTTAAATCCTTTATTCCAGTCCTTAGAATTTCTATACCCTGGAATTGTATCTTTATTCATCATCTCCACCTCTGACAAAACTCATATCTTTAAAGATGCGTTCTATGCAATCATGGCATATGTTAAAATTAGTGAACTTCCAACCCTCTTCAGGAGATGTTACTGCATTATCACACAAGACACACTTCTGAGAATCAACTTTCATCTTATTCATCTCCGCTTAGAGAATTGATGTCTTTGATAATAGCTTCTGCTACTGCTATGATATTTTTACCGCGACCTCGCAGCTTTTCACCGGATCCATTCCATGAGCCTACATAATATTTCGATTTCTCATTTTTCAAGCCCAAATAAGAAGTAACAATGAAACTAACTGTTTCTGCTTCTACTTCTTTGGTCTCTTTATCAAAATCACTTTCAAGATGCCCAAGTTTGTAATGTCCCATCTCGTGAATTAAAGTTGCAACCATAGCAGCTTGATTCTCTTTAGGAGAAACCAATACCCTATCTTTTGTAACATTACCATTCGAAGTACCTGCATACTCAACAATCACAGGTAATGGACTAATCTTCTTCAAATCATCAAAACAAACGTTTCCTACTACTTTATCAGAGTGCCCAAATTCTAACTCCTCACCTTCAGTCTGCGACACGTCAAAAACATTGACATATCGCCAACCTGTGATAACATAATCATCTTCCTCACTCTCTTTATCCTTAATCTTCCGAGTAAGAGGAGCAAGAATCTTGATAGCTTTCTCACCTTTAATCACAGTTCGACCTAAACTCTGCCATTTACGAAACCCTGCAAGCATAGATACCTGACCATGCTGCAACCAAGCAAGAATAATGTTGTTAAAGCTATACTCATGCAGCCCTAAATTTCCTTCCCACATCTGCACAAACTTCTCCAACTGCTCCGGATCCTGAACCATAGAATCAGCCAACAAATCCCTCTGCTCAACCAAAAATGCAGTTAGTTCCTTACCTTTCAACTCCTTGGGTATCTTAAAAACCATGTACAATCACTCTCCTAATCTTTTTTTTAATTTAATTCATTAGGCGAGCCATGCACATACATAGCCACAAATCTATTTGGCGAGCGACAGCGAGACAAAGCAAGGGGGAGGTGGTCGGGGAAGGGTGGAAACTAAGATAGAAAATAAAAAAAAGTAAAAATAAATCATAAGGGAGACCGTGGAGGCACGACACGGTCAGGGTTCCCTAAAAACAGAAAGGAAGCAAGGAAACTATTCACGACTCATATATGGGGGCATAGTTCTTAGTTGCGTGTAAAAATTGTAGAATTAATGTTAACTATTAGTTAACGTAATGTATTTTTTATCACTCCTTCTTATCTTGATAATCAATCTTGTATTTTGCTAAAACTGTATCATTTCCATTTTTACCATCATCTTTGTTTAAATTTTGAAATTTTTTGGGTAGAACTTCTTTCCACAGATTAATTGTTTTCATGTTTTCTTCCATGTTTTTATTGATCTTATCTACTTGGGCTTGAAGAGCCTTATTCTTTTCTTTCAGTTCTTTATATTCCTTTGTTTTAAAGTCTTTAACTTTTATTTCATCTATAGACAAGTAAGGCAGAACTTCTAAGTACTTTTCTTTTAACTTTTCTGGGTCAGCTTTCCAATAAGCTCTTTTAATAGGGCTAATTTTGTGTCCTACTAAATAGTCAGCTAATATATGATCTCCAGTATTGTTGATGATAGTGGAAATGAAATATTTTCTCAAACCATGACTGCGCCAAAAACCATATGCTCCTTTTTCATTTGCAGTAAACCCCGCTTTCTTACCTATTCTGTTAAAATTACTTGCAATACCCTGTTTTGTTAACTTTTCCCCTTTGTTACTCACAAACAATGTTTTATTGCAGTCTATTATCCTCACATTATCATTTCTACCATAAACCCTGTCTTTTAAATATAAAACTATGTTACGTGTCACTTCAGGAGGAATGAACGTTTGATAACGATAATGGACTTTCTGCCTTGTAATTTCAATTATCAAAACAACATCATTTAAGAGTTTTTCATTTTCAAACAAATCATCTATTGTTTCAATTTTCTTATCTACGGACTCATTTACAGTATTCAAAAACTTTTGGATTGTGAGGTTTCTCACTTCTGCTTGTGACATTCCTGTGAGAGCCATCAAATAAATAATAGTCTTTTCCCTTATAGGTGATGTTTCTATCATTTTTTGTATGTCATCCCTAGTTAACAGTCTCCCCTCATTTTTTTCGAGACAAATATCTGTGACTTTGTTACTCACTTCCGGAATCTCAATTTGATTGGTTTTATAAAAAGATTTTACAGCACTTAAATAGACTTTAATTGTTTGTGGAGAGTTCCCTGCTTCTTCTAAGTGCTTTTTATACTTAGGTAAATAATAATCTATTTTTCGTTTCCTTAAACGAAGCCCTTCATCTTCTTCTCTTTCAGCTTCTTCTAAAAGTTCATCAGGAGATTTTCCTATTAATTCACAGTATTTTTTTAGCCCTAAACGATATAATGATTGGGTAGATTCACTCAGATCTTTTTTTATAAACCATTTTTCAATGAGTTCGGAATTCATGGTTATATTATGGCTTTTCTAACATATAAAATATTGGTTAAGTAAACCAAATGGAGGATTACCGTTAGTTAATTTGATATTGATCGAGTTATATCTGGTATAAAACAAACGTTCGTTCGTTATATGATTGTTCATGATAAATTGGATTAACTATTAGTTACAGAAAAAATTGTGATAAATAAAGTTTTGATATTGATAAATGTTAATTAAAATCAAATTAGAATATTTTAAACACTGATCAAGTTAATAAATTGATGTTCAGTCAATTGTAAAGGTGTGTTAAATGAATATTTACAGATTATCCATGAAAAATCTTCGAAGGAACAAGATGAGGAATTTTTTTGCCGTGGTAAGAATAAGCTTTGGTGTTCTAATTCTCCTTGTTTTGCTGAGTTCTGGTATTGGTTTAAACACATTTTTAAAACAGGCCAACTCATTTCATATGAACGACAATGTTAACAATTCAGATTTAATTATTTCAACAGTCACTAATCAGCTCAACGCTATTTTAGGAGTAAACAGTACTACTTCTGTTATTGGAAGTAAAATTGATACTTTAATAAACAACGCAGTATATATACTGGACGGGTTGGCAAGTATCGTGTTTTTAGTGGGAATTTTAGATATAATGAATACCATGGGTTTCAATCTCAACGAAAGAAATCGGGAAATTGGGATATTAAAAACCATGGGTTTCTCTGAGAAAGAGTTGCTAATCAGCATGTCCCTTGAAGCTGGTTTAATAGGATTCTTCGGAGGCATAGGAGGAGTTATACTCGGATCTCTTGGAATATCAATAGTTGCAATGTTTATCGGAATTCCAATCTCAATTCTGATTCCTTTATGGTTAATTCCGAGTGTCATCGTGTTGACAACTGTCTTGGCCTCCATCCTTGGACTTGTTCCAGGATGGTTTGCATCTTACAGAAACATTGAAGAGGTGATCCCATGAACAACGACAACTCCAGCATCAGACTCGTTGATGTCTGGAAGATCTACAAGAATGGTGATGAAGTGACACACTCCCTTGCTGATTTGAACCACACATTCCAACGTGGATCAATGAGCATAATCTACGGACCCTCAGGTTCTGGTAAATCAACATTCGTAAGAATTGTTGGGCTGCTAGAGAATATAACCATGGGACAAATCTTTGTAAATGGAACTGACACTAGCCAAATGTCACAACAGGACAAAAACTCCATTATCCAGCGGGAGATAGGGTTCGTGTTCAGAAACGAAAATCTAATCCCAACACTCAGTGCTTTTGAGAATGTTAACCTTCCAATGAACAATTCTGACAGCACCCCGACCCAAGAACTGTTGAAAACAGTTGGTTTTAATGATTTTAAAAAATATCCAAATGACCTGTCAAAGGAAGAAGAGATAAGGGTCAGTATAGCCAGGGCCATGGTTAACAATCACTCAGTACTCATCACAGACGAACCAACGGGAGATCTCCACAGATCAGAAGCAGCTGAAATTATGAATCTTCTCCAGGACCTGAATAAATCCTTGAATTTGACCATTATCTTGACCACCAACAACAAAAAACTTGGGGCTTACGGTGACTTCTTGGAACTTGAAGATGGAAAATTTATTTGAACAAGTGTCTATTAAGCTTATTAAATATCCAGAGAGCTAATTCTAGATGCGGATAGCTCTAAATATTTTTTATTTTTAAATCAATGAAAAAATAGTAAAAAAATGTTGATTTTAGGTTCTTAGTCTGCTCGTGAGAGATCATTTCTTTGTTGGGATTCCTGGTCAGCTGGTACTACTTGTGTGCCTGAAACCCTGTCAAGGAACCTGTCGTTTGATTTGACAAATATGAATCCCAGTATCAAATCCAGTATTAATGGTAAGTACAGTATCTTCGAGAGACTTCTGATTAAAGATTTTTTGTAGGTGAGATTTCCATCTTCAGCCACAACCTTCAGGTTGAACAACCTTTTTCCAAATGTCTTACCTGTTTTACCTTCGAAGTAGGTGAAGTAGACCAGTATTATGATTGCGCCTATGAATATCCAATATGTGAGGGTGGAAAATACTCCAATACCTGCTGTTATCAAGAAAACTATTCCACTTAAAATCCACATGAAAAGTGTTAAAATAATTATGTCAACTATCAACGCTATAAGTCGCCGACCCCAAAAGTTTCCCATGTTTATCACGTCTCGAAATATTTGTTTATTTCATGTTAAAATGTATTATACAAAATTTGTAATGAATTAGAATAACTCTAACTCATTTTATTTGTATTCGTCCTTAATAAATTTTTTTAAAAGACTCTGATTTTAGGTTGGTGAAGGATTGAAAACAACAAAAATATGATTTAGCAAACCCTTGGTACAGGATCTGCTATTGGGGCTTCTAAAATTCTTTTACCGCCTAAAAGAGTTTCAATAACCACATGAACATTGTCTGTTACTTCTCCTATAATTTGAGCGTCTTTTCCATATTTAGTCTTTCTTATGGCTTCTAATGTTTCATCGGCCTTGTCTGCTTCCACTCCCATTACGACCTTACCCTCGTTGGCAACTTCGTAGGGATCTAGACCCAGCATTTCAGATGCAGCAACCACTTCAGCTTTGAGCGGGATTTTTTCTTCGTCGATGAGCATTCCAACACCCGACTTTGAAGCCAGTTCATTTAATGCGTTGGCAATTCCGCCTCTGGTTGGATCCTTCATTGCTGTAACTCCCCCAACCTTGAGTGCTGCTTCAACCATACCCCACACTGGTGCAACATCCGATTGCAGGTCTGTTTCAAATCCAAACCCTTCCCTGTAGGACATCAACGATATTCCATGGTCACCAACACTGCCTGTTAAGATGATCTTGTTACCAATTTCAAGGCCAGAGTCCCGTTTAATTTCACCCTTTTTAACTATGCCTATTCCTGTGGTGGCTATGATTATTTTATCAAGTTTATCATGTTCCATTACCTTAGTATCCCCGGTAATTATCGAAACACCAGCCTCTCTGCAGACTGCATCCATTGATTTGATTATTTTTTCAAAGTCCTCCCCTGAAAAGCCTTCACTTATGACCATTGCATTGGTTATTGCAAGGGGTTTGGCACCCATAACAGAAACATCGTTAACTGTTCCTGCGATAGATATGGTCCCTATGTCTCCTCCAGGGAAGAATATTGGATCTACGGTGTGGCTGTCTGTGCTTACAACAATTTCATAGTCATCCATTGGAATTGAGGCCCCATCATCGAGATCATCCAGTCCTACTCCGCCATTGACACTTTTATTCTTTAAATTTTCAAGTATGATTTCTGAAATGAGACCCTGCATGATCCCACCGCCGGCTCCGTGCGACATACCTATTTTCATAAGATTCACCATTCTCCTTTTTTTTGAATTCTTTGTACTACAAAATTTTTCCATAAAGATGGATAGATGGGAATTTAACCCTTAAAAAAAACCTGTTCATAATCGTTACAAGTTTGTATCCATTTTAGAACTTAGTTAATTCTGTTTATTGATCATGATAATATATAAAAACATGAACTACCCGACCCTGTGCCATGGTTCATGGTCTAACTTTCAAATCTCAAACCAGATTTGATGGTTTAGGGTTCTCTTAAAAAGACCTGAAAGGATTTAAATGGTTTTTTAGGAGGGGCACTAGGTTTTTCACCTTGATAAATTATTTTAACCTCATATCCCAATGGAACGTCCTTAAATTTATTATCTAACACTGTTGATCCGAAAACATCCACTTCTCCATCTTCAGTTTCCAGGGTGTACTTGTTACTGTGGTACATGCCAACATCTTCCTCCATGCGTATGTACTTACCTGAAATTTCATCCCCCATCCTTACAGGTTTCCATACAACATCTTCAGCATCCTTAATTTCTTTCCATTCATTTTTATTATCGGTATTTTTAGCCATAAGAATCAGCCTGTTAATATATTAAATAATTGTATTTTTTTTTTGGTGTTAGAAAATTACTATTTTGTAAACATAATAAGTAGTTTGTGAGAGTTAAATTATTTAGTTACCATGGCAACTTGGTGGCAGTTTTTTGCCACACAATTTTCCTAAAAAATTTGCCTGAAAATGGTTTCAGTTTTGATGTGCCAGCAATTTCATACCATATATTTTTAAGTCTTCACTAATAAATGATGGAACATACTGAATATTTTGAATGAAGTTTTGAGTTTTGTTTGATTTGATTCCATATCAACAAGATTAATATATTGTGATCTACAAATCTACACTTTCTTAGTAAAGATTATTTGATGCTCTATGAAACTAGTGAGTAAGTAGTTACGACTTCATGCAGATAATTTTCAAAAATTTAAAAAAAAAACATTTATATTCAAGCTTAGAGGTGAAATTATGGCAATTTGGCAAGGAAAATCATTAAGAAAACCAACAGGGGCTAGATCAAAGTCCAACAGAAACAAAAGAAATATGGAATTCGGTAGGGACCCTGCAGAAACCAAAATTGGAGATCGTAAGGTTAAAAAGATAAGAACCAAAGGTGGTAACACCAAAACAAGATTATCCAACGACACCAACATCAACGTGGTCGACCCTAAAACCAACAAGGTACAGGTCGCAGAAATAAGCACAGTTGTTGAAAACACAGCAAACACTCACTTTGTAAGAAGGAACATCATAACCAAAGGTGCCGTAGTAGAAACCAATCTTGGAAGGGTTAAAGTAACCTCAAGACCTGGTCAAGACGGCATGATAAATGGTGTGCTTGTTGAATGAACAAATTTTAAACAAAGTCGAAGAGTTCCTTGGGGATGTGAATAAAAACCTCCCCGAAGGAATGGAACTCGAGTACGAAGGTTTCTATGAGAGAGGATTCTTTGTTACCAAGAAGAGGTACGCACTCATAGAAAACAAAAATATTGTTGTGAAAGGCTTGGAACTGGTCAGACGTGACTGGGCTCCTGTTGCCAAAAAAACTCAGGAACAGGTTTTAAGAGCTATTCTCGAGGAAGCTAATCCTAAGAAAGCTGCTAAAATCATTAAATCTGTGGTGGAAGAGATCAAAGAGGGAAAGATACCCTTGGAAGATCTGGTGATCCATACACAGATAACTAAAAATCCTGAAGATTATGTTCAGATGGCACCCCATGTACTTGCTGCAAAGAGGGCCATTGCGAATGGAAGAAAAATTTCGAGGGGATCCATAATCCGCTACGTTATTGTGAGGGGTAAAGATCCCATAAGCAAACGTGCAATTCCCCTGGAAGATGTTGATGTTTCAGATTACGACCCAACTTACTACATAGAAAATCAGGTTCTTCCAGCTGTTTCAAGAATTGTTGAAGCCCTTGGTTACTCAAAGGAAGATATACTTCACAAAGAAAAACAGGTGAGTCTTGATTCATATTTCTCCTAGAAACTAAGGTCATGAGGGTAGAAGATGTTAAAATTATTTTACTCAAAACATTTGAAACAAATATTGATGACTAAATTTTGTTTTATTTTTAGTTTTTTTAATTGTCCATTGATTTATGGTTCAGATAAAGAAAGGTTGGTGCAACCATGATAAAAGCTGTTTTTTTAGATATTGATGATACAATTTACAACACCTCGGAATTTGCTAAACTCGCAAGAAGAGCGGCATTGAATGCCATGATAGATGCAGGTCTACCAATGTCGCATGAAGATGCCTACAAACTTTTAAGAGAAATAATAAAAGAAAAGGGTTCAAATTACAATAAACATTTGAATGTGCTGACAAAAAGAGTGTTTGGAGAAGAAAAACCATTGTTAATAGCTATTGGTATGATAACTTACCACAACGTTAAATTTGCTCTTTTAAGATTGTTCCCAAACACCATGCCAACACTGATAGACCTTAAATCAAAGGGTTACAAGTTGGGTGTAATATCCAACGGCCTGACAATTAAACAGTACGAAAAACTGGTTAGGCTGGGTCTGCATCATTTCTTTGATTTCGTGATCACGTCTGAAGAAGCTGGAGTTGAAAAACCAGACGTTAAAATTTACCAGCTTGCAATGGAAAGGATGGGTTGTGATCCTGAAAATTCTGTTATGATAGGCAACAACTTCCGAGACGATATCCTGGGAGCTATAGACGCTGGCATGTCTGCCATATATTTAACCCCCGGACTAACAGAACAAGAAAGAAAAACAATTAAAGAACGTGAAATCGATCTTGATATAGTATCTGACATTGGAGAGATTAGAAAAATACTCTGATAAAAAATCAAACCACAAATCTTATAATAGCATGAAATGGATATTGGATATATTCAATGTTATTATTTGGGGTGGTGGAATGAATTATTATCATGATTCTAAGATGGAGCAAATATTTGAAGGTCTGAAGCAGCCGAAAACTATTGAAGACATTCAACTATCTGAATCCTTTATTAAAGATTTAATTTTGAAGATTTTAACAAGCTTTGGTACTGTTAACACCAGCACTATCTACGATATTACCAGTATACATTGGGACATTCTCGAACAATGCCTTGGAAAACTGGAGAAGGAAGGTTTATGCGCTCCTGTGAGTGGAAGTTTTCTTTTTTCCAGTGTGCAGTACAGTATTTCTAAAAAAGGCCGTGAAAAAAGCAAGGGCATTAGTGAAGAAAATCCCTACATTGGTGTCGCTCCTGTGAGTTACGAGAACTACTATAAAATTATGGGAGCCCAACTCAAGGGCAGATATCCAATTAACATACCAAAAGAGGTTGTTGAATCAACTTTTAGCGATGTTGTTGGAGTTGAAAATGCAAAGGAATCTCTTATCGAATCTTGTATTATTGGTAAGGGTATTTTTATCTACGGACCTCCTGGAACAGGTAAAACATTTTTAACAGCTAAGATGTCGGATCTACTGCCTCCTGTAATTATTCCAAAATTTTTGGAGTTCGGTGGTAAGATCATCCAGATCTACGATCCAGATTTCCATAAGAAATGCCCTGAACAGCCTGAAGATCCTAGATGGGTTAAAATACATGCCCCATTCGTGTTAACAGGTTCAGAACTTAATTTGAACAAGCTTGAAACTAATTACAATGCTACTAAGGGTGTTTATGAAACTTCGCCCATAATTAAGGCCAACGGAGGAATACTTCTCATTGATGATCTTGGAAGACAGAGGGATGATCATGACTTGATACTCAACAGACTCATCGTTCCAATGGAAAACAAGAAGGATGTGATCTACGTGAGGGGTATACCTGTGACAGTGCACTGTGATTTCATTCCTGCATTTTCAACCAATCTAGACATAAGCATCATGGATGAAGCTCACTTGAGAAGGGCACCTTTACATGTTTTCCTTAGAAATCCACCCATCGCAGATGTGGCCGAAGTTTTCAAGATAAACCTTGATTATCTAAGTGAAGATTACGATGATGAAGTGTTGGAGAAGTTTAAAAATATTTACTGTGACTGTGATGATGGTGGAGAAGGTTTAAACCCCACATTTGCCCATGCCAGGGATGTGGCCCAGATTTGTCAGGCTGTGCGTATAAATCAGGAAAAGGAAAGGGTTGACTGTAATGTGCTTGAAGATGCTCTTCAGAAACATGTTCTTATTGTTCTTCAAAGGATGAACATAGACATTTCCCAAATAACCCGCAAAACACGTTCTTTCAGGATTAAAACATCCCAGATTGAGGAGGCCAAGCATGCCATCCGAAATTTCGGAGCATCCAAACTGAGCCATGAATCTGAAGCTGTTATAATTGATATCGATGACAACATAACCCCTGTTCAGCTTGCTGAATATCTGCACAGCTCAGGCATCGAAGTAGACAGAATAGACATGATAGCAGAATCAGAAAAGGAAATTAAACGTACAATCTTTAATGTTTAATCAAATTCCTTATATCTGCACCACATTTTATTTTTGATCTTCAATTATCCGGGAATTCTCTGGAAAGCTACAAATTTGTTTATTAAAATAAGTTATCCTGTTGAGTTTAGCCCATCCATGGAAAGGAGTTTGATAACCCCTCAGAATTGTCATGGTGTTAATTGTGCCTTGGAAGTAATCCACTTAAAAAAAATACCTAAATTATATATCCCCCAACACCATACTATTATGAAAATTTAAATTAGTACTGAAAATTTATCTATTTAGAACTAAGTTTTAAAATTTATTCATCAAAAAGTTTTCTGAAGTGATCCAAATGGCAAATCCATCGGCAATATTATTTTCTCACATAATTCCACCAATAATGGCAGTTATAAGTGTTATCCTCATTTGTGCAGGAGTTATGGACAAAAAGAATGTTTACACCATAATTGGAATTATACTGTTCTTTGCAGCAGGTATCATTCCATTTTTAGTTCTTCCATTCTTGTTGAATTAAAAAAAAAATAACCAAAATTTATTCACTATTTATTTATTTTTTAGTGATTTTAAAAATTAATTTTTTTTAGGGTTTAGTTGAACTATACAGAATCTTCTATGTGGGCTTCGATCTCTAGGTTGTTACCATCTACTTTTATCTCGTAATCATCTTCAAAGATGAGTTTTGTTCTTAGTGATCCACTTGTTTCACTGTTAAATGTGTCGAAGTATATTTCTCCATAGTCAAGCAGTCTTCTTCCTATTATTTCTTCGATATCCACAGGATTGTTGAAATTATCACAGGCTTTGAAGTCCATATTTGTTGCCTTGATGCATACATTGTAGGTATTTTCTATATCGATCTGGTCAGTGTCTTCAAAGCTTAAAACGATCTTTTCCATGATTTCTGTGTTGCCTTCAACTAATTTGGGTAATATCCTTTGGCATTTGACCAGCTTTTCCCCACGCGACTTCAACAGATCTCTATGAAAATTGTCCACTATTCTCTGCTCAATTTCTTCAATCATATCACACTACTCCAAAGGTTCTAATTAACAATTTAATGTATTCAACTAATAAATATTGATGTTTTAAATTTTCATGAAATAATGTCTTAAAAAAAAATAGTTTCATTTAGTAGCTTTTAGAAGAAAATATCCAATTAGTTGAATTGGGTAGTGGATGAATTTGTTGGGTTGATTTTTAAGATTTGTTTTGAAACTGTGTTTAAATATCTGTTATTTCATGTTCTTTAAGTCTTTCAAGGACTTTTTGATTGTTTCCCTTGAAAACACCTATGGTTTCTAGTTTCATTGTAGACACCATTGATGCGAAAATTCCACAGGATTTTGAACTGTAACCTTCAATCTTCTTAGATGCGTAGGCCGCCATATATGTGTCACCTAATCCTGTTGGATCCATTGTTTGCTTGGGTGGAAATGCATGGATTCTGTAGAGTTCATTGGATCGTGATGAATAGATCAAAGCTCCTCTATCTCCTCTGGTAATAATTATCTCCTTTGGTCCAAACTTCGAAAGTTGTCTGGCAATGGTTTCAAGATCATGATCCTTAAAGTCTGTGATGATCCCTGCTTCGGCCTCATCTAAAAACAGCAGTTCAACATGTTTCAAGAATTTAGGAAAATCTTCCCAAGGTTTTAATATAATCTCATCTGCATTAAGATGTCTTAAGTATCCTTGGGCACCCATGTAAATAGGCACATCATGTTTGGCAATGTGTTTCACTGTTTCGATGGGAATGTCTGTGGGTGAAAGTGGACAGAGAATTGCAGCATCGTAGGACTCCATGGATTCTGGAAGATTTTCTGGAAGCACTGGATTGTCGGGTACCCTTGCCCTTTGCACACGGTGGTTAAGATCGTGGTTGGGATAGATGTTTTCAAACTCCATTGTTTCCTCCACAAAAACAGGGAGGATATGAGCATCCTCTGGAAAGGCTTTCAAGAGATCTGTGTCAGATTTAGACAGTGGTATAACCGCTGTTACGTCCTTGTTAAAACTTGAAAATACAGCAGATTGAAAGTAAACAGCACCCCCAGTATGGTGGTAGATCATTCCATCTCTGTTAATTGTGTCCCTTGTAACTGGACCTATGATCATGAACCTTGCCATGGTTTCACCTAAAGATCACCGTTGTGGATAGCTGTTCCAACCAGGAATTTATTGACTCCAAGTTTTCCAAGTTCCTTGATTGTTGTCTTGGTAACTCCTCCACCCACAATTAACTGGGTGTCGGTGTGTTTGAAACGATCCACCACTGCCTCATCAAAACCAGAATTTGTACCAACCCTTGAAACATCTAAAATTATGACTTCGGCAGGATTGTGTTTTTCAATTATTCCCATCACATCTTCAAAGTTGAGTTTCATATTTTTAGAGAGCACTTCACCACCAACCAGATCAACACTCAACACAAGGGAATTTTTGGAGTTAAGGGAAAATATTTGCCCTATCTCTTCCATGCTCTCAAGGGTTTCTGTGGCAACTATGATCTTTTCTGCACTGTCAACAACAGCTTCAATGTCCTGGTGTTTGGTGATTCCTGCATCTAGCATGACGGGGATGGTTTTGTTTATTTTCTTCACTATTTCATGATTCGAACCTGTTCCTTCGATGGAGTCCAGATCTGCGATGTAAAGTTCACTGTAGCCCGCTGTTTTAAGTGCCTCTGCAATTTTCAGGGGATCTGAGGAGTTGGTGAAAACTGTTTTAAGTGGTTTGTAGGTTTCCCTTTTACCAGACTTACCAGCCACTGCCAACCCATTTTTAAGGTCTAAAACTGGAGTTATCATGGTAAGTATTTCCTTTAAAATTAAAATAAAATATAATTTGATGGGATGGTAATCCCTATTTAATCAGCCAAGTAACTGTCTATTTGGGTGATTGCATGGTTTGCAGCTTCTTCTGCAATTGTGTTGTCGGATTTTGACAGGGGATCGAATTTGATATCTATGTCTATGTCAACATCTAACCCCTTATCATAATCGAGTTCGACCTTGATGTCAAGGTCTAATATTTCTTTTTTTGAAACCCGTGAATAGATGAAGGTTTCTGCAGATTTAACTGCTAATTCTGAAATTTCATCTAATTCTTGGTCTGAAAGTTTCCTCAATTACCTAACCCCGGGTTCATTCCTGATCCCTGCATTGCTTCCTGTAAAGAATTTTGCATTTCCTGTAGTTTAGCCATTATACGTTCTTCCTGGCGGCTTACAGTTTTTTCTCTTAATTTTAGGGTTTCTATTTTTTCTTCGAGTTCTTCGTTGATCTCGTCCCTGTTAACTTTAATTAAAAGGTTTCCTGCAGTTTTGTAGACATCAGATCCTTCATCTGTTTTTTTCAATTCTTCTAGTGCCTTTTCAGTTTCCTTTATCTGCATGTCAACACTCTGTTTTTGCATTGTAATTGCCTGAGCCTGTTGCTGTGCCTGCTGGAATTGTGCTATTTGATGTTGGATATTTTTTGGAAGTTCCATATTAAATCACCTCATTTTTCAATGAAATTATATTTTTTTATTTTGTAGCTTAAGTAAAACTCATGATGAACTACACATCACAGTTTTGATCTATTTTTTTAAGACCAAGTATTTCTGAAGATAGTTTTATCCATCTTAAGTAGGAATTTAAAGAAGCCCGGAAGGATGCACTGTCTTGAGATTCTATATGTATCCGCAGGTTGTTTCCATCCTTTTTTATACTAACAGATGTTCTGTCAGAGGGATGTCCATCTATTTCTGGTTCGATTGAACCCATTATCACTTCAACATCTTCTGGATCTTCAAACTCGAAAACCAGTTCTGTTCTTGTGCCTGCAAGTACATTTGAAGAACTCAAATCTACTGCCTCCATCCCTGTATGAATATTTTTGGACCAGTTAAACTGCCGTCATCTGCATAAAATTCAATTTTAGAAGTATTAGGTTCTTCTGATGCCTTTAATAGCATGAGATTTTTAAATTCCGAACCCTTGGTTAAACTGGGAATGTTGAGTATGTCTCGAAGTCCTTCCAGTTCA
Source organism: Methanobacterium lacus (assembly GCF_000191585.1). NCBI lineage: Archaea > Methanobacteriati > Methanobacteriota > Methanobacteria > Methanobacteriales > Methanobacteriaceae > Methanobacterium > Methanobacterium lacus. The sequence goes on from NC_015216.1 coordinate 2,219,035, forward strand.
TTTAATTCACTGTAGAATTTCAGATCCTTAAGTTTTACCCTGCTCTTAGATCCTGAGTTGTTATCAAGACCTACAGTAATATCAAGAGAAAGTATAAGTTCCCCATCTTCTTGGTGAAAGTCGATCCTACTGGGATTTGCCTTCATCTGGGAGATTACGGCTGTTTTGTCGTAGCCCATTTCAGAAGATTTGATCAAAACGTCCCGGAGACTCATTTTTCCCCGGTTAGTATAACTGGAGTTAAGGACTCTGACCAAACTTTTACAGAATGATCTTGTTCTTTGGGAAGGTTTCCTCGACGTTGTTATCAGCATAGTTAATAAGTGAATATTATCTTGCTTTTATACTACGCCTTACAGGAGGAATTTCTTTAAACAGAATTCTGTACCTGCAACTAGGACATTTAGATTCGGTGTAACCCTTGATATCTACCAATGTTCCACATTTCCCACATTTATACAATTTATAATCCTCCAACTATTCTTTTTATGTTCCTTGCAGCTGTTTTACCCATTGGAGTTGATGGAAGGTAAGCTCCGCCTGTGAATACGTTACCGCACTTTCTGCATTTCCATATTCCTGCTGAAACCCTTTTTACTGCTGGTCTATCACACTGAGGACAAACATGCTTGACCTTCATGTTTTCTTCTACTGATTTAACTGTCCTTTTGGCTTTTCTACCATATCTTGCACCGAATCTACCGGTTATGCCTACTTTTTTAGTTCTTGCCATTTTATATCACCTTGATTAATTTTAATTCTTGAAAATATCTAATTTTAATTGTTAATCCATAAAAAAAAATTTATGAAAATTTCAATTATGAATGTCTAGATCATAGAATTTGAAATTCCACAGTTATAAATGCATCTATGGAAGGAGTTTTCTGAGTTCAGCTGTCTTGATCTTCGCAATTGAAACAGCCTTCAATACTTCCTCTTGAGTTAAAGTTTTCTCTCCACCTTTCTGCATTGCACATATGTTACCATCTTTGGTTATGCCTATTGATAAACGGGCTCCCATCACTTCCTCTTCTTCGAGGGAAGGATCTATGATGAGTTCTTCACCTATCTTTGCAAATGTTGACATGAGAGCTGTGTCGTTGATTGGTAAGGGTATCAAATTGTCGTAGTCGAGTACAACTTCGTCGTCAATGATTTTGGCTTCTGGTAACCTGGTGTTCATGAGTGCTGCAACACTTCCAAGTACAGCTGCATCCATCAGGTTTCCATCGTAGTCAACCACATGGAGGTCCAAAAAGATCATCCATACCTTTTCACCAGGAACTATGCATAATTTTTCTAGATCAACAACTTCGCCTTCCCTTATACATCTGTCTGTGACTCTTGAAAGCTCGACAGAATTTTCATCTGGAGGTCCTGACTCGAAGTTGGGTGCTGCCATTGGCAGTAACTCTGTGTTGGTCATTAAAACTCCAACATTAGGTGTGTCTCCAAATGGTGTTCCTATCTGGGGTTTGGCCCCGATAATTATCTGGGTGTTACCAATTTTTACCCTTGCGGAACCTTCAGCCTTTTCAATAACTCCGGCTTCAAGGGATATTTCCCTGTACTCATCAAAGGCCCTTCCATCTGTTCTTTCACCGTTTTTAACCAGATTGGTTACACTTTCCTTTATGATCTCTGGAACTATATGAACCATTATTCATCACCATACCTGTTTTTTATGGCTGCTTTCTGTTTTTCGCTTATAATTTTACAACCGTTAATTGCGAGATCCAGTGCCTGTTCAAATTCTTCCTCTGTGAGATTTCCATCCATCTGTAGTAATGTGATTTCACCTGTTCTTGGCATGATGGCAATTGGAACATCTGCTTGCCCTTCCTTGTCTTCAACCTCAGAGAGATCGAGTATGACCTTACCATCAGATTTTCCTGCTGCACAGGCAACAACCATGTCCCTCATTGGTATTCCTGCATCTGCCAGGGCAACTGATGCTGCTGTAATTCCAGCACATCTTGTTCCGCCTTCAGCTTCTATAACTTCTATGAAAACATCTATGGTTGAACGTGGAAATTTTTCCAGGAACACTGCGGGAGTTAGAGCTTGAGAAGCTAATTTTGAGATTTCTACAGATCTCCTGTCTGGCCCTGGCCTCTTTCTGTCGTCCACAGAAAATGGTGCCATGTTGTACTTACACCTTAAAACAGCCTTGTTTGGCTGCATTAAACGTCTTACAAACAGTTCCCTCGGACCATACACAGCAGCTAGAACTTTGTTTCCACCGATTTCAAGATAAGCTGATCCATCCGCTCTTTCAAGGACTCCTGCCTCTATCTTCATCTTCCTTAACTCGTCAAAAGCCCTGTTATCGGCTCTTCCACTGGTTTCAGTACCAGTGCTTAGATTGGTATTGGTTATAATGATAATCACCCCTCATTTGGATTAATACCGTCATCCTCTTTCGTTTCTTCTTCTGGTTCAGATTCTTCAATTTCAGGATTTTCTGATTCTTCAGAATCATCAGAGCCAGGTTCACGTCCTAAAAGTGTTGCTAACATGTCCCTAACACGGTCTGTTAAGCCCGATGTATGGGCCTGTTCTTCGATCATGTTAATGACCTTTTCTGCAACCCTTTCCATGGTAGGATCTCCCTTGACCCAAACCACTCCATTTTGTCCCACAATGACTTCGCACTTGGTTTCATCCTTGATCATGTTGATCATGGATCCCTTCTTACCAATGAGTCTGGGAACCTTGGTTGGTGTGATGTTGATGAGGATTCCTCCCCTGAACTTACCCAGTCCTCTACCTTTAAGACCGAGTTTGACCTTTTTCACTTCGTCAACATCTACAACCCTCAAAAATAAAACATCGCCCACATCAAATGTGCGGTTCAATTCCCTTTTTCCTTTCCAAATACATCAGATGCTGGTAAAAATCCTGAATACGGTGAGTTAATTTCAAGATTCCACATGGAAAATCTTATGTCTGTGACTTCACCTATGACCACATCTCCCCTCTTAGGGATGTACTTGCTCTGTAAGGGTATTACACTTATTTTTTTGTCCCTTATTGCCACAAGGCCTACAAGTGAGGAACAAATCTTGTCGTTTTCCTTGAAAGTTCCTCTTCCAGAGTTATATTCTTCATCAGCCAGAATATCTCCAGGAATTACAATTTCTTTATCCTCTACAAATATCACATTCTGCCTCCTTTATTGGAATGCTAAAAAAATGAACTTACAGTTAGAGCAGCTTGGTCTCTACTTGGCCATGGGTTAGTTCGTTGAGTTTCTGGTAAAAGTTATCCTGCATACCTCCAGGTATCTCAACAACAGCCACCCAAGAGCCGTCCTGTTGCCATTCTTCCTGCATGGTTTTTCCAAATTCCGGAATGGCACCGTAGACTTTTCCTGAGAAATCTCCAGGAACCCTTATAGCTACTTTAACTTTTTCAAATCTGATGGGAATCTTGACCCTAATGGCCTTCAAAGTTGTGTTTACTTGCTCATCAACACTTTTAAATGGATCTATACGTACCTTAGCTTCATCCATAGCAATTTCTATTCTTCTTACTGGATGTGGAAGTTTTGTCTGGGGGTTTATTGCCTCCCTTGCAATGGTTGTTACTACCTTCAGACGCTTTTCTTCCTGCATTTCTTTACGTTGTTGGGCTGTGAGCTGAATCTGGCCTTTTTTTAGAATATTAGCAGCAACTTCAACATGGTCCGTTGTTTGGAAAGCCTTCATCATGGCTTCTTCAGAGGATTTGTCTCCCTTTTTTGCATCTTTGAAAATTTCCTCCACAACGAGGATATCTTCAACATTTATGTCCTGACCCCTCTTGAAGTCTGATGCAAGATCTGGATCAACCAGTATCTCGAAATGTTCACCAAAATATTCCAAACGTGCTGTTACTGCATCATCAAGGTTTACCATGTCTATTCCTCTTCTTCCTCCTTGGATTTTCTTATGAGGAGTTCTTCAACATGCTCGGTAATTTCATCATCTGCGAGTTTCCTGAACTTCTTATCCTTAGCATCTATGATGGCAATTTCAACACTTTCAACCGTTGTTTTACCTTCTGTTGCTTCGTAAACAGCATCTAAAGCTAGTTCAATTGCTTCATCAAGTTTGATGTCTTCACTGTATTTCTTTTCAAACTCATCCATTGCAATCTGTCTTCCTGCACCTATTGCTGTGGCCTTGTACTCTATCAATGCACCACTAGGATCTGTTTCGAATAGTTTGCATCCTGATTCGTTTACTCCACCTATGATTAGTGCTGAACCAAATGGCCTTACTCCTCCATGCTGAGTGTACATCTGTTTCATATCACATATCTTCTTAGCAAGACCATCAACCCTTATAGGTTCGTTGTAGGTGATCTTATTGATCTGAGATTCCATTCTTGCCTTTTCAACCAGTGCCCTTGCATCTGCCACCAGCCCAGAGGTAGCTGCTCCAATATGGTCGTCGATCTGGAATATCTTCTCGATGGATTTAGGCTCTACGAGTTTACTTGTGGGTCTTTTATCAACCACCAGTACTATGCCTTCAACTGATTTAACACCTAAAGAAGTTGTACCTCGTTTAACAGCTTCCCTAGCATATTCAACCTGAAATAACCTTCCATCCGGACTAAATACAGTTATAGCCCTATCGTATCCTGCTCCTTGAAACGGTTGCATACATATACCTCACTAAAAGTTTTTTTTCTAAAAATGAATTTATAATCTTAAAATAATTCTAAACTTAACTTTTATAAACTATTAATCTTTTATTTCATCTTAGCTTTATAGTTTAATAAAGTTTTTTATTGCAGATTTAATTGTTCCAGAAATTCCCAGAGTATGGAAAACCACGTTTTTACCCCGGAATCTTGTTATTGTTGGAAGTACGGCTCTGACAGAATCAACTTCCTCTCTTCTGCAGCGTATTATTCCCCTCATGTAGTTTTCATCGGGGTTTCCATGGGGACTGGTATTCTTTCCACATTTCCATAGTTTAACCACCCAAATATCGAACTTTCCAGTTCCACATGCACCATATAAATAGAGGGAACCTTCGATTATGGTATCTATAACATCTTCCCGGGTCATATGCCCCTGAAAAATTAATTCAAAAGCTATGTATCGCTTTTTATCCCTCATGGCTGGGGGCAGTATTTTGAGTTTTTGATTCATTGCAATCAATTCTTTATGAGTATTATTCGTTTGAGGGTTTACAACTCTACAACTGTTCTTACTCCATCCAAGACAAAATTGTTCCTATTGTCATTTCTGTCTATGATGTGTTGGGGAATGATTGAGAGTGCTTCGAAGGATTCGTTTTCAGTCATGTCAAAACAGTTTGAAAGGGCAAATATGTCCATGGGTTTTCTTTGATCATAGCTTGATCTTGCGCCGCTCGTTATAATCACAGAAAACCCGTACTTTCGTTTGAGGGCCATGATGTGTCTGAACTGGCTAACTATCCTGTGCCTGTACCTTAAATTGGTTTTTAAAAAACTCGACAGGTTGATCTCAACTGCAACATCGTTCTCAGCAGCTTTTTTTGCGAGAACATGGTTCATTCCACTGTCCCTTCTGTTTCTGTAAGGTTGTGAAAGTATATCCACATTTCTTTCTTCACAGGCTGCCCTGTTTATACTGTTATCCCCGCCCCTTACCATGACTATGTCGGCTTTTTTTCGGGATCTTCGAACTTTCTTCTTCAGTTCTTCAGGATTTTTACAATTGATTTCAAGGCATTTCCTAATTATTATGTTGCTTTCATATTTGAGTTCATCGTATTCCTTTGAAATTTCTGAGTTGTAATCATCAAAATTGTAGGTCAGGGAAACACCGGCAAATCCTAATCTTTCAGCCTCTTGAACGATACTTTTGTTTCCACTGATATTTAGATCGTAAAAATTTTCCCTGTAATTCTTTTTAGTCGAATAATTTCCTTCCAATTTCCAATGCCACCTTTTTTTTCGCTGGATAGGCTGCTATCTTTATTTTTGTATGGATGGAATCACCATGTTCAACAACCTTCATATCGCCCTGATATGCTCTCTGCTTATCGAAACGTAGAAATAAATTTCCATAATCATCCATTTTATCTTCTAATTGATTGATAATCCTTTTCTTTGCTGGATCATCCATTGAAGATAGTAATTCAACAAACTCTTTGATCGGTTTTTTCTTATCGATCTTGTCGTGTAAAATTAGAACTTGATTTTTATAATACCCCTCTGTTGCTTCACATTGAGGGGATGAATTTGGAAAAAGTGTTGAAATTGCTTCTAACACTTTTTCCTTACTTTCAGTTCCATAAACAAATGCTCTGTAAGAAATGTTATGGATCATACCTTATCGTACCTTTTCGGCCCCTTTACCTTTACCTCGAAGTCCTCTTGACTTCTTACCTGCACTGGTCAGTCCTCTGAATACTCTGTTGGTATGCTGAGGTTCACAGATCCAGTTAATTTTAGAATCACTCTTTATGGAAGGGTGGTTAGGATCTACAAGAATTACTTCGTAGAATTTGAATTTTCCATCTTCCCATAACCAGTATGAGTTTAATACTTCTAGGTTTGGGTATTTTCTGGCAACCCTTTCTTCAGCAATTCTCTGGATGGATTTCTTTGGTGTGATCTTCTTTACACCCATTCTCTTTGGTTTCCTTCCTGCTGTGAATCTTGACTTACGCATTCCACCTCTGCGAACTCTGGTTCGCACGACTACATAACCTTTTTTGGCTTTGTAACCTAAGGATCTTGCTCTGTCAATTCTGGTTGGCCTGTCAATTCTGTTAATAACACTTTCTCTTCTCCAAACAGGAGCACGAGATTGCATTAATTCTTTAACGTAGGATTCGCTTGGGTTTTTCCATGCGTCCCTTATATATTTGTACATTAAATTACACCTCTTTGTTCAGCTTGCGCCACATCCATGGGATGGTTTTACTTATCCCAAAAAAAAGTTTTATATAACTTCAATGTAAGCAATCAAGTTTTAGTCAATTATTTAATCGCCAAAACTGGCGGTGATCACTATTGATCAACTTAGTTTAAAAAGATTACTATCCACATTCCCCAATTAAATTCACAGACTGGGATGGGACTTAAAAAAAAGAAATTTAATTTTTAAATCTTACTCTTCGATCTTGTATAGAGCGTTCATACCCTTGGTAAATGCAGGTTTACCAGCTAATAAAAGCACTACCCTTAGAACATCCACTACTTCATCCCTTGTTATTTCAAGTTCAGCCATACCACTGAGTATCTGTTTTTTAACAGCCCTGTCATCAGATGCAGCTGCTGCTATTCCAATTGCAATCAGTTTCTGGGTTTTGTAGTCTAGAGTTTTACCGGAGTAACAAACATCGTTCAGTTGGATACTTGCCTCGTAGAGATCAGGATAATCTTCTTTAACATGCTTCATGCCCTTGCTGAAAAATACTTCTTCCTTCATATTACCACCTCTATTTTTTTTATACACACTTTATTCTATGTTCTTCAATTCATATAACTTTATCAACCATGAACTGAAAAAAGGATTTAAAAAGTCGTGTAGATACAAGGGAGGTTGCTAATGTTTAATGAAAGACCATAATCAAATTTTAACTAATAAAGTACAATTTGCATTCCTAAAAATTCTTTTGGTGATTAATTTATTTCGGATAACTTTAATCTTGTCCATAGTACTCTAATAAATCTGGAATTCATTATGCTAAAAATAGTATGGTAATGTAGGGGAAGTGATTTTTAAATCCCTATAATGCACCCTTATTTTCTCTTCCTTCCCTCATCCCAGTTCCTGCTTCTCTTTTCATTTTTTTAGGTTTGAACAACATTTTAACAACGTTGTCTGCATGTTCCCTTGCCCTGTTTTCAGCCAGTACTTTAAGATCCTTATCATCAATTCCTTCATCTTCATGGACAAAAACTTCTATGATGTGGGTGTTGGTCATTAATTGGGCCTGTATTAATCCTGTTGAGGCTTCATGGGCACATACTTTATCTATGTCTTCGGGTCCGGGCATTCCAAATGCCATTACAAGTTCACAGCCTTCCTCTTCTATCAACTTTTTCGATGCTACAGGAAGATCCTTAACACCTGGAACTGTTCTTTCAACAAATTTGATGTTGGCAACTTGGGACTTGATCTGATCCATGGCCGCCCCTGCCATGTTGAATCTTGCAAATGTGGTGTCACATATTCCCATCTTCATTTTTTTCATCACCCTAAAAATTATAAATGTTTGATGCTCATTGGATTTGATTGTAAAAAGAATAAAATGAATAGAATTTAAGGTTAAATACCTTAAATTCCGAAGGATTTCTTGAGGAGTTCAACATTAACTCCTCCAGCCTTGAATGTTTCTCCTGTTCTCATATCGTTAATAACTACTTCTGCAGGTGCAAACATTCCTTTGTCTATTTTGTAGAAGTCAAATTCAGCTTCTTTAAAGACATCGAAGAATGGTTTTCCATATCCTTCTGATGAGGAGGATGGTAACTGTTCTGCTAATGCTTTAATATCGTCACCTTCTTCAGATTCTACGTAGTAGTAGGTTCTTCCACCGAAGAGAACTGCGTCATTGGTTTTTCCCATTGCTTTAAGTCCATCTGGGTCTACTGGTGCGATTGGAGCTATTCCTGCTGCGTGTTTAACCTTTTTCACATCGAACTTTAAAAATTCGAGCATTTTGTAGGTACCGTTTTCAACCACCCTTCCAGCGATCTGTATGGATCCCACGAGTGATGATGTTGGTGCAACTAGGAGGTAAACATCCTCTGATTTAACACCACATGCAGATGCTATGTTGTCTGCAACATCTTCTCCAGGTAACTTGTCAGCTTCAAGTGTTAGTATTGCAATGTCTGCATCGTCCTTGTAATCAATTTCTTCGTATGTTTCTGCAGGTTTTAGTGAAAGAGCCCTTGCAGGTCCAGAACCAAGTGCAAAGAAATCTCCAACACTCACAGACCATCCTGCCTTTTGAGCTCCTAATGTGGAAATTGCAGGAAAATTAGTTTTTACCTTAACTGAAGGAATTGCGAAGTTTTCTGAGAGATCTCCAGGAATGGATATTCCTACCTCTGCAAGTCCACCTAAACAGATCTTTGTGTAGAGTTCACCAGCTTTAAAACTTCCAGAAACATTAACACCACAATCCAAAATTGTTGAACCATTTTCAAGTTTGGAAACTGCTATGCCTATGTCGTCTGCATTTTCAATCATGTAGTCTACTGTTTTTTTTGCTTCGAGATTGACGCTTACCATTATTTCACCTTTTAAGATTAAATTATAAATTAAAATTACTTGGGATTTTGTATGTGTTTAAACTTACGATTTCAATTTTTAACTGTACACAGTAAAATAGATTTAGTTTTGTTTAGGTCTGAAAAATTAATTTCAATCAATGCCTGAATCGTTAAAAATAAAGGGAGTATGAAAGTAGTTAAATAGATCCTGCTTCTTTGAAGTTAACCTCGTATATGTGGGCACTTATGGAATGTATTGTCAAAGTTCCGAGTTTGGATCCTGTTTCCTCTGCTACGTACTTGGCCAGGTTTGAGAGTCCCACTGCATTGGGAAACCATGCACCGTAAATATCGTGTGATCTCCAAAGTCCGGTTGTGTGTAGTTCACCGTCCCTTATTTTAAAGTCCACAAGCATCATGCATGGAACTTCATCGTTCTGGGTGTCCACTAAAGGATCCCATGTTATTGATATTGCTCTTCTAGATTCTTTAAAATTGTTGAGGCGCATCACTGCTTCTTGAATTTGGTCGATCCCTCCAAAATGTGCTCTGAGTCTGTTTCCATAGGTGTATACAAAACCTTGTTTATCACCGCTTAAGAACTGTTCAGAGTACTTGTCCAGTTTTTCACCTGTCCAGAAGTAACCTTCAGGTGATTCTGTGTTGGATGGATCAGTTACGTTTACAACTGTATTCAATAGTTCCTTGGTAACAGAACCCCTTTCATCCTTTATTTCTACACCCTTCGATACTATTTTCTTTACTAATGTTTCCCATCCTTTTTTTATGGTTGGAACCTTGATCATCACAGCCATGACACTGTCTCCTTCATTTTTTTAAGTTTAAGTTGGGCTATTTCCCTTGAAAGCATTCTCATACCGCAGTCTGGATCGATCATCATGTTTTCTTTCCCAACTATATCTATGCCCTTTTTCACAAGATTTGAAACCTGCTCAACAGTTTCTACAACTTCGGTTTTGGTGTCTAAACATCCAAAACCTATTTTTTTAGAGCCCCTGTACTCTGTTTTTAGAGCTTCAATATTTGAATCAACACCTGCAAATTCGCAGTCAATAATTTGAACAGGAAATTTAAGAAGGTCTCCAAGCACTTCTTCCACATCTCCACAAACATGCATGGCAACAGGCACCTTAAGATCTGTGCTGATGGTTTTTATGGCTTCCTTTGCAACCTTAAGATCGGCTATTCCTGTTGATAAGAAGGGTTCATCTATTTGGATCATTCCTGCACCTGCAGCTTCCAGTTCCTTCGCTTCTTTTTTAAGAGCTTGCGCCATGTCCATGATTATCTTGGATTTGTTATCCTTCTTATAGAAATCAAGTACTCTGCTTGAGAGAACAAGAGTTGTGGGGCCTGTTACAATTCCTTTAACACCTTTGTATGAATGGTTCAGATGATTCCCATCCATGAGGGGTTCGCTGTTTTTGAAATCTTCAGAGATATTTTCAGCAGTTTTTATGGCCAGCTTCATATCTGCCGCACCTATAGAACCATTTAACGCCCTGATCTTTCCGTTGATTCCTGGAACATCGTCTTCAACTGTCATTCCAGGAAGTTTTTTGGCGAATATTTCCACCATATCACCCCTGACCTGTCCATCAGACACGATGTCCACACCAGCCAGTACCTGATCCTTCACTGCCATTTCAAGGGATGGTTTGAATTCATCGTAACTTCCAAATAGCCTTGAAATTTTAGTGCCGAAGGTTTCTGTTTTGGTTTCAACCACAGGGTAACTGCCCACAACTGTTGTTAACATATTTCTTATCCTAATACTTCTATTCCATCTAAATTAATCCTTGATTGCTGAGGATTTGATCTTGTCTATTTCATCCTTCTCAAGTGGAAGTTCAACCACCGCAGTTCCATGACAGGGTTTGGTGTATGGAAGTGTAACCTTAGATTCATCATCGTTTATTCCGATTGGTATCGGAGGTATACCTATTATTCTAGCCCCTAAAATCTTTTCGCCAGCATTCACATACACCTTTTTGGGCGAATGTTTTTCAATCACCTTTTTAGCCTCTTTAAATCCTGTGTTTTTAATGAGAATTTTGTAGTCTTCAGATTGTTGCAGGTGCTGTTCTAAACAGAAAGACATGTTTAATCCTCCAATGATTTTATGTAACGGTCAACCTTAACCCGTAATGGAGTTGGATTGTGGTAAGCCCTTGCTGAGACTATTTCTGAATCTGTGCTATCCTGAACATCTTTTATAAACTTTTCAAGCAGGTCAATATCCTTTTCAAATACCAGGGCAACAGATTTTGTGTTTAAAATATGGTAGAATGTAACGAAGTAGGCTGCTGCAGCATCTTTGTGAACAAAACCAAACAGCAGATCGTACTCCTTTTCTTCCAGGTTTTCAAGACAAGATTCTATATCTACCTTGTTCGTTACGTAGAAACCTTCTGGATCTGAAACTTCCAGCAGCTTCATTGCAGATGGTGTGCTGGCTACAGTGACTTCGTACCCTATTTCTTTGAGTTTGTAAGTAGTATAAACTGCCAGAGGGGTTTGTGAAGGTGCTTCAGGACATCCTAAAAGTATTAAAGCTTTTTTCATAGAATTCCTCCATTTATAATGATAAATATTTCTTTAAAATTCTGCCCACTTAACTCTGGAGTTTTTCAGGCGAAATTGTAAAGATTAGCTTAGACGATGATCTAATCTATATATTATATTTTAATAAGTTTATGACTTTTTCACAGCGATTTGATAAATATAATTTTGTCTTCATCAGGCCCATCAAAATCTTTATAAACATTTAAACCCTCTGATTCAAATGTTTCGGAGGATTTACATGATTTAAAACCCATTTTAAGATAGAAGTTAATGGATATTTTGTTGTGGGGTTTGGTTACAAGTTTAATCTTTTTACAGCCATTTTTAGATACAGTTTCTGCAAATTGGTTCATGAGAGCTTTTCCAATTCCACCACCCCTCAACTCAGAATCTAAACATAACAGATGGATGTAACTTTCTTCTGGATCGTCTTGTGATATAAACCCCAGTAGAAAACCTAGAATTTTATGGTTGGAATTGTCTTCAACCACGAATGATGTTTTCTTAAAATGTCTTGTGAATAAATGGTAAACAGCGTTGGGCATGGTTGACATATGCCCACAGTTCTCAGCTAATCTTGCAATTCCCATAAAATCATCTGTAACAACGTTTCTAATATCTAAATCCATGATTTTCCTCCAGGGTTTTTGGAATTATTTGAAAAATTCAGTAACTTTAAATAGCACAACGTCAAAGTTCATATGCGGGCTGGTAGCTCAGGTGGTAGAGTGTCGCCTTGGCATGGCGGAGGCCCCGGGTTCAAATCCCGGCCAGTCCATTCTTATTTTAACGAACAAAATCAGATTCTTATCTAGTTTAAGTTACAAATTTTTTTTGATTTTAAAAAAAAATGATACAGTAATTAAATATGTGTTTACTGTTTCATGAAAGATTCAATTGAGCTTATTATTTCATCGAGTCCTTGACCAGTTTTGAGGCTGCTTTTAATTACCTTCACATCAGGATTTAATATTTTAACATCTGCAACCATTTTATCCTGATCTGCTCCGACAGCATCTGCTATATCTACCTTGTTGATGACAACCAGATCTGCATTTTGGAATATTAGGGGATGTTTTTCAACTGTGTCATCACCTTCACTGACACTTATCACAACCATCCTGATGTGGGAACCCAGATCAAAATCAACTGGACATATCAGGTTTCCAACATTTTCAATGAAGAGAAGATCTATGGATTCTAGGGGAAGATCTCCAAATGCATGTTTAACAAGGTGGGCATCTAAATGACATTCCTTTCCAGTGTTTAAACCCACAACTGGAATATCGTACTGCTCAAACCTTCCAGCATCGTACTTACTTATGACATCCCCTGCAATGACCCCTATGTTGTGGTCCATTTTTTGTATGAGGGTTTCAATAAGTGATGTTTTACCGGATCCTATTGCTCCTAAAACATCCACGGAAAATACATCTGCATCATCTAGGATCTTCTGATTTTTTCCGGCTAACTTACTGTTTGCAACCATGATGTCATGCTGAATTTCTATATCTGCAATTTTATGCATCTTCATCTCCCTCTTCCTTTTCTATTTTGATATTTTTAACGTTACATTCCCTTCCTGCGGTTATTTCAACATTTCTCTCTCCGCACTCGGGACATTCAACTATTGCCAAGTAATGATCTGAATCATCCATGTCAGCAGCGCCTGAGTATTCACATACGTTACAGTTGATCTCGACTGGCACTTCAACTATGTTGATTTCTGCCCCTTCAAGCAGGGTATTTTCAACAAGGACATCCAGAAGGAATTTTAGCTGTTCTGGGTTGAGCATTGTGAGTTTACCAATTTCTATGGTAACATCAAGTACTTCTGTAGCATCATTCTTCTCAGCTACATCCAAAACTGTTTTTACCATGGCATCAGCCATTGAAAGTTCGTGCATTAAGCCACCTCATATTCTAATATTTGCTTCATTCGATGTCCTAATATTATGGGAAGCTTATTAATAAAGTTAACAAATATTTGAATAGATAAAAAAAATTTCAACTCCCAATGGTCACAGATAAATAGTGTGGGGAGTAACTTAAGTTCATGACTTTAAAATGTTGTATTGATGATTATACTAAATTTACCAATGAAGAAAGGTGGTTTTTTTGTTAATAGGAGGATCTGCATCTCAAAAATTAGCTGCTAAAGTAGCAAGGGAATTGGACCAAAAATTAAACCCCGTTGAAACTAGAAGATTTCCAGATGGGGAACGATACATAAGGATAAAAGGAGAAGTCCTAAATGAAGCTGTGGTTATTCAATCCACAGGCCATCCTCAAGATGCAAATTTAATGGAATTATTTTTAATGCTCAAAAATCTTAAGAGTCTCGGTGTTGAGAGAATAAGAGTTGTTATACCCTACTTCGGATATGGTAGACAGGAAAGAAGATTTAAAAGTGGGGAAGCAGTGTCTGCAGTGATAGTTTCAGAACTGCTTGAAGCTGCGGGTGCTTCAGAGATATACTCCATAAACTTCCATGAAAAAAATATCAAGGAATTCTTCAGCATCCCCGTACATGAAATATCTGCAATGCCACTCATTGCTAACTACATAGCTAAAACCATGAACAACCCATTAATACTTGGACCTGATAAAGGTGCCTTGGGATTTGCAGAGGAAATAGCTGAAATTCTTGACTGTGAATGTGATCATCTTGAAAAGGTCAGGATCTCACCTGAACACGTTGAAACCAAACCGAAACATATTGATGTGGATGGAAGGGAAGTTGTTATAATTGATGATATCATCAGTACAGGCGGTACAATAGTGAATGCAACCAAGATATTGAAGGATCTTGGAGCTAAAAAGGTTGTTGTTGGATGTGTACATCCAGTGCTGGTGGAAGATGCTCTACTAAAAATATTTGCGGCAGGAGTCGATGATGTGTTTTCAACAGACACCCTCAGATCAGATGTGAGCAACATTTCCGTTGCACCGTTAGTTGCAGCATGTCTTAAGAAGTTCGAATGAAAAATTTCTAAAAATAATCAATTCTATTTTTTTTTACAGGATCACTGATACTAAAATCAAAAATTAATTCTAGAAACATTTCTTTTAGTGATTCAAAAATTTAATGCAAAAATAAAAGAGTTAAAATAAGAATAATAACCCAAAAAAAATTTTTATTAAATATTTTTAGGATTTAACAAGTGGGTACGACATCAGTTGGCGGGGTCTGTTATCTACACTGCAGATACCGGCAGAATCTTCTGACGGTTCGACATCTCCCCTTGAAAGTTTTTGTATGTCTTCCTGCTGATCCTGTGTGAACTCTCCAAAGTAGATCTTGTTGTCTTCTATCTGAATTATATCGTATTCAACAGGACAGTTATCTATGGATGGAACAAGTGCACATCCAGTTATGCTGACATCGTGTTCCTCACCAAGGTTCCATTCTGTGTCAACACTTACTTCATTTAACATGTCCACGAGTGCTGTGTGATGAGCAGTCACGTATCTTCCAGTGTTATTAAAGTCCACACAAGTGGTGTTGTTCACGTAACTTGATTCACCACTTAATATGTAATTTCCCTTGGCATGTATGGTGAAAAAGGGTTCCTTTCCATTTTTATCAAGATATGAACGGATTCGTATGCCCCATTCATCTCCCTGAAAAGTTGCCTCCCTCTGGATGTACATCACACTACCATCAGGATTGTTAACAGTTTCAATTTCAGGACTCTGCCATTTACCCTGTAAATCTTGTGTTTCTAACATTTTTTAAGACCTCTTCAAGTTTCAAGCCTATCTGCTTGATTTCGGTATTTCTCAAAAAAAAGATAAGGTATAAAGGGATTCAGCTTTTCCTGTTTGCAGGTTCCATATTGACGGCTCTGCCCTTGACCTTTGTTCCGCTCATGGTAGAAATAACATCACTTGCACTTTGTTTTGGAACTTCTACGAATGAGAATTTATCGAAGATATCCACCTTTCCAATTGCAGAACTTGAAAGGCCTGTTTTATCTGCTATGGCCCTTATGATATCTCTTACTTTGACCTTGTCCTTTCTTCCGATGTTTATGAAAAGTCTGACCTGTCCAGATGCAGCTCCAGTATCTCCATAGTCCTGTGAACTTGTTGTTTTAGTTGTTGTTCCGCTCTTTTCCATGACAATTTTTAGAAGTGCTGCAGCAGTTTCAACTGAACTGTAATCTTCCTCCATCATCTTCTCAACCATGCGTACTTCGTTGTCGATGTTGTCATTGTTGATAATGCGTTTGATTTTTTCAAGGAAATTGGTTGTTTTGATCTCTGCAACATCACTGGCTGATGGTATTTGCTGTTGTTCAATTTTGGTCTTGGTGTATCTCATTATGTCCCTGAGTTGGTAAACTTCTTTACCAGAAACGAAGGTGTATGCAATACCGGTTTTACCAGCTCTTCCGGTTCTTCCAATTCTGTGAACGTAATATTCATCATCGTTTGGAACATCAAAGTTGAAAACTGCTTCAACGTTGTCCACATCAATTCCCCTTGCAGCAACATCTGTTGCAACGAGGATCTCGATGTTTCCAGATCTGAACTTGGACATTACATTGTCCCTCTGCCTCTGACTCATGTCTCCATGAAGTCCATCAGCAGCGTATCCCCTGATTTGCAGGTGATTTACAAGTTTGTCCACCCTTCTCTTGGTGTTACAGAAAACTAGTGATAGTTTAAAATCATTTATATCGAGTAAACGGGATAAAACATCGAGTTTCATCTTCTCTTTCACTTCGAAGTAGATCTGCTTAATTTCAGGAACTGTGAGTTCCTTGGGAACAACCTTTAAAAATTCTGGTGATTCCTGGTATCTCCTTGTTATGTACAAAATATCCGGAGACATTGTGGCAGAGAACAGAAGAATCTGTCTTTCATCTGGAATGTAATCCAGAACGAATTCAATATCTTCCCTGAATCCCATGTCAAGCATTTCATCAGCTTCATCAAGGATCAGCATCTTAACAGAACCCATATCTATGGTTCCGCGCCTCATATGATCCATCACCCTTCCAGGTGTGCCTATTATAATTTGAACACCCTTTTTAAGTGCTTTTATTTGTCTTTCTATTGGTTGACCACCGTAAACAGGTAGTATTCCAATTTTTCGCATGTACTTGGACAGTTTTTTCATTTCCTCGGCAACTTGTATTGCAAGTTCCCTTGTAGGACACAGTATGACGGCCTGTAGATCTCTATTGGACGGATCCACAGTTTCGAGAATTGGTATTCCAAATGCTGCTGTTTTTCCTGTTCCTGTCTGGGCCTGACCTGTGACATCTTTGCCCTCGAGGACATGGGGTATGGCTAATGATTGAATCGGAGTGGCCTCCTCAAAACCCATATCTTCAACAGCACGCTGTATCTCGCTAGATATATTTAAATCTTTAAATCTAAGTTTTTCCATTTTATCTTCCTTTTAATTTCCTGAACATTCAAAAAAACAATTAGAATAGGTTTCGTTCGACGAACATTATTTCAATATTTGAATCTTTGAAATCTTAAAATTAGAACCTACTGACAATTTGAATTCAGGAACAAATTTTATTCACAATTAATCTTTATTATTTTATTGTAAATCCCCACTTATATAAGTAAGTGATATTGGGGACCTAAATTACAAATTTTGAAATTTACCTCAAAAAAATAGTTAAAGGATATGTGAGAAAAAACGGTTTTCCCACACTTCATTTTGACTAGTGTGTGACTGGTTTCTGGGGTTTTTGAAGTATTCCCTTGGGAACCATGTCTGTGATCTTCTTCATCTTAGTTACAAGGCTGGCCTTCCCTGATCCTATTAGGGCGTGTTCTAAAACATCACTCATATTCTTTACAGGTATGACCTCTATTTTGTTCTTGTACCTTTCTTCGATTAAAACATCATCCATGTTTGAATAAGGTATTAAAACCTTTTTCATGCCTGCCTCTGCAGCAGCTTCAATTTTACCAGTGACTCCACCTACTGGCATCACATCACCCCTTACACTCAGGGATCCTGTGAGTGCCACTGACTGATCAACCGGAACATTTTCAAGGGCAGATACCACAGCTGTTGCTATTGAAACACTTGCACTGTCACCTTCAACACCATCATAAGCTTGAAGGAACTGTATATGAATATCATGGTTGGATATGTCTGTACCTGTGTTTTTCTTGATGAGTGCACTCACATTTTGAACCGCTTCCTTGGCTATATCACCAAGTTTTCCAGTTGCTATGATCTTACCCTCATCTTTACTCTGTGCAGGTGCTGCTTCAGCTGCAATTGGGAGAAGTATTCCACTCCTATCTCCTATTATTGCAAGACCATTCACCCTACCAACTTCACTGCCTTCAGATTTAAATACACTGTACTTCTTTCTCTGAACAATGTATCTGTCTGCTATCTGCTGTTCTAAGGTTCTTGCTAGTTTCTTTGCACCAATCACATGTTCTAAAGTCACGCTTTCAGCATGTTCCCCTTTAGCTATGTCTCCAGCAGCCCTTACAAGACCACCCAAATCCCTTAGCCTGAGTGTTAAAGAATCTTTCTTACCAGCTCTTCTTTGAGCTTCCCTTATAATTTCAGCCACAGCTTCTCTGCTAAAATGTGGTATTCTACCATCTTTTTTAACTTCTTGAGCAACGAACTGCACCAGTTTATCCCTATTTTCAGGAGTGTCCTTCATGGAATCCTTCATAAACACTTCGTAACCATAACCCCTTATTCTTGAACGCAGAGCAATGTGCATTCCTTTGAGCACCTGAAGATTACCAGATGCAACCAGAACAAAATCACAAGGAACAGCCTGGGAACGAACCATTGCACCACTGCTTGTTTCACTCTGACCTGTTATGGAATATTTCTTTTCCTGCATTGCAGTCAAAAGCTCTTGCTGGGTTTTCATCTGCATGGTACCAATTTCATCGATGTACAACACACCCTTGTTGGCTTTGTGAATCATACCAGCTTCAACACGGTCATGTGCAGGAGTTCCAAGACCTCCAGACTGGTAGGGATCGTGCCTTACATCCCCAAGGAGAGCGCCGGCATGTGAACCTGTTGCATCCACAAATGGTGCTGTGTTCTTGTTTTCGTTGTTGATTAACAATTTTGGAACCATGATGGTACTTCGTGGTTTCATTTGCATCATAACCAAGAGTACTATTCCTGCTGCGATTATAGCTTCCAAGTACCTTCTTAAATAAAATCCAATTGCCAGGATGAGTCCTATTATGATCACCATGAAAAAGTTTTTCTTTTCTTCCTGGCTCTTTGCTTTGATCTTGTAATTCATCACAACCTTCTTTCCCTCTCCCGCAGGCATGGCACCTATTAAGGGGTTGTGTAGGTCTTCGATGTTTGGATACACCAATAGATCTTGAAGTTCTTCAGGCGGCAGAAGTTCTGCCATTCCCTTTGCAAGCATTGATTTACCAATACCAGGCTCACCTATTAAAAGAACATTTCTTCTTTGTTTTGCTGCCTTAATCACCGTTTCAACAGCTTCTTCTTGACCTATTAT